>CAZYVL010000126.1:4423-6806 GCA_964651005.1 uncultured Chthoniobacteraceae bacterium | reverse complement strand
ATGGACTCAACCGACTGAACCGCCCGGCGGCATTTCGAGTTCGTACCGGGGGATCGCCGGGTCGATCTCCTGGCTCCAGGCATCCAGGCCGCCGCGCAGCGCCCGGGCGGCGGTGAAGCCGTGCCCGGCGAAAAACGCGGCGGCATCCAGACTCCGTTTCCCGAGGTGATCGAGGAGGATCAACGGCGCGTCGCGCTGCCAGGAGGCGAGGATCTCCTGCATCCGCTCCTGCGTGAAGAGCACCGCCCCCTCGATGCGGGCGGCCTCGAACTCCTCGCGGGTGCGGATGTCCACGAGGCGCGGCGGCTCGCCGCCCCGCAACAAGGCGGACAGCTCGGAAGGCTCGATCCACATCTTGCGGTCTTCCTCGTGGCTGGCGAGGAGATGGGCGATGACCTCATCCGGCGCAAGGCCGTCGTTGCGGGCGCAGACCTCCGCCAGCGTCTCCTCGGGCCGGAAGCCGCAACTCGCGCAGCCGCCGATATGATACTGGCGAAAGAGCGCGCGCTGCGCCCCGGGAAGCCGCTCCAAAAGCTCGCGCATGGTGATGCCGGGTTCGATCGTATCCATGAGAACAAAGATGCCGGAGCCGCCGCACCCGCGCAAGGCAATCGCACGCGCGGGGCGATGACCGGGGAATCCTTTTGACGAACCCCGGCGCGCCTCTTCAAGATGAGGCCATGCAGAAATTGATCGAAGGAGTGCACCGCTTCCGTTCCGGCGAGTTCGGAGGCTACAGCGAGCTGTTCCAGAAACTTTCCTCCGAGGGGCAGAGTCCCCATACGCTTTTCATCACCTGTTCGGACTCGCGCATCATTGCCGAACTCATCACCCACTCGAAGCCGGGAGACCTCTTCGTCGTCAAAAACATCGGCAACATCGTCCCTCCCTCCAGCGCCACCGGAAGCACCAACTCCACGGCGGCGGCAATCGAATTTGCCATGAGTGCGCTGGATGTCTCCGATGTGGTGGTCTGCGGGCACTCCCAATGCGGCGCGATGAACGCCCTGGTGGGGCCGAAATCGGCGGAAACCAAGCCGGAGCCGGACACGCCGCATCTCCGCACATGGCTGCAAATCGCCGCGCCCGTGCAGGAGGTGATCCAGCGCGACTACAAGCATCTCCTCGATAATCCGGAAGCCCTCATGAACGCAGCGGCGGAGGAAAACGTCCTCTTCGCGTTGGAAAACCTGCGCAGCTACCCGGGGGTGCAGCGGAGGCTGGAAGAAGAGACGCTCCATCTCCACGCCTGGTTCTTCAAGATCGCGACCGCCGAACTCTTCGCCTTCGATCCGGGCCAGAAGCAGTTCCTTCCGCTGACCGCCCCGACGCCGGCCGCCGCCCCAAAACCCTGAGGCGACGCAACGGCCAAAAAGACGCGGCCAAAAAGACGCGGGAAAAAGCAAGAAGCGGAGTTTTTTCTGCCACGGGCGGGTTATTCTTTTCCCAGCCATGCAAACCCCGTCGCCGTCGCAAACGCAAACGCCTCTTGCCAAGCGGCACGCCGCCGCCATCGCCGCAGCCTGCCGCCTGCTCGAAGCCGAAACGGAAACAACCGGTCCTGGCCCCGGCCTCACCACGCTCGCGGCCCGCGCGGGGATGAGCCCCTTTCATTTTCACCGCGTCTTCAAGGCTGCCACCGGATTGACGCCGAAAGGCTACGCCGCCGCGTTCCGCGCCGCCCGGACGCGCGAGGCGCTCGCCCAAAGCGGAAGCGTGACGGAGGCGATCCACCGCGTCGGCTACAGCTCCAGCAGCCGGTTTTACAGCCGCGCGGACGCGATGCTCGGGATGCACCCGAAGGCGTTCCGCAAAGGCGGCGCGGGGGAGACGATCCGCTTCGCCGTCGGGGAGTGTTCGCTGGGGTCGATCCTCGTCGCCTCCTCCGCGAAGGGGGTTTGCGCGATTCTGCTCGGCGATGACCCGGACGCGCTGCTCCGCAATCTCCAGGACCGTTTTCCTCGCGCCACGCTCGTCGGCGGCGACCGCGTTTACGAAACGGTGGTGGCGCAGGTGGTCGGCCTCGTCGAGGCGCCCGGCACCAGCTTCGGCCTGCCGCTCGACGTTCGCGGCACGGCCTTCCAGCAACGCGTCTGGGAGGCGCTGCGCGCAATCCCGGCGGGGAGCACGCGCAGCTACTCGGAGATCGCCGCGCAGATCGGCGCGCCCCGCGCCTGCCGCGCCGTGGCGCAAGCCTGCGGGGCCAACCCGGTCGCCGTGGCGATCCCCTGCCACCGGGTTCTCCGCAACGACGGGAAACTCTGCGGCTACCGCTGGGGCGTGCAGCGGAAAGCGGCGTTGCTGAAAAAGGAGAAAGAGAGCCGCTGAGCAACGACGCGCGGCTGGGGAGATCCGGCGCAATCCGCCAATGGGATGCCAATGG
>CAZYVL010000126.1:0-4323 GCA_964651005.1 uncultured Chthoniobacteraceae bacterium | reverse complement strand
TGGAATGCCATTGGAATACGCTGGAAAATCCGCTACCAAACAGAAAGAAGCGAACCGCTCCCTCTCCGAGCTTTCACCCCCATGTCTTTCCCCGAACCTCTCCAGCCGCTCTGGGCGCCGTGGCGCGTTGAGTATTTTGCCCTCGACCGGGGGCGCGATTTCCTGGGCGAAGCGGCGCGGGCGACCGATGACCGGGCGCATCTGGTGGTGCGCCGGAGGAAGGAGACGTTTCTGCTCCTCAACCGCTTCCCGTACGCGGTGGGGCACATGATGGCGGCGCCCTACCGGAAAGTGGCCGATCTTTCCGACCTCACCGACGGCGAGCGGCTGGAGCTTTGGGAGCAGGCGGCCCATGCGCAAAGGCTGCTGCGCGAGGCGGTGCGCGCGGAGGCGTTCAACGTCGGCCTGAACCTCGGCAAAGCCGCCGGGGCCGGGGTGACGGACCATCTGCATCTCCACATCGTCCCGCGTTGGGAGGGCGACAGCAATTTCATGCCGGTGCTCTCGGGAACCCGCGTGATGGCGCAGTCCCTGGAGTCGCTCTGGGAACAGCTCGCGGCGATTTCGGCGCGGGGGGCCTGACATCCCCGCCCCGGCGCCCCGACAGCCCAAGCGGGGAAAAACCGGCTCGCCAGGCGGGAAGCCGCGATTTATCCTCCGCAGTCGGGGCACGACCAGGGAGGAATCATGGGGGGTTTGTCTCCCCTCCCCGGGGCGGTGCCGTATTGGAAACCCGAAAGCAACCTCGAACCCCGAAATCCAAGGCTATGATGACACGACGCGAAGCAATCAAAACCGCCATGCTGGCCAGCGCAGCCCTCGCCATCCCGGGAAGGAGCCGATCGCAAGCCGCTCCACCGGAGGCCACCCCAGCCCCGGAAGGCGGAGGCGTTTATCCGTTCGTCCTCCCGCCGCTCGGCTACGGGTTTGACGCCCTGGAGCCGTACATCGACGCCAAGACGATGGAGATCCACCACGACAAGCACCACGCCGCTTATGTCGCGAAGCTCAACGAAGCCCTCAAGGACGCTCCCGCCGCGCTGAAAGCCAAAACCGTGGACGCGCTTCTCGCCGATCTCGACGCGGTGCCCGAAGCGATCCGCACCGCCGTCCGCAACCAGGGCGGCGGGCACGCCAACCACAGCTTCTTCTGGAAGCTCCTCAAGAAAAACCCGGGCGGCAAACCGTCCGGCGATCTCGCGGCGGCGATCGACAAAACCTTCGGGAGCTTCGCGGATTTTCAGAAACAGTTCGGCGCGGCGGCGGGCAAGGTCTTCGGCAGCGGCTGGGCGTGGCTCGTCCGTAACCCGGATGGAAATCTGGCCATCGTCTCCACGGCGAACCAGGACAGCCCGCTCATGAACAAGCAGACCCCGATCGTCGGCGTCGATGTCTGGGAGCACGCCTACTACCTCAAGCACCAGAACCGCCGGGCCGAGTATGTCCAGGCGTTCCAGGACGTGATCGACTGGGATTTCGCCGCGCGGCAGTACGCCGGCGCGGAGAAGAAATAGCGGGTGAACCGTGGCGGGCAGCGGGCGGCCAGATAGGTCTAAAGCCCCCCGCTGCCGCGCCGCCCAAAAAAAATCGGAGTTGAGCGAAGCGCCATCCGTTGCTAAGGAAATAGCTTCGGGTTTCCTCCGCTTCGACATCCCCCGCGCGCCCTGCACGCCACGTCCCCCCTACGGCCTTGGTGCGAGGAACTCCTTGTCCGGACCCCCTTTTTCATTCCATCCACCCCAAGAGCCTCCATGAGCAACAACATCGAATCTCACCTGATCGAGAACCGCGTTTTCCCCCCCAGCCCCGAATTTTCAAAAGCGGCCCGCATCAAAAGCCTGGCGGAGTACCAGGCGAAATGGCAGGAGTCGGTCAAAGACCCCCAGAAATTCTGGGCGGACGTGGCGTTGGAATTGCAGTGGCGCAAGCCGTGGACGCAGATCCTCAAGTGGGAGGAGCCGAAAGCCGAATGGTTCGTGGGCGGGGAACTCAACGCGTCGGAGAACTGTCTGGACCGCCACCTGAACGGCCCGCGCCGGAACAAGGCCGCCATCATCTTCGAGGGCGAGCCAGGCGACAAACGCATCATCACCTACCAGCAGCTTCACCGCGAGGTCTGCCAGTTCGCCAACGTCCTCAAGCGCAACGGCGTCGGCAAGGGGGACCGCGTGCTCATCTACATGCCGATGATCCCGGAAGCGGCGGTTGCCATGCTCGCGGCGGCCCGCCTCGGCGCGGTGCATTCTGTCGTCTTCGGCGGCTTTAGCTCGGAGTCGATCCGGGGCCGCCTGGAGGACTGCGGCGCGAAGATCGTCGTCACCGCCGACGGCGGCTACCGCCGGGGGGCCATCGTTCCGCTCAAGCGCAACGTGGACGAGGCGCTCAGCAAAGGCAGCCACGCCGTCGAGCGCGTCATCGTCTTCCGCCGCGCCCACAACGAAATCCACATCGAAGAGGGCCGCGATGTCTGGTGGCACCGCGAGCTGGAATACGTCGATGCCAAATGCCCGGCCGAGCCGGTGGAAGCCAACCACCCGCTTTTTATCCTCTACACCAGCGGCTCCACCGGGAAGCCGAAGGGCATTCTGCACTCCACGGGCGGCTTCCTCACCGGCGTCTACGCCACCACCCGCGACGTGTTCGATCTCCGGGAGGAGGATCTCTTCTGGTGCACCGCCGATGTCGGCTGGGTCACCGGGCACAGCTACGTCGTCTACGGCCCGCTGGCCAACGGCGCAACCACGCTCATGTACGAAGGCGCGCCGAACTGGCCGGAGAACGACCGCTTCTGGCGCATTGTCGAGGATTACGCCGTCACGGTGCTCTACACCGCGCCGACCGCCATCCGCGCCTTCATCAAGTGGGGCGACCAGTGGCCCAACCGGCACGACCTCACCTCCCTGCGCCTGCTCGGCAGCGTTGGCGAGCCGATCAACCCGGAAGCGTGGATGTGGTACCACACCGTCATCGGCGGAGGCCGCTGCCCGGTCGTGGACACCTGGTGGCAGACAGAAACGGGGGCGATCCTGATCTCCCCGCTCCCCGGCGCCACGCCGCTCAAGCCCGGCACGGCAACGCTCCCCTACTTCGGCATCGACGCCGCCATCGTGGACGACGCGGGCAACGAAGTCCCGCCCAACGTCGGCGGCAAGCTGGTGATCCGGCATCCGTGGCCCTCCATGCTCCAGACCATCTACGGCGATGAGCAACGCTACCAGGAGACGTACTGGGGCCAGATCCCGCATGTCTACACGGCAGGCGACGGCGCGCGCCGCGACAAGGACGGCTATTTCTGGATCGTCGGCCGCATCGACGACGTGCTCAACGTCGCGGGGCACCGCCTCGGCACCTCGGAGATCGAGAGCGCCCTCGTCAGCCACCCCGCCGTGGCCGAAGCCGCCGCCGTGGGCCGTCCCGACGACCTCAAGGGGCAGGCCGTGGTGGTCTTCGTCACCCTCAAGTCCGGGATCAAACCGAACGCCAACCTGCGCAACGAACTCCGCAAGCACGTCGGCGATTCCATCGGCGCCATCGCAAAGCCCGACGACATTCGCTTCACCGAGGCGCTGCCCAAAACGCGTTCCGGCAAGATCATGCGCCGACTTCTCAAGGAAGTCGCCAGCGGCGGCACCGTCACCGGCGACACCACCACGCTCGAAGACCTCAGCGTCCTCGCCAAGCTCTCCGCAACCAGCGAGGACCAGGGGAACGGGGAGTAGGGTAGTGGAATTCCTCCGGCCAGATAGAGAATAACCTCCACCCGAGCACTTACCCCTATCAGTGCCCGCGCTGGCAGAAGGAGATTAGCGTGAATAGACGGATCAGGAGGGCGGCTCATCCCGCATGGTTCGAAGCTTCCCCGTATTAAACCATATTTGGAGAAAGTCTCATCAACCGACCGGAAGGGGGAATGCCTCCCTCTCCTGTGAAAAGCATCTGCCGAGACGGGTTTGTTTCCTTCCGTGCAATCAATGCCCGCCAGCGAGGCTGGGTGGCATGGGTGCTCAGCCAATCAGCCATTGCGGAGATCACCTGCTCATCCCCGATCGGTATGGCCGCCAGAATATTCTTCAGCCGTTGAAGATTGATTAGCTCTCCATAACTCACCAGCCAGTCCAGAGCTTCATCGAACAGACGAGGATCAAGAATACCAATGGACGAGGTAGCGAGAATAAGCGCCTCAGGGTCAATGAGGTAATCAGGATTCGCCGGATTGGCATGCCCGGCAACTCCCAGGCTGCACCACTGCCGCCAGAGCAAGTCGAGTAGGGGGCGGATAGCCCCCATCAAACCAGTCCGAAACACCAACCGAACTAAATTTCA
>CAZYVL010000125.1:0-7014 GCA_964651005.1 uncultured Chthoniobacteraceae bacterium | reverse complement strand
GTGCAGTAGGAAGCCGCGTTTTGGTAGCGGCTCTTCGTGCAGGATGTCCCAAAGCGCGCCCCATGCTTTTAGGCAATGAATGGTGACGGGGAGGTTGCACTCTGCGGCGAGCCGGAGCTGCCGCCGGAAGACTTCCTGCTGGGTTTCGAAGTCCGGGTTGCGCATCCAGCGGTCGAGGCCGATCTCGCCGATGGCGCAGCCGCCCGCCTCCACGCGGGCGCGCAGCCGGGCTTCCCAATCGGGGGTGCGCCGGGGGAGATGCCACGGGTGCAGCCCGTAGCTGGGGAGGACCCAGCGGTGCCGTCGCGCGAGCGTGGCGACGGCTTCCCAGTCGTCCTCGGCGGTGCCGTTGACCACCGCTCCGGCGATCCCTTCGGCGGCCAGATCGCGCACGATGGCGTCGAGCGAGGGGGCGAGGGCGGGGTCCTGGAAATGATTATGGGCGTCGAGGAGGATCATCGGCCTTCGGCGGCGAACACGCGGAGAAACGCGCGTGCCGAGGCCAGCCCGTTGAGGCGGGTGGGCGAGAGGTTGCGCGCGAGGCCGAGCGTTTCGAAAATCTCCGGCTCGGCGGCGACGACTTCCTCAAGCAGCGCGCCGTCGTAGAGATCGCAGAGCAGCCCGATCAACCCGCGCACGAGGGCCGACTCCGCGTGCATCTGCAACCGGCAGCGGCCCGACTCCGCGCTCGCGGCGATCCAGACGCGCGACTGGCAGCCGGGCACGAGAAGCTCCGGCACGCGCGCTTCGGGAGGGAGCGAGGCGGTCGCGGGGCGGCGCGCGACGATGGCGGCGAGCCGTTCCTGGGGGTCCGGGATGGCCGCGTAGCGTTCGCAGAGGGCGGCCTGGCGTTCCTGCACGGGCATGGGGCGCGTGGGGCGCATGGGGCGCGTGGGGCGAGTGCGCGAGAGGCGCTCAGGGCGAGACGGCGAGCCGTTGCGGCTTCGGCTCGCGGTGGAGCAGGACGCCGTTTTCCTTATACGCCTTGAGCCGGAAGTGCGTGGCTGTGGAGAGGACGCCTTTGATGGTGCTCAGTTTTTCCGCGACGAAACGGGCGACCGCTTGCAGCGTCTCCCCCCGCACGACGATGAGCAAATCATATCCGCCGCTCATCAGGTAACACCCTTGCACTTCCCGGAACTTCGAGATGCGGCTGGCGAACCGGTCGAAGCCGCCGCCTCGCTCCGGGGTGATCTTGACTTCGATTAGCGCCTCCACGCAGTCGTTGGTGTGCGCCTTTTCCGGGTCGAAGATCGCCTGGTAGCCGAGGAGCGTGCCGTCGGCTTCCAGCCCTTCGATCTGTTCGGCGACGGCCTTCGGGGTGAGGTTCAGCGCCTTGGCGAGATCTTCGACGCTGGTGCGGGCGTTGGTTTTGAGGAGTTCAAGCAAGCGGTCCATGAGCGGAGAATACGGTTGAAAACGTCAGTCGCCAAAGGAAATGCCGACGGCCCGGGCGGTCTTTACCATCGTCCCTTCCGGGGGAACCTGGTGCAGCCGGTGCACGGCTTCGCTGATCTCGACGGCGATCACCTCGTCGTTTTGGTAGCTGACCATCGAGCCGTAGCGGCCCTCCCGGATGAGTTCCACGGCCTTGACGCCGAAGCAGGTGGCCAGGATGCGGTCGAGCGTAGTCGGGGCGCCGCCGCGTTGCAAATGCCCGAGCACGCAGGTGCGCGTCTCCTTGCCGGTGCGGCGGCCAATCTCGCGGGCGACCGCCTCGCCCATGCCGCCAAGCTTGTACTCGCCCGAGCCGGTGGCGCGCATGAGCTGTCGGCCCTCTCGCGGGCGCGCTCCCTCGGCGACGACGACGAGCGTGCTCTGCCGCCCCTCCTGGTCGCGCCGGCGGATGGCGTCGGCCACGCGGTCGAAGTCGAACGGGATCTCCGGGATCAGGATGATGTCGCCGCCCCCGGCAAGGCCGCCGTAGAGGGCGATCCACCCCGCGTGGCGGCCCATCACCTCTGTCACCATCACGCGCTTGTGGCTTTCCGCCGTGGTGTGGAGCCGGTCGAGCGCGTCGGCCACGCAGGCGACGGCGGAGTCGAAGCCGAAGCTCAGCGCGGTGGCCCCGAGGTCGTTGTCGATCGTCTTTGGCACACCGATGACCGGGATGCCCGCCTTGAAGAGTTGCAGCGCCGTGGAGAGCGAGCCGTCGCCGCCGATGCAGATCAACCCCTCGATCTTGAGTTCGTCGAGCGTGGCGGCGGCCTTCCGGATGATCTCGCGCGGAACGGCCCGGCGGCCTCCTGCTCCCACCTTGGCGATGAAGTGCCCCCGGTTGGTCGTGCCGAGGATGGTGCCGCCCTGCGCCATGATGCGCGAGGTGCTCTGCCGGTCGAGCCGCAGGAAGTTGCCGGGAGGCAGCAGCCCCTCGAAGCCGTCGCGGAAGCCGATCACCTCCCAGTCTAGCCGGGAGGCGGCCTGCACGACGCCGCGCAGCACCGCGTTAAGGCCGGGGCAATCGCCGCCGCTCGTCAAAACACCAATCCGCCTCATTGCCCGCGGCTCCCGGCTGAAAGGTCGAAGGGGGCGAGAGAGGCGGCGGAAGCGGAGGAGGAAGCAGAGGCGCTCTGATCCGTGTCGTAAAGGCTCCAGCCGTGATGCAGCAGCCTTTCGGCGAGGCCGAAGCGATCCTTCGCGGCGAGGACGACGACGACCAGCCTCCGGGGGGTGATCGTGTGCGAGTCGTCGGGGTTTTTGATGGAGATGGGAGGCCGCCCGGCGGAGATGACAAGGCAATCCCCGGCCCGGAGGGTCTTGCCGGTTTTTACCCCGTCGATGCCGTGCAGGCCGAGCAGGGCGTTCGTGTTGATGAGGTTGTAGCGGATCACCGCGCCGTCGGCGGTGCGCCGCGTGATCTCGCGGCTGCGCTGGGAGACGTAGAAGCGGAAAGAGGAACGCTTCATCGCGTACCCGGCCAGGCGGGTGAGGTCGTTGGCCGTGGAGTAGGGGCGCTCGTTGGAGTCGATGCCGTGCGGGTTCAGGAACTTCGTGCGCGTCATCCCGAGCTTGCGCGCCAGCGCGTTCATCTGGGCGACGAAGAGATCGACAGGCGGCACCTCGGCGTTCTCCCGGGTCAGCAGGGAGCGCCCCACATGGTCCGCCAGCGTCTGGGCGGCGACGTTGTCGCTCTGGAGCAGGGCGGCGTAGAGCAGGTCCCGCAGGGTCACGCGGTCGCCCGGCTGGAAGCCGACCGGGTTGTTGCCGCCGATGGAGAGCACCGAGTCCGGGACAAGCACCAGCGTGCCGAGATCGCGGTTGGCGGTTTCCGCCCAGTCGAGGACCACCATCGCGGTGGCGATCTTCGTCAGGCTGCCGACCTGGAGTTTCTTGTCTCCGTTCGCGGCGTCAAGAACGCGCTCGGAGTAGATTTCCGCCACCGAGTAGGCGGCGGCCTCGCGGTCGTCCCTGGCGCGCAGCGCGGGAGGGAAAAGGGGCGACAGGGTGAGCAGGAAAAGGAGGAGGAGCTTGGAGTGGGTGTTCATCCAGGGTTGGAAGGGGACAAAGATGAAGAACCCCGGGCCGGTTTGCAATGACGGATGCTGATTTTTCGGGCTGCGGCGGGAGTGCGCCCGGCCGGGAGGAAAGGGCTTCGAAACAAAATCGCGTTGCTTCGGCTCGTGATACGCCGATCTGCGATCCGATACGGAGTCCGTTTGCCCTGCGCCCCCGTATCGTCCCCGGGTGATTGGGCGTCTTTGAAGAACGCACCACAATCGGCAGCGCGGGGGGCGGGAGAAGGAAAGGAGAGAGATGAGGAGAAATTTTTGGGATGGGGGCGGTGAGTGGAAGTGATTGATTTGCAGGTAGTTGCGTGGATTTGGCGGAAATATCAAAAAAGTTGCGTCAAAAGGGGGTTGACATTCCGGCGGGGATGGAAAAGATCGCGGCTCCTCCTCCCGGGGCTTTGTTAGGATAATGTAGGATAATGGAAAAAATGAGAACGATTCTGATCTATCTGCTTGGGATATCGAGTGCCATTCTGGTCGCGCGGCAGCTTGCGCGGGCGGAGCGCGGGACGGGAACCCGGATTCTGTCCGGGGCGGCGGTTTGCGAGGCTTCTTGTACGCCGTGTGACGATCCGGCGGAGTAGTGCCGCTGGGGTGAGGGTTGCGGCGGGTAAGGTTTGCGGTGGTGTGTTGCCGCGTTATCGGCTTTATGCATCGTTATGCATCGGTCTGATGCGGGGTGTTTGCATTGCAATACGACGCAATCCTCGCGCGATACACAATACGACGCAATACCACGCCAAATATGGCGCTGTGGGGTCGAAGGGGATTTTTTACGAACTGTTAACGAAGTATTTTTCGGAGAAAAAACACATGAAGAGAACGTGGACATTTTGGAGTGCGCTGATTGCGCTTGGGATCGGGTTTGGTTTGGCGTTTGGGCCTGGGGTGAGGTGTGGGTTTGGGCAGTCCGGGGGGGAGGATGAGGAGTGTGAGGATCAGCCGGATACTTATTTTTCGAGTTTGAGCGATGCGACGGGGCCGAAGTATAGGAAGATAGGGCTTAATGGGCTTCCGATTCCGGATGAGAAGCCGCAGCAGCAGGAGGAGAGCGATCAGGCGAAGGAGGAGACGTTTATTGATGCGTTTAACCATACGCTTTCGCATCAGGTGACGGATATTTATATTCCGCTGGCGGGGTCGGATCTGGCGTTGAATGTGAGGCGGAACTGGAGTCCGGAGATTTGGAATGCGTTGAACGGGTTGAGGCCGGATTTAGCAAGGCCGGATCGGCCGTTTGGGGCGGGGTGGCGTTCGAATTTGAGTGCGAATATTGAGTTCGATACGACGGCAAATAGTTGCTATGCGTTTGTGACGGATGAGAACGGGGCGACTTACCGGTTTGCGGTGTTGCGTTATCTGGGAGGGACGGTGCGGTTTTTGCCGATGCCGGAGAGTCGGCATGAGCAGGAGGTTTTTTCGACGAGCTTGACGATTGATACGTCGATGACGCCGTATCGGTTTACGTTTAAGAAGAAGTACGGAACGACGTTGACGTTTGAGATGGTGAGTGTCTATTTTTCGGGGCCGAGCGAGGCTTACGAATGGGCGCGTCTTTTGGAGGTGGGGGATCGGTATGGGACGAAGGTGAGTTACAACTATTTGAGCGGGAACGGGACGTGCGTGCCGGATAGCATTTCCGCGCGAGGGAAGACGATCAGTATTGAGCAGACGGGGGGGAGGGTGACGAAGGTGACGGACCCGGAGGGGAACGAGACGAGCTATACGTATGAGAAGAAGTATCCGGCGGGGTTATCGGGGTGGCAATACGATTATTTGAAGTATGATTGGCTGGAGACGGTGACGAGGGCGGATGAGTCGGAGACGGGGTATGGGTTAAGCGATGCGTATGAGGTGACAGCGGTGCCGCAGGAGAATGTGTATTTTTATGCGGATATAGGGAGGATTACGGATGGGAATGGGCATGCATATACGCTGAGTTATGCGTTTGATCATAGTCGGCAGAGTTATACCTCGGATGCGGGGTGGTATAGGGCGGCGGGGTGCCCGAGGAATGTGACGGGGGTGGGGATGCCGGATGGGGGGAGTGCGTCGTTTGTGAATGAGTCGGATGTGAAGATTGCGGGGGAACGGGGGGAGGACAATAAGATGAGGCTGGTGCCGCAGGGGGATCGGGAGATGAAGGTGGTGGACGCGGAGGGAGGGGTGTGGCGGTATTATTTTGAGGAGGCTAGTGTGGTGTCGTTGAGTGAATTTACGAATTTGATCTTTTTCGATGGGGGGTCGGATCCGTTTGAGGTGCTGTATGAGAAGATGCGGGTGACGACGCCGGAGGGAGGGGAGATGGTGGCGATTTTTGATAAAGAGGCGGGGATGGCGATCAAGAGTTTCAAGGATGTGGGGAGCGCGGTGGCGACGACGTTTGAGTATGGGGATGCGATGGATCTGGCAGGGCGGCAGGACTGGCCTGGGTTGCTGGCGGCTGAGGCGCTGGCGCAGATTCCGGTGACGAAGTGGGGGGATCCGACGAAGCAGACGGACGGGGAGGGGAAGGTGAAGACGTTTACGTATGATGCGACGTGGCGGGTGATGAAGTCGATTACGGATGAGGAGGGGCGTGTGACGACGTATACGATTGATGCGGCGAATGGGAACCGGACGAAGGAGACGATTTCGTTGGGCGGGGTGGATCGGCAGGTGACGGATTTTGAGTACGGGACGGGGGAGTTTTCGGGGATCGTGACGAAGAAGACGGTGCGGACGTTGACGGGGGACCCGGCGTGGGCGGTGGATTTGGTGACGAGTTATGGGTTGGAGACGACGACGGGGAATGTGCTGAGCGAGACGAGTGGGACGGGTGTGGTGACGCAGTATAGTTATGATGGGAATAATAATAAGCTGACGACGACGGACCCGAACGGGAATGTGACGAGTTTTACGTATGATCTGCTGAATCGGTTGACGGAGGTGGACGCGCCGGGGGATGGGGAGAAGACGTTTTATTACGATGCGCGGGGGAACAAGGTGCGGGAGGAGGATGAGCTGGGGAAATCGACGTTATGGGAGTATGATGCGCTCAACCGTGTGGTGAAGCAGGCGCGGGATATGGATGGGGATGAGGAGATTGACGGGGATGATTTGGTGACGTTGACTAGCTATAATCATCTGGGGTCGGTGGTGTCGATCACGTCGCCCAACGGAGATGTGACGACGATGGACTACGATGGGTTGCAGCGGCTGGTGAGCCAGGAGGATTCGGAGGGCGGGGAGACGACGTTTGAGTACGGGGCGAATTCCGGGGGATTGCAGTTTGGGAGAGATTTCAAACCGACGAAGCAGACGGACCCGAGGGGAATTGAGACGGTGTTTGTTTATGATAACGATTTCCGGCAGGTAAGCCAAAGTGTGACGTACGCGGTGGGGCATGCGGCGACGACGACATGGACGTATGATGATGTGGGCAATGTGGTGAGCACGACGGATGCGCTTGGGCATGTGACCGCGAAGGAGTACGACGCGCTCAACCGGGAGACGGGGACGCAGT
>CAZYVL010000124.1:5350-7034 GCA_964651005.1 uncultured Chthoniobacteraceae bacterium | reverse complement strand
GGCGCATCCGGCATATCGTGGGATTTGGTGTCGCTGTTCCAGATCCGGATGACGATCCAGACGATCGCCACGCTAAAGACAGTGGCGAAGAAGATCTGGAGCACCCGGCCCCAGATTTCGGCGGAATCGGGCGTGGGCATCATGGCGGGGTGAGTTTTGAGACAACAGCCGGGCTTGGCAATCCCCAACTTTTCCACCGTTTCCGGTACTCGCCCCACGGCAGGAGCGCGTAGTGGGGGTGTTTCCGGGGGTTGAGCCAACGGATCATGGAAACGAGGTCTTTCCCGTCCATCGTCGTGCATCCGGCTGTTGGCCGGGTCGCGCCCCGGCGGATGTGGAAGAAAATCGCGCTTCCCTTGCCGGGGACGGGGGCGGGGTCCGCGTTATGGCGGATCTCCACCAGCCAGCGGTAGGCGGGGTCGTGGTGGCGCATTTTCTCTTTCTCGAACCAGGGGGGCGGGTTTTTGAGATCGACGACGATGTGGCGGTTGTAGCCGGGCAGCGCGGGGTCGTCGATCCAGGCATCGGCGGGCGTGACGGTGCGGTACGGGTAGCTTGCCCCGGCGGGGAGCGCCTTGTCGTAGGTGTAGATCTTCCCCAGGCGGAAGACCCCGGCGGGAGCGCGCGCGTCCCGCTCCACTTTTTCGCGTCCCCGCTCGCCGGTGCCGAGCACGCCGCGTCCCCAGGCGAGGCCGTTTTTCCCGAAAAGCACCGGCACCGGCCCCAACGCCGCTTCCCATTCGCCGTTTGCATCTCGTTCCAACGCAAGCATTTTGCCCGAGGAAGCGTCCCACCCCGGGGCGATGCCGACCAGAAGCTGCCGCACCTCCGGGCCGAGCGGATGCCCGGCGGGGGAAGCAGGAGAAGCATCACGGGCCGACGCGATCAGCGGAAGAAAAACGGAGAGGAGCCAGAACCATCGCATGACGAGGGGCAATCAAGCCGGGTCTTCCCGCTCGCGCAAGCCGGGATTGCCCGCGCCGCTGCGGAACCGCTCCGCCGCCAGCAGGATGCCCGCCGCCTTGTCGAGCGTCTCCTCCCATTCGCGCTCCGGGTCCGAGTCGGCCACGATCCCCGCGCCGACATGGAAATGCGCCTCGCCGTTCTCGATCACGACGGTGCGGATGGCGATGTTGAACTGGGCCGCCCCGCCGCCGGGGCCGAAGTAGCCGATCGCGCCCGTGTAGAGGCCGCGCGGGGCCGGTTCCAGCTCCGCGATGATCTCCCGCGCCCGTTTCTTGGGCGCGCCGGTGATGGAGCCGCCGGGGAAACAGGCGCGCAGCGCGGCAGCCGCGCCGAGTCCGGGGCGAAGCCGCCCCTCCACCGTGGAGACAAGATGGAATACTTGCTCATACTGCTCCAGCTTGAGCAGCTCGCGCACCTCGACGGAGCCGAACTCGCACACCTGCCCGAGGTCGTTGCGCTCCAGGTCGGTAATCATGATAAGCTCGGCGGCTTCCTTCGCGGAGGCGGCCAGGTCGCGCGCGCTTTGGGCGTCCTCGCGTGGATCGGCCCGGCGCGGGCGGGTTCCCTTGATGGGCCGGGTGCGGATGTGGTCGCCGTCGATCTTGAGGAAAAGCTCTGGCGAGGAGGAGAGCACCCGCCTGTTTCCCAGCGAGAGATAGGCCGCATGTGGGGCGGGCGAGGCGGCGCGCAGCGCGGCGTAGAAGGCGAACGGGTCCGC
>CAZYVL010000124.1:0-5250 GCA_964651005.1 uncultured Chthoniobacteraceae bacterium | reverse complement strand
GTCTGTCCCGCACGGCCAGGGGGCGGCGAAGCGGTGGGCGAGGTTGACCTGATAGATGTCGCCCTGGGCGATGTATTCCTGCGCGCGCCGCACCAGCCCGACAAACTCCTCCCGCCGCAGCGCGGAGCGGAAGGCGAGCGGGCAGGGGAGGGAGTGGCCCGGCTCCGGGGGTGCGGAGAGCGCGGCGGTGGGAATCCCCGGCGTGCCGAGGGCAAACCATTCGCCCGTCCGGTGCCGGTGGAGCAGCGCGCCGCTGTAGAGCCCGAAGCAAAACGCGCCGTCGTACTCCACCCACCCCGCCGCGAAGCCGCCCGCCGCCTGTGTCCCCGTGGCCACCTTTGCCTCCAGCGCGCCCCACTGCTCCCGGTTTTCGATCCGCCCGGTAACCACCTCGCCGGGCCGCGCCGCAAGGAGCGAAACCGGCTCTTCGCCCCACTCGAACGGGAGAGCCGGGGCGGGTATTGTCGAAAAGGGCGCGGGCAGGCGCGCGGTATCGAAAAAGAGAAAGCCAGGGAGGTCCGCCAGCCGTCGGGCCAGTTCCCCCGGAGAAAACGGGAGATCGAGCGGCGTCATCGCGGGCGGAGCGTGCACGGCGAAGCATGGTGGCGAGACTTCTTTTCAAATCAACCGATTTCTGGTTGGTTGGGGGTGCTCCGCATGAAAACGCACGCTTTTCTCGCCGCCCTCCTGACGGCTGGCCTCATCCTCCCGGTTTCCGCCCAGGAAGCCGCCCCCGAAGAAACCGGAACCGCCGTCACGGTTTCCCCGGAACCGGAGGGCGCTGCCGCCGCCGCCGAGGCCACAGATGAGGCCGCGCCGGAGCAGAAGATCGACCCCGAGATTTTACGGCGCGCGACCGGGGACGCCCCCCTTCCGCTGATCCCGCACACCGATCCGGCAGCGGCCCCTGTCCCCGTCGGAGCCGGGGATGAAACCGTACTCCCGGAAGAAGAGGGGATGGAGGCCATCGCCGCGCCCGCCGCGCCGTTGAAGAATGGATCGGCGGAGCAGTTGCGCCGGGCGATCCGCATCCGGCAGTTGAAGACCGTCGTCAAGAAAGACCCGGCGTTGCAGAGAGAGCTGGCCCAGGCGCGCAGCGCCACCACGCTGGAGGGATACCGCGTGGCGATGCGCAACTACTACAGCCTGCTGGCAGCCGGGATCGTCAAGCTCGCCCCGGACCTCGCCGCCTCCGTGGAGGCGGAGGCCCAGGAAAAGCTGGGCCGCCTGGAGCAGCGCCGCGTCCGCCCCTCGCAGTTGATCGAGGCGATCCGCCCGCTCCCCGGGAGCCGCGCCGCCGACCACGCCCCGGCAGGGCCGCAGTAATCCCTGGAACCGCTTCGGTTCAAAAAGAAATGGCTGACTTCATCGAAATGAAGTCAGCCATTTTTAATCAGCGGTTGCCGTCAAGGAAGAGCCGCGACCTCAATGTCTGGCTGATCGGCCATCGCCTCCTTCGCCTTTTTGGGATGGCGCTTGGATTCCGTTGCGGCGTTATGTTTCCAAATATCCACCGCACCGTCGTTCTTTAGAAGCGGGCCGGGAGTGCTGCGGCCATCGGCCACGCATTTCTCCAGCAGCTTGGTGAGCCGCTCGACGATCTCCGGGTGCTCGGCCTGGAGGTTCTTCTTCTCCGCGATGTCGGCGGACATGTCGTAGAGCTGTACCGGCGGGAGTTCCTTTTTGAGCGCTTCGCGATCATTGGGATGGCTCCATCCGCCGGAGCCGGGGCAGAGATCCAGCTTCCATTTCCCCTGCTGGATGGCGAAGTTTCCGTGGTAGGAGTGGTAGACGGTATAGTCGCGCAGCGGCTTGTCGGTCTTCCCCAGCAGAGCGGGGAGGATGCTCACGCTATCAGGCGCGGCGTTGTCGGCCAGTTTCGCCCCCGTCAGATCGGCCACCGTGGCCATGAAGTCGGTGAGAGAAACCGTTTCGGCGTACTTTGAGCCCGCCGCGATATGGCCGGGCCAGCGGACCAGGAAGGGCATCCGGTGCCCTCCGTCCCAGATGTCGGCCTTCGCGCCGCGAAACTGCCCGCTTGGGTGGTGGCCATGCTGGGCGAGCTGCCCGAAATTGGCGGGTAGGGACGAGCAGCCGTTGTCGCTGGAGAAGATGATCAGCGTGTTCTCGGCAAGATCGAGCCGATCAAGAGCCTTGAGGACTTCGCCCACCGCCCAGTCGCTTTCCATGACGAAATCGGCATAGGCGTTGATGCCGCTTTTGCCCTTCCACGCCGCCGAGGGGACAATGGGCGTGTGCGGGGAGGTCAGCGGGAAGTAAAGGAAGAACGGCCCGCCCGCCTTCTTGCGCTGCTCAAGATACTCGACCGATTTTCCCGCAAGGATGGGTAGTGCTTCGGAAGCTTCGAAATCCGGCGCGGCGGGTCCGACGCGGCCCCATTTTTTGATGACGGTCGGCTTCTTGGTCAGCCGGTCGTTCTCGACGAAATCGAAAGGCGGGACGTCGAGCGAGTCGGAGACGCCGAAGTAGGTGTTGAAGCCTCGCGCGGTGGGGCCATCGGGGATCGGGTCGTTCCAGTTCTTGAGATCGGGGAAGGTCAGGCCGAGGTGCCACTTGCCGATGCAGGCGGTGTGGTAGCCTTGCTGCTGGAGCAGGCCGCCCACGGTCGGCCGGTCGGCGGCGATGAGCGACGGCGTTGTGCCGATTTCGGTCGCGATCGGGTCACTTCCCTCCGGGTTGGATTTCCATTTCCGGATGAGAACTCCCTTTTGCAATGTGCTGCGCCAGGCGTAGCGACCGGTGAGAATACTGTAGCGCGAAGGCGTGCAGACGGCGGAGCTGCTGTGCGCGTCGGTAAAGGTCATCCCCTCGCGGGCGATCCGATCCATGTTCGGCGTCGGGATCTTCCCTTCGGGGTTGAGGCATTGCACATCGCCGTAGCCGAGGTCATCGGCGAGGATGAAAATGATGTTCGGCTTTTGGGCCGGGGCGGAGGCGCCGGTTTGGCCCAGGGCGGAAATGCCCGGAGCAAGCAGCATCGGAGCCAAGAGCGCGCCAAGCAGCCGATTCCTGGAGATCGCGTTGGTTTGGGTTGGATTCATGATTTTTTTGGGGAAAAAGCGGGGGGCGTCAGGGAAGGGTCGCGAGGGCGGGGCTTGGCTGGCTGGTCACGGCCTCCTTTGCTCCTTTCGCCTTTTTGGGGTGGTGCCCGGGTTTTTGTCTGGATTGCTTTTTGGCGTCCTTTTTCCAGATGTCCACGGGGACATCGTTCTGCAAGACGGGGCCGGGAGTGCTGCGGCCATCGGCCACGCATTTCTCCAGCAGCTTGGTGAGCCGCTCGACGATCTCCGGGTGCTCGGCCTGGAGGTTCTTCTTCTCCGCGATGTCGGCGGACGTGTCGTAGAGCTGGACCGGCGGGAGCCCCTTTGCGAGTGCATTTTCGTCGTTGGGAGCGCTCCAACCGCCCGACCCGGGGCAGAGTTCCAGCTTCCATTTCCCCTGCTGGATGGCGAAGTTCCCTTTGATGGAGTGGTAGACAATATAGTCGCGCAGCGGCTTGTCGGTCTTCCCGAGCAGCGCGGGGAGAATGCTCACGCTATCCGGCGCGGCGTTGTCGGCCAGTTTCGCCCCCGTCAGATCGGCCGCCGTGGCCATGAAGTCGGTGAGAGAAACCGGTTCGGCGTATTTCGAGCCCGCCGCGATATGGCCGGGCCAGCGCACCAGGAGCGGCATCCGGTGTCCTCCGTCCCAGATGTCGGCTTTCGCGCCGCGGAACGGCCCGCTCGGGTGGTGGCCGTGCTTGGCGAGTTCTTTATAGTTGGCGGGTTGGGGCGAGCAGCCGTTGTCGCTGGAGAAGATAATCAGCGTGTCCTTGGCGAGATCGAGCCGGTCGAGCGCCTTGAGCACTTCGCCCACCGCCCAATCGCTTTCCATGACGAAATCGGCATAGGCGTTGATGCCGCTTTTGCCCTTCCACGCCGCCGAGGGGGCAATCGGGGTGTGCGGGGAGGTCAGCGGAAAATAGAGGAAGAACGGCCCGCCCGCCTTCTTGCGTTGCTCAAGATACTCCACCGATTTTCCCGCAAGGATGGGCAGCGCCTCGGAAGCCTCGAAATCGGCTGCGGCTGGCCCCGTGCGGATCCATGTTTTGATAACGGCCGGCTTTTTGGTCAGCCGGTCGTTCTCGACGAAATCAAAGGGCGGCACATCGAGCGAATCGGAGACGCCGAAGTAGGTGTTGAAGCCGCGCGTCGTTGGGCCGTCGAGGATCGGGTCGTTCCAGTTCTTGAGGTCGGGAAAGGTCAGGCCGAGGTGCCACTTGCCGATGCAGGCGGTGTGGTAGCCCTGCTGCTGGAGCAGACCGCCCACGGTTGGCCGGTCGGCGGCGATAAGCGGCGGCGTCTTGCTGATTTCGGTGGCGATCGGGTCGCTCCCCTCCGGGTTGGGTTTCCACTGCCGGATGAGAACTCCCGTTTGCAGTTCGCTGCGCCAGCAGTAGCGGCCCGTGAGCACGCAGTAGCGCGAGGGCGTGCAGACGGCGGAGCCGCTGTGCGCGTCGGTGAAGGTCATCCCCTCGCGGGCGATCCGGTCCATGTTCGGCGTTGCGATCTTCCCTTCGGGGTTAAGGCATTGCACATCGCCGTAGCCGAGGTCATCGGCGAGGATAAAAATGATGTTCGGCTTTTCAGGGGTGGTGGAACTGGCTTGGGCCAGAGCGGAAACGCCCGGAGCAAGCAGCATCGGAGCCAGGAGCGCACCAAGCAGCCTTCGCCCGCCGGACGGGGAAAGACTCCTGGAGAGCACATTCGTTTGGGATGGATTCATGGGTTTTTTTGGGGAAAACAGGCCAATAAAATAAAGGCATGGCGAGCCGATGCCTTGGAAGACGGGGGGACGGGGAAACGGGGAGACTAGGGGAGGGAACCCAGAGTCCGTTTTTCCCGCGAATAGATCAAGCCTCAAGCTGCCTCAAGCTGCCTCAAGCGGTTACGCTCGTCATGGAAGGGCCGTGGCGGACGCGGCTTTTTGTTGCGCTCCGAGGACATTGTTCTTCCACGTCCCGGCCGGGAGTGCTGCGGTCGTCGCCTTCTTCGCTTCCGGACGCGGCTTGAGGATTTCGACCGGCACATCGTTGCTCAGGGCCGGGCCGGGAGTGCTCCGGCCATTGGCGACGCATTCCTCCAGCAGCTTCGTGAGCCGCTCGACGATCTCCGGGTGCTCGGCCTGGAGATTCTTCTTCTCCGCGAGATCCGTGGACATGTCGTAGAGCTGCACGGGCGGAAGCGCCGC
>CAZYVL010000123.1:4631-7152 GCA_964651005.1 uncultured Chthoniobacteraceae bacterium | reverse complement strand
TAAAGCATCCCGAGCTGCCCCTTGAAGATCCAGGCCAGCGCCTTTACTCCGAGTTCAAGCAGGTTGAATGGTTTGGCGATGAAGTCGTTGCCGCCGCTCAGGCTTGACTGCACCCGGTTCTGCACGGTGACGGCTCCGGTCAGGAAGACGACCGGGGTTTTCCGGTGTTCGGGCAGCTTGCGAATCTTCGTGCAGAGGTCGAAGCCGTTCATCTCCGGCAGGCCGACGTCGATGAAGATCAAATCGAAACGCTGTTCGTTGAGCACGGCGAGCGTCGTCTTCGGGTCTTCGGCGCAGGTGACTTTCAGGCTCACCAGCTCCATCGCGGAGCGGATGATCTTGCGGGCGTCCTGATCGTCGTCCACGGCGAAGATGTTCGCCAGGTACGGGTCTTTCGTCCGGGAGAGGTTCTTCTCTTCGAGCAGCGTGGCGAGGAAGTCGAGCGACTGGCTGACGGTGCGCAGCGTGGAGGGGTTGATCTGCCCGGGGATCTTCATCAGATCATCAAGCAGCGACTCCAGGGCGTATGCCATCGTGTGGACCGCCGTGAGATTGGCCTGCGAGGTCTGTTCGGTGAGCTTGTGCAGGCTCACGAGGAGCTGTTCGAGCAGGCTCGTTTCGGACTGGTTCTTGATGAAGGAGTGCAGGTAGCGGCGCATCCCGTTGAGCGCCTCGGGTGCGGTGTCGATGATCCGGCGCAGCAGGGCGGGATCGACCTCCAGCTTGATCGTCGTCGAGTTCTCGGGACGGCCAAGATGCGGCGGCGTGCGCGGCACCTTGATGATGCGCGGCTCGGGGGTTGGTTCAACCTGTGGCGGTTCCGCCGTGGCTGCGACCGGAGCGGGAGCGAACGTCGGGGGCGGCTGCGGGGCGGGGACCGGCGTTTCCAGCCGCAGCGTCGGAGCCGGGGCGGGAATCGGAGCCGGGACCGGAGCAGGAGCCGGAGCTGCCACTGGAATGGTGGGGGCCGGGGGGAGGGGTGCGGCTTCGAGTTCCGTGATCCGGGAGTGGGCGGCGCGGAGTTGCGCCT
Organism: uncultured Chthoniobacteraceae bacterium; assembly: GCA_964651005.1. GTDB lineage: Bacteria > Verrucomicrobiota > Verrucomicrobiia > Chthoniobacterales > Chthoniobacteraceae > DATMFV01. The sequence continues at coordinate 6,122 of CAZYVL010000123.1, read as the reverse complement.
CGATGTCGGCGAGCGTGTGCCGCGCCTCGTCGCGTTCCCGCGTGAGCTGGTCGGCGATTTCCTGCGGGACGCCGCCGCCGCGTGATTTCGTGAGCGTGAGAAGCTGGCGGCGCTGTTCGTCGAGCTTGCCGGAAAGCTCCCGCGTCTGCGCCTGCGCGGCATCAAGCTGGCGCTGCGCTTCGCTGAGATCCTTGGAAACATCTTCGCAGAGCCTCGCCGCCGCGTCGCGCTCGGAGGCGAACCCCTCGGCCTGCGCCGTGGCTTCGGCGAGCTTCGCGGCGAGTTCGTCGTGCTGCGCCTGGAGCGCGCCTTGCGCCGTGACGAGCGACTCGGTGCGGGCGATCTCGGCGTCGAGCTTCGCGGCCAGCCCGGCGGCTTCCGCGTCCGCCGCGTCGCGCTGGCCGGCGAGCGTCTCGATCTCCTTGCCCGTCCTCTCCTGCTCGGCGCAGAGCGCCTCGCGGGCCTTGGCGGCTTCTTCCAGCTTCGTGGCGAGTTCTTCGGCGTGCCGCCTGGCGTTTTCGCGTTCGGTGGCGGCGGCGTTGGCTTGCTCCTGGGCCTGTTGTTGCGCTTCCGTTCGAGCCTGGGCGAGTTCCGCGCCGAGGCGCTCGATCTCCTTGCGCGCTTCTTCGCGCTCCCGCGCGGCGGCTTCGCCTGTCTCCCGCGCCTGGGCGAGCTGCGCGTCGAGTGCGTCGCCTCGCTTCGCGGCGTTTTCGCGTTCCGCTTCGATGGCGGTGATTTTCTTTTCCGCTTCCGCCAGTTTCCCAGCGAGGGTGTCGGCCTGCTTGCGGGCTTCCTCGCGCTCCGTGGCGGTCGTGGCGGCGGTGGCCGTCTGCTCCTCCAGCCGGTGGCGCGTCTGGCCGAGTTCTTCGCCGAGGCGATGGGCCTCTTTCCGCGCTTCGTCCCGCTCGTGGGCGAGGGTTTCGCCGGTTTTGGAAGCCTCCTCGAGCCGCGCGGCGAGTTCCTTCCCGGAGCGGGCGGCGGCCTCGCGTTCTTCGGAGAGGGTGGCGATCCGCTTCTCCGCCTCGGCGAGTTTCCCGGCGAGCGCGTCGGCGCGCTGGCGGGCGTTCTCGTGTTCGGCGGCGGTGGCTTCGCGCGCTTGTTCCGTCTGCGCGAGCTTCGCGGCAAGTTCTTCTCCGAGCCGTGCGGCGGTGGCGTGGTCACCGGAAAGGGCGGCGATTTTCTTCTCCGCGTCGGCGAGTTTTTGGGCGTGTTCGTCAGCGGCGGCGGCGGCCTGTTTTTTGGCCTGCTCGATCTGTTTTTGGGCCTGGGCGAGTTCCGCGCCGAGGCGCTCGGATTCCTTGCGTGCGCCGTCACACTCGGTGGAGAGGGAATCGGCCTGGCGCAGCGCGGCGTCGAGCTTCGCGGCAAGCTCTTCTCCGAGCCGCGTGGCGGAGTCGTGATCGCCGGAAAGGGCGGCGATTCTCTCCTCCGCGCCCGCGAGTTTCGCGGCGAGTTCGTCGGCGTGCTTGCGGGTGTTCCCGTGTTCGGCGG
>CAZYVL010000123.1:1582-4531 GCA_964651005.1 uncultured Chthoniobacteraceae bacterium | reverse complement strand
GCGAGTTTCGCGGCGAGTTCGTCGGCGTGCTTGCGGGTGTTCCCGTGTTCGGCGGTGAGGGCGGCGGCCTGTTTTTCGGCCTGCTCGATCTGCTTTTGGGCCTGGGCGAGTTCCGCGCCGAGGCGCTCGACCTCCTTGCGTGCGCCGTCGCGCTCTTTGGAAATGGAATCGGCCTGGCGCTGCGCCGCGTCGAGCTTTGCGGAAAGCTCGCTGCCAAGCCGGGTGGCGGAGTCGTGATTGCCGGAAAGGGCGGCGATTCTCTTTTCCGCGTCGGCGAGTTTTGCGGTGAGTTCTTCGGCCTGCTTGCGGGCGCTCTCGCGCTCGGCGCTCACGGCTTCCACGCGCTTTTTCGCTTCGTCGCGGCTTTGGCCGAGTTCCGCCGCGAGGCGTTCGTTTTCCCGCAGGGAGGCGTCGTTGTCCGAGGCGAGGCTTTCGATCTGCTGGTTGAGGCCATCCACCGAGGAGGCGGTTTCCTCCAGTTCTTTCGTGAGGCTCGCCACGCGGTTGGACTCTTCCTCAAGCTGGGAGGAGAGCTGCGTGTTATGGTAGTGCACCCCTTCGCGGTCTTTGGCCACGGTGTCGATCTCGCCGCGCGCTTTTTCCAACTGGGCGGTGAGCGTGGCGATCTTGCCTTCGAGCTTCTCGCGATCGTGCGCCGCTTCGGCCAGCCGCGCTTCGGTTTCGGCGACCTTGGCGGTGAGCGCCTCGCTCCCGCGCTGCGCCTGGCCATGTTTCCCGGCGATCTCTTCCAGCCGCGACTTTGCCCCGGCGAGTTCCCCGGAGAGCGAGCGGATCTCCTCTTCCGCGCGGGTCTGTTCGGCGGTGAGCCGGGCGACTTCGGCGTTGGATTGCTCCAGTTGCCCTTCGAGCTTTCCGCTTTTCGCCCGTGCCTGCTCGTGCTCCTGGGTGAGGGCTGTCAGCTCCGTGCGCGCCTCGGCGAGCCGGGCGGCGAGCGTGTCGCCCTCTTTCCCGGCTTCCGTGCGGGCTTTCGCCAGGGTGTCGATTTTCTTTTCCGCCTCCGCGAGTTTCGCGGCGGTTTCCTCAGCGCGGCGCTTCTCCTCGGCACGTTCGCGTCCGAGCGTTTCGAGCCGTTCGCGGGCTTCCCGCAGTTCTCCGGAAAGGGTTTCCTGTGCCTCGCGCAGCGCCTTGGAGCGCGCGGCGAGTTCCTGCTTCTGCTCTTCCACGGTGGTGGAGAGCTGTTTTTGCGCGTCGAGAGCGGTTTTCAGTTCCGCGGCGGCGGCGGCAAGTCGCTGTTCGGCCCCGGCCAGTTCGGCGCGGGTGGATTCCTCCTGCTGCCGGGCGGCTTCGAGAGAGGCATTGAGCGCGTCGCCCCGTTTTTCCAGGGCGGCCTTTTCTTCGGCGAGGGCCGCGTGCTCCTGGCGCGCTTTCTTGAGGGCTTCCTCCTGTTTCCCGGCGTTCTCCGCCTTGCCCGAAGCGGCGGAAGCAGCGGCGGTGGCGGCGGCAGCGGCCTTGCGGGCTTCTTCCAGCTCGGCGGCGGTTTCCTTGAGGCGCTTGCGGGTCTCCTCCAGTTCGGCCTGGAGCTTTCCGGCTTTCTTCTCCTTCTCCCCTGCGGCGGCTTCGTGTTGGCTGGCGAGCGCGTCGAACTGTTTTTGCAGGGCGTCGCGCTCGCGGGTGAGCTGCTCGGCGAGCCGAAGCGGTTCCTCGATCTTGACGGCGAGCGCCTTGGTTTCCCCGGCCCGGCCTTCGCGTTCTTCGGCAAGGGCTTTTTCCAGCGTCGCGGCGTGCGCCTCGATTTTGGAGAGCTTCGCGGCGGCCCGCTCCACGGCCTGGCGCAGCGCGTCGCGTTCGGCGTGCAGCGAGTCGCTCTCCTTCTGGACTTCGAGCCGCTCCAGCCTGGCGGCCTCGGCGGCTTTCACCGCTTCATCGCGCGCCTTGGCGAGCGCCTCGACCTCCTTGCGGGCTTCCGCGAGCGCCACTTCGTTTTCGTCGGTGGGGAGCGGCCCCGTGAGCCGCTTTTGCTCGGCGGCTGCCGTTGCGGCGGCGACTTCCGGTTTTGCCTGCCCGGCGGCGTTCCCTTTCTCCTTGGCGTCGATGACCGGGATGCGGATTTCCGCCTTGTAGACCGCTTCCACGGTGCCGAAGCGGATCTTGTCGCCGTCGTGGAGTTCCGCCTCGATGATCGTCTGGCCGTTTACAAAGGTCTTGTTGGTGGAGTTGAGATCCTTGAGCCGGTAGCGGTTCTCCACGCGGAGGAACTGCGCGTGCCGTCCCGAGACGGAGGCGTGCTTGAGCTGGATGCGGTTGTCGGTTTTCCAGCCGACGGTGACGATCTCTTCGGTGAGCCGGAAGGTGGCTTCCGGCTGGCCGGGCGCCTTGAGGATCAGGCGGCCCACGCAGGTCGCCCCGGCGGCGAGCTTCTGCTTCGTGGCGGTTGCGTCGCCGTTTCCGCTGCGGAAGACGCATTCCACGGAGCCGAAGCGGATGTTGTCGGTGTCGTTGAGGAGCGCATCCGCCACGGCCACGCCGTTGATCCAGCATTTGTTGGTCGAGCCGAGATCCTTGAGCCGGAAGTGGTCGCCCTCGCGGACGAGCTGGGCGTGGTGTCGCGAGATCGAGGGGTCCTGAATCTGGATGACGTTTTCGGCCGCCCACCCGACAGTGACCATCTCCTTTTCGGAGAGTTCGTGTGTCACGGTGCCGGAATCGGGGAGGTGAACTTGCAGCGTGGGCATAGGGGGAAAGGTTCCCAGGATCGGTTTCAGGCGGCTCGGGAAAAATCCCCGGGGAGAGAGCGACGAAAAATCATGGGTGCAGGCGGCACTTTATACGGAATGTGCGCAAACTCTAACAAGCCATACTTTCCCCGGCGGGCAATGCGGAAATCCCGGGCGGCCCGGCGCGCCGCCGACGACGCAAGGGGGTGAGAGAGGCATGAGGGGCGCGAGGGATGCAAAGGAGATCGGGCCTTGTGCGTTCCGCTTGTTCCGG
>CAZYVL010000123.1:0-1482 GCA_964651005.1 uncultured Chthoniobacteraceae bacterium | reverse complement strand
CTCGCCGTGCCTGCCTATGCCGCGCTCTTTGCGGGGGAAAAGGCGATGGGCCTCGATCCTGATGCCTGGGGCGTTCTCACGCTCAACGCCTGGCTGAGCACCGCTTTTTCCATCGGGCTGGTGACGGCCTGGGGGGCGGTGCTGCTCTACGGCCTTGCGCGGCGGTTTGCGGGCGGGGGTGTGGCACTCAGTGTGGCGTTGGCGGGGACGTTCGGCACGATGGCGTTCCCGAACGGGACCATGCTCTTCGATCATAACCTCACCGCCACGCTGCTGCTCGGAGCGTTCGCGTTGTTGCGCCACTCCCGCGAAAGCCCGGCCCGCGCCGGAGGCAACGCGTTCCTTGCCGGGCTCTGCCTGGGCGGGGCGGTGATGGCGAATTATCTCGCGGCTCCGGTGGCGATTCTGCTTGCGCTCTACGCCGGGGGAGGGGAGCGCCGTCGGGTCTGGTTTTTTGCCGGGGCCGCGCTGCCGCTCGCGGCGCTGGCGGGGGTTCAGGCGCTCTGCTTCGGCAGCCCGTTTGCGCTCCCCACGGCGTTCCAGAATCCGGCGCTGCTCGAACCGTTCTCCGCTGGGGCGAAGCGGTTTTTCGGGATGTTTTCGCTGCCAAATCCGGGCGTGGGGGTGATCCTCCTTTTTTCGCCGTTCCGGGGACTGTTTTTTTTCTCCCCGGTGCTGTTGCTGGCGGCGTGGGGGCTTTGGCGCATGGCGCGCGGAGGTGCGTTCCAACGGGAGGCGCGGCTCTGCGCGGCGGTCGCGATCCTGTTTTTTCTGCTCAATGCCGCGTACTGCGGCTGGCACGGCGGCTATGGCGTCTCTCCCCGTTATCTTGCCCCGGCGGTGCCGTTTCTGGCGCTGGGGCTTGTCGGGGTCTGGCGGGTGTGGCCACGGCTTTGCCTCGCGGCGGCGTGCCTCTCCGTGGCGATCGCGCTTGCGCTGACGGCTACGGACCCGCTCTCTCCGCTTGGCCTCGGCAAGATCGCCCGGCTGCGCGACCGGCCGGACTGGAGCTACAACCCGCTTGCGCAATACGCCGTGCCGCTGCTGGTGGCCGGGCAGCCGCTGCCGCTGCTCGATGCGCTGGGCGATGACTGGCTTGACGCCCTGCGCGACACGCTCCCGCCCGCCGTGCGCGACCGCCCGGAGACGCGCGGGCAGGCGCGCTGGCTGCGCGGGGAGATCCGCCGCGCCGCGCGGAGTGGGGAGGCGTTCCCGCTGCCGCTGGCGGCGTTCCCCGGGCCGGTTTCCGCGAACCCGATGAGCGTTTGCGAGGGGGATTACTTCGCGCTCTTTCCCCCGGGGAGCCTCCCGGCGCGCTGGAGTGCGTTCAACGCCGGGGAGTTCGTATTCCCGGAGAGCCGTTGGAGCCTCGTGGCGGTTGGCGCGGTGGCGGCGGTGCTCGGGGCGGCGCTTGGTATGCTCACGAAAAAGCATTGCGCCGCGCGGGAAAGGGGCTAAAAATCGCGGCAGTTCTTTGGAGTT
>CAZYVL010000122.1:0-7270 GCA_964651005.1 uncultured Chthoniobacteraceae bacterium | reverse complement strand
GCGGGCATTCTGGTGTTTGTGGTTCATCAAGGCCCGCAGCGCCTGCATTTCCTCGCATGCTTTCGTCGCGTTCCCGCCAGGTCTGATCCTCACCCGGGCTGCGAACCCTTCGCTCCCGAAACACTGTTCTTCCGAATATTGAGATTAGCCGTGTCGGCTTGTCCGACGAGTTGAGATCACCACCATTGCAGCCATTCGAGAAGTTTGTGCCAAGCGTGGTCGCCGACCTTGGCAGCATAGTGACTGATTGCAACAGTGACCACTGCGCAGATTCCCATTTCCTTGAGGCCGACGGAATCAACAAGCCGGACCAGTGCAAGGGCAACGAGGGATCCAAAGACAAGGAAGGCGCAGACAAATCGGACCCAGTATTCAAATCGATCTCTTGGAGGCTCATTCATGGTGATTGATGCAGTCGCTCCGTCCCGCCCCTTTTACTCGGGGCGCCGGACGGGGTGGAAGCGCTTCGCTTCCGCGCGGAAGAGTGCGATTTCGGCGGGGTCGTACGGGCGGTGCTCCGAATGAAAGAGGTCGTGTTGCCACATCGCCGGGGGCGGATCGCCCGGTTTCATGGCGTATTGCAAATGGGTTCCGGCCAGTGACTTAAAAGACAAAGGACCGGCCTCTTGGGTTCTTAGACTAGTCGATTTGGTCTTCATCGTAAATGCGGGTATAGTTCTCGAATTCTGTACCTTTGAGATCAGCCTCAATCACGGTCTTTGCCAGCTCGAAATCAACGACAAAGCAGCAAACCTCCATGGTTCCGCTGCCTATGCTTCCTCCGTCACAATGGCCAAGCCCTGTCCAACCCAAGGTTTCATCCATTCGATCTTGCAAGCGGTGTCGCTTGACAATATCGGCGTCCGATCCCATGCCTTCCACTGAATACTCAATCAGCAACGTAAACTCCTTGTCGATTTCTTTGTAGCCCTGCTCGATAAGATCGCCTATCTCGGCTTGAATCGCTTTTTCTGCTTTCTTGAACAAGGTGGAAGTCAGTTTTTTGGATTGGCCTTTAGTTCCGAGTTCTCCCCAGTGGACTGTATGAACTCCTTTATGCTGCCACGTCTCCCAGAACAGTTTGGCAGATTCGGTGATTTTATAGAGCTTTAGCATCGTGGCAGCGTGATCTTCTTTAGATTCACATGAAAGCCCCCGCGATACCAAGTCTTTTCAATCATGAGACGCTCTGGTTTGGTTATTTTTGAGTCGGGGCGGCGTTGTCAGGCAGGATCGCGATCAGAGGAATGAGTCAAAGCCTTCTTCATGATCCGCTTTGCCCGTTGTTCCATGCTTTCGTCCCGTTCCCGCCAGGTCTGATTCTCACCCGGGCTGCGAACCTTTCGCTCCCGAAACACTGTTCTTCCGAATATTGAAGTCAGCCGCGCCGGCTTGTCCGACGAGTTAAGATTACCACCATTGCAGCCATTCGAGAAGTTTGTGCCAAGCGTGGTCGCCGACTTTGGCAGCATAGTGACTGATTGCAACAGTGACCACTGCGCAGATTCCCATTTCCTTGAGGCCGACGGAATCAACAAGCCGGACCAGTGCAAGGGCAACGAGGGATCCAAAGACAAGGAAGGCGCAGACAAATCGGACCCAGTATTCAAATCGATCTCTTGGAGGCTCATTCATGGTGGTTTATGCAGTCGCTCCGTCCCGCCCCTTTTACGCAGGGCGCCGGACGGGGTGGAGGCGCTTCGCTTCCGCGCGGAAGAGTGCGATTTCGGCGGGGTTGTACGGGCGGTGATCCGAATGAAAGAGGTCGTGCTGCCACACCGCCGGGGGCGGATCGCCCGGCTTCATGCCGTAGTGCAAATGGGTTTGCGTGCGCCCGTTGACGAGGCCCCAGTGCAGCGCCCCCACCCCGTGGCGGGCAAAGACCGGCAGGCAGTCGGAGGCAATGGAGCGCCGTTTGGGCTGGCGGTTGAGCCATTCCGTGCAGATCAGCGGACGCCCGAGGGCGGCGAGCTGCCGGATGGCGGCGTCGAGCATTTCAGCCGGGTTGTAGTCGTGAAAGGAAACGATGTCCGACTCGCAAAGCTGTAGCTCCGCCAGCGGGCGGAGCGCGGGGAGGTCCGCCCAGGTTCCCGAGGTGAGCGGGTGGACCGGCGCCACTTCCCGCCCCCACTGGAACACGGAGCGCAGCAGCGGCAGCGAGGCGGCTTCCAGATGGCCATTCCCCGGTTCGTTGTAGAGATCCCAGAGAAGGGATGCGCGGGTCGTCGCGAAACGCTTCCAAAACGGCCTTGACGTAACGCTCCAGCCGGGGGTGCTGGCAGGGGTCGCGGACGAGCGCGTGCCCCGGCGAGGGGCTCCATGCGCTGGAGTACCACCCGGCGATCATCTCCGGCTGGCGAGCGAACTCCGGGTCCGTGATGGTGCCGAAGGCGCAGTCGTCGAAAAACGTTGGCATGGCCCGGAGCCGGTTTTGCTGGCAGAGCGCGAGGAACCGGTCGAGCCGCCCAAGAAGCGCCTCCGGCTCGGCCTCCCAGACGACGAAGGGGAGGACGACCCGCAGGCAGTTGAAGCCGATGTCCGCGGCGAGCCGCAGTTCCCGGTCGATGGCTGCGGGATCGAAATTGTACTCCATCCACATCTCGGTGTAGTTGACCGAATGGGCCGGGATGTAATTGAAGCCGAGCGGGCGGGGGATGCTTTCAAACCTTTCCCAGGCGCGCTCGCGTGGCCAGCGGGTTGTGCTTTGCGGGAGCATGGAGCGCCATCGTTTTAAGAGGGAAGCAGGGCTACCCCAAGGGCCGCCGCGCCGATGACTCCGGCGTCGCTGCCGAGCGCGGCGGGAACGATGGCGAGGTTTTCGTGGAAGATGGGCATCGTGCGCGCGCGGATGGCGGCGCGGATCGGCTCGAAAAGCAGGTCGCCCGCCTTGGCGACGCCGCCGCCGAGGACGATGCAGTCGGGGTTGAGCAGCCAGACGACGTTGGAAAGCCCCGCGCCGATCTCGCTACCGATCTCGTTCCAAATGGCTTTGGCAATCGGATCGCCCCCTTCGGGAGATTGGGCGGATTGGGCCGCCTTGGCGAGCGTGGCCGGGGTGCATGGCTCGGGCGGCGGCTTGCCCGCTTCGCGGTAGCGGAGCAGGGCGCGCTCGGCGATCTGCCGGTTGCCGACGTATTTTTCCAGCGCGCCGGAGTTGCCGTAGTTCCCCGGGAGGCCGCGAAAGTCGATGCTCGTCTGGCCGATCTCTCCCGCGCCGTTGCTGCGGCCCCGGTAGAGCGCGCCGTTGAGGATCAAGCCGCCGCCGACGCCGGTGCCGAGGGTGACGCAGACGACGTTGGGCTGGTTGTTCGCCGCGCCGAAGCGCCACTCCGCGTAAGTCATCGCGTTGGCGTCGTTGTCCACTGCGACGGGGAGGCCGGTGCGCCGGGCCAGGAGGTCGCGCAGGGCCACGTCGTGCCAGCCGGGGACGTTCGAGAGTTCGCGCACCACGCCGCGTGCGACATCAATGAGACCGGGCAGCCCCACGCCGATCGCGGCGATGCCGGGATGCGCCGTGCGCAGGCGGGCGATCTCTTCGAGCATCGCTTCCACGATCCGCTCCGTCGAACCGAGCTGCCGTGTGTCGAGGCGCTCGCCGTGCGTAACGATGGCGCCGCCCCGAACGACGGCGAGTTTGATGGAGGTGCCTCCAAAATCAATGCCGAGGGCGAGGGGAGCAGCCGCTTGGGTCATGAGAGTGTCTTTTCTAACCCGGAGCGCGCCGCCCGGGCGAGCGCAATCGCGGTGAGGCGATTTTGCTCCCTGCTTCGTTCAAGGATCGAAATTCAACCCGGCGACGATGCGCAGCCCTTCCAGGGTGAGGTTCGGGTGGACGTGCGCGATCTCGGGGAGCCGCCGTGCGATCAGTTCCGCGTCGCCGCCGGTCGCGACGACGGTGAGCCGTTTTCCCGCCCGGAGTTCCCGCCGGAGTTCTTCGAGAATCTCGCGGACCAGCCCCCGGTAGCCGAAGACCGCCCCGGCGCGCATCGCTTCCAGAGTCGATTTGCCGATCGCCTTCTCCGGCTCGCGCAGGACGATCCTGGGGAGGAGCGCGGTGCGTTGGTGAAGGTAGTGCGTCATCGCTTCCAGCCCGGGGGCGATCACCCCGCCGAGATAGGCCGGGCGCGCCCGCGTGCCGCCAAGGACATCGAAGGTGACGGCGGTGCCGAAATCGACCACGACTGCCGGAGGCCCGTAGAAGACCGCCGCGCCCGCCGCGTTGGCAAGCCGGTCCGCGCCGATGCGGGCGGGCTGCGGGTAGTCGATGGCGATGCCGAGCCGGGTCCGCGCACCGAGCTTGAGCAGGCGCGGCGGCTGGCTGGAGCGGGCCGTGGCGGCGTACTCCCGGACTGCCGTGTTCGCGGCGGGGACGACGCTGGAGAGGACGATCCCCGCGTAGCGCCCGGCGGGGCCAGCGGCGCGCCGGAGCGCGGCGGGGGTGAGCCGGGGCGTGGGGAGGCGGACGACCTCGCCCGCCAGCGCGTCGCGGGAAGAGGCGACGAGCTTGGTGAAGGAATTGCTGATGTCGATCAGGAGGAACTCGGCAGGCACGATGCAGTTCGGGAGAGAGGCGTTATAACGCGCCGGGGGAGCGGAACGCAATCCCGGCAGAAGCGGAATGCGCTCGCGCCAAGCCGCAACGCACGTTTAACTACACGGCATGGATCTGAACCCGGACTCCTCGCTCCTGCGCCGCCCCCGCCGCCTGAGGGCCACGCCGACCCTGCGCGATCTCGTGCGGGAGACGCGGGTGGCCCCCGAGGATTTGATCTTGCCGCTCTTCGCCAGCGAGCGGGTGGCGGGGCGCGCGCCGGTCGGCTCGATGCCGGGGGTGTTTCAATGCTCGGTGGAGGAGGCGGCGGCGGAGGCGGCGGCGGCGTGGGCGGACGGGGTGAAGGCGGTGCTGCTCTTTGGCATCCCGGCGGTGAAGGACACCTTCGCGCAGCAGGCTTACGACGGGCAGGGGGTGGTCCAGCGGGCCGTGCGCGCCGTGCGGAAAGCGGTGCCGGAGATGGTGATCGTTACCGATGTCTGCCTGTGCGAATACATGAGCCACGGGCATTGCGGCGTGGCCCACATCGAGGGGGAGCATGTCACCGTGCTCAACGACGAGACGCTGGAGCTCCTCGCGCGCACCGCCGTTTCGCACGCGGCGGCGGGTGCCGACCTCGTTGCGCCGAGCGACATGATGGACGGGCGCGTCCTGGCGATCCGGCACGCGCTCGACGGCGCGGGGTTCCAGAACACGGCGATTTTGAGCTACGCGGCGAAGTTCGCCTCCGCCTTCTACGGGCCGTTCCGCGACGCGGCGGAGAGCGCCCCGCAAGCGGGCGACCGCAGGAGCTACCAGATGGATCCGGGCAACGCGCTCGAAGCGTTGCGGGAGGTGGAACTCGACATCGCGGAATCGGCCGATCTGGTGATGGTCAAGCCGGGGATGGCGTATCTCGACGTGCTCTGGCGGGTCAAGGAACGCTTCGAAATGCCGACGGTGGTTTACCAGGTGAGCGGCGAGTACGCGATGATCAAGGCCGCCGCCGCGAACGGCTGGATCGACGAGCGCGCGGTCTTGCTGGAGACGATGACGGCGTTCAAGCGCGCGGGGGCGGACTGGATCGTCACCTACGCAGCGCGCGAGGTGGCCCGCTGGGTGGCGGGCAGGTAGATCGCCCCGCTCTTCCGCGTTCTGGCTCCGCCGGCTCTACTGCACCAGCGGCAGGAGAAGCCCCGGCAGGTCCGCGATGCGCACACGCTCCTGCTTCATCGAGTCGCGATGGCGCAGGGTGACGGTTCCCTCCGCCTCCGGGCCGTTTTCGCCAAGGGTGTCGAAGTCGATCGTGATGCCAAAGGGCGTGCCCGCCTCGTCCTGGCGGCGGTAGCGGCGGCCAATCGCCCCCGCGTCGTCGTAAAAGACCGCCATGTGGGGGCGCAGCAGGTCGCGCACGGCGAGCGCCTTTTCCACCAGCGCCGGCTTGTTGCGCAGCAGCGGGAAGATGCCGACCTTGATCGGGGCGACCCGGGGGTGAAACCGCAGGACGGTGCGCACCTCCGTCTTGCCCTTTTCGTCGGTGACTTCCTCTTCGTCGTAAGCGTTGCAAATCAGGGCCAGCACGAGCCGGTCCACCCCTGCGGAGGGCTCGATGACATGGGGGAGGTACTTCGCTGACGCCTCCTGGTCGAAGACCTCCTGCGATTTGCCGGAGTGCTGCTGGTGCTGGCTCAGGTCGAAATTGCCGCGCGCGGCGACCCCCTCCAGCTCCTGGGTGCCGAAGGGGAATTTGTAAAGAATATCGACCGTCGCCCGGGCGTAGTGCGCCAGCTCGTCGCGCCCCTGCCAGTATTGCTCCAGGGTGTCGCGGCTCAGGCCGATGCTCTCGTACCAGCGCATCCGCTCCTCCACCCAGTAGCGGTGCCACGCCTCCCAGCCCCAGTCGGCCCGGGGTTCGCCGACCTCTCCCGATTCCGGCACCGTGGCGACGCTCCCCGCCTGTTTCTCCACGATTTCGTCGGGCTTGATGAAGAACTCCAGTTCCATCTGCTCGAACTCGCGCGAGCGGAAGGTGTAGTTGCGCGGGTTGATCTCGTTGCGGAACGCCTTGCCGATCTGCGCGATGCCGAAGGGGACTTTCTGGCGCGAGGTCTCCAGCACGTTCTTGAACTGGGCGAAGATCGCCTGCGCCGTCTCGGGGCGGAGGTAGACGACGTTCTCCGCGCTCTCCACCGGCCCGGCGTGGCTCTTGAACATCAGGTTAAACATCCGCGCCTCGGTGAGCAGCGAGCCGTTCTCCGGGTTGTAGCGGGTGGAGCCTTCCACCTTTTCGGTGGTTTCGCCGAGCAGCTCCGGGTTTTCCAGCCCGCGCTGGGCGTAGAACTGCGTGGCGACCTTGCGCGCGCTCTCCGGCGGCTTGCCCGGGGCGAGCAGGACGGAGTACGGCTCGCAGACCTCCTTGCCCGTCGCCGCGTCGCGCGCGCCGGAGTAGGAGTAGGCGATGCCGCTTTGCGGCTCGATCTGATCGGAGCGGAACCGCTTTTTCGTCAGCAGGCAATCGACCATCGGGTCGGCAAACGTGTCGAGGTGCCCGGAGGCTTTCCAGATCGCCGGGTGCATGATGATGCTCGCGTCCAGCCCCACCACGTCATCGCGCAGGCGCGTCATGCTCTTCCACCAGAGCTCCTTCACGTTACGCTTCAACTCCGAGCCGAGCGGGCCGTAGTCCCAGAAGCCGTTGATCCCGCCGTAGATTTCGCTGGAGGGGAAGATGAAACCGCG
>CAZYVL010000121.1:2744-7304 GCA_964651005.1 uncultured Chthoniobacteraceae bacterium | reverse complement strand
TAACCCTTACCCCTCTCTCCCTTCCTTAAATTTACAGAATTTTCCTTGCGCGGCCACATCGCAAGAGGTCTTTTCAATCGATGCGCTGCCAGAGCGCGGCCCGCAGTAGCGTGAAAAGTCGGGTGAAGCTGCTTTCCCACGCCGAGAGGAAGGCAAGGAAGCGCAAGAGAAGATAGCAGAACAAGGCGCTCCAGATTTGTCAGCGCACGGCATCGGCGCTGTAGCCTAAAAAATCAGCCAGCTTCGAAGTCTGCTTGATCTGCTTGAAGAAGACCTCAATGGACCAACGACTGCGATAAAGATCAGCCACACTCCGGGCACTCCAGTCCATGTTGTCGGTGAGAAACTCCATCTCCCGCTCAACGCCGTCGACTTCCACCATTGCCCCCACCCTGCGCCTCCGCTCGGGATATTTGGCGCGACTGCTCTTGATGGCGAGGACGATTTCCTCGTCGAATGGTGGTGGAATCGACCAGATAGATCGTCTTACGAAAGCGGTGGGCAAAGCCTTTGTTTCGTCGCCCGTTGGCAAACCCCGGCGAGAGCGACTGAAGATGGCTCAGGACGGCCCAGAAGAGCTTCTCCACAAGAATAGCACTACGGTGCTTGCCTGCATGGGAGAGCGCATTTCGACTCGGCGGTGTAGCGCCACGGATGGCCGAAAGTGGCCCGCTATGCAGCCTCAGCGAGTCGCATACATCGTTGAGGCCAATGGAGTGAGTGAACTGTGCATAAAGCATCGCCACGACGTGGCTCCAGGCCGAAAAGGTGCGGCAGAGCCTATCGACGCCAGTTTCCCGTGCCAAGACGGGCACAAGATGAGCCGGAACAAGATTGCAAAGCTGCCGCAATCCGCTGAATTTTGACGCGAATGGGCGGGGTTGTTTTTTCATTCCCTGCCGAGTGGCAGGTTTTAACTTTCCCGTCCATCACTTCTTTCTCTCTTCCTGATTTCAACCGATCCTATGGGATGGCTGCGAAGCCAAACTGAAATCGCCGAAGGTTGAAAACGTCCCGGCCAACCATTCATGGCGGCGCGGGTCGAATTGTTCCCTTTTTCCATTCTCGAAACGAAATCCATATACGATCCGCAGCTCTTTTTCGGTTCCCTCGCCTGGCATAGAAGAAAAATACCGGAAGGAGCGGATCTTCGGATTGATAATCACCTTTTCTGCGCTGACCAAATGCCCGTCTTTCCGATCGTAACTCTTTCTGGTGATGGCATAGGTGTGATCTCCTATTGTGGCCCTAAGCCTGGATAGGAGTTCTGTCATCTTGGCGGAAGCTTCATCAGCGAATCCGCTTAGCACGAAGCCTGCGAAGAGGAGGAGCAGGATCATGCATTTCTGCTTCATTGGTTCACCCTGTCACGGCTCCCTCCGGGACGCAATTTTCTGTTGGTCTTTGGGGGCTGGGATTCGCATCCCGCGATTTATTCCTAATCTTTTGAATCATGAGGCGCTCTGACCCGAAAAGGACCGGGCCAGAGCGCCTGATGATTCGAAAGGATTTTTTGGATTACAGCTTTTCCGTGGCGAGCATCGCCTTTTCCTTGAACTTCACCTTTTCCAGCATCGTGGCGGGCCGCGCCCGGGCCACCATGTCGTCGCCCTTGCCGAAGACGACCACCATCGTCTTCCACTTGGCTTTGGTGAGCGCCTCGGGGAGAGCGAAGTAGACGTCAAACGGGATGTTCCGCTTTATCTCGCTCGGCACCGAAACGCTTTTGAACCCGCTCGGGGTGTTCGCCCAGATGGCGTTCGGTGCGGAGGCTGTGAAGACGAGCTTTTCGTCCTTGTCGTAGAAGTAGGCTTTCACCGTGACCCCACGCGCCGGCATATCCTCGCCGACCCGCAGGGTGACTTGCATCCGTTTGGGAAGATTTTTGCGCCACTCTCTGCCGACCTGGATGAGATTCTGCGACGTGGTTTCGCGGATCAAGCCGATCCGGAACAGTGTCTCCGCAGTCGCGGTCGAAAGGCCAACAATGGAAAAAAGGAAAGCGCAGCCGATGGCGCACAACACGGATTTGGCGAAGGAGCGGTTCATAGCAAAAGCGGAAAAGGCAAGGCTGGCTTTGTAGCAGGCCGGCGGCTTCGGCTCCAACTTTTTCTCACCGGAATTACTTAATGTGCGTCCGTATGCTTCTTTCACAAAGCAAAAAGAACGGGACCTAAATTTTCCGAATCCTTAAAGGCAATACGCAATAGCCGCTCGCAGGATAGATGGCATTGGTGGGTGCCTTGTGCGGGATCGGCTCGACGCCCGCCGTGCGTTGGAGCAGCTCTTCCATGCAAACCCGCATCTCCATCCGGGCCAGCGGCGCGCCCGGGCAGACGTGGATTCCCGCACCGTAGAGCAGATTCTTGGCGGGGTCGCGGTCGAGGCGAATCGTCTCCGGATCTTCAAAGACACGGCCATCGCGGTTTGCCGAAATCCAGTTGAGCGAGATGCGCACACCCTTCCCGATTTTCTGGCCGCCGATCTCCACCGGGCAGGTGGTGACACGGCGGTTGGCGACGAGCGGACCGTGAACGCGGAGGATTTCGTCGATGGCGACCGGCAGCAGGGATGGCTGATTGCGCAACTGGTTCTGAAGGTCGGGCTGCCGCGCGAGAGCATCCGCAAGAATGCCGATGGATGCGGAGATGGTTCCGATCTCGCCGACGGTCCAGTTCCGCAAAATGCTGGCAATCTCCTTGTCGCTCAAAGGCCGCCCGTGCACCTCTTCGCGCATCAGGCTGGCGGTGACATCCTCTTCCGGTGTCGCGCGGTTCCGCAAGCGGGTTTCGAGCATCTCCCCGATGAGGTTCTCAAATTCACGCGCGATTTCAGACATCGCCTGCCGATCCCGGGCAAGGGTGGCTTCGTGGTTTCTTCTAGTCCAGCAGAGCAGCCGTTCGTGCAAGGTGGGAGGCCATTTGAGAAAGGCGCATTGAACCTGTACCGCAAAGGGGAGGGTGAAGTCGGCCATCAGCTCCGTCTCATCGCTTTCCAACATTCTTTGCAACAGGCGCACGGCGATCTCCCGACAAGTCGGCTCGAAAGCAGCCATGCGCGCGGGGGAAAAATACGGCTCAATAATACTCCGGTAAGCGGTGTGTTCGGGAGGGTCCATCCCGTTTGGAACGGATAGGTGCCCGGAGACGGCGTTGCTGAAGGTTTCGGGATCGCGCAGAACCCGATCAATATCTTCATGGCGAAACAGCGACCACTGCATTGATTCGCTATACGCGACGGGGCAGCGTTCGCGCATGGCATCATACGCCGCACGCTGGTCGCAAAGAATCTCGGCGGCGGTGGGGTCCCAATCGGGCTGTTTGTCCGTGTTCATCGCTCGGAAGGGCTTATATCACATCGTGCACGGTTTGCCGCCATTATTTGCTCCGCTTTCGATCTATGGAAGCGAGGCGGTCACGCATTTTGAGGCAAGGCAGGAAGAGCGTTGCTCACCCGCAAAGCCATGCCCGGGCGCGGATCCATTTTGTATGAAACTCTACCGCATCCGGGGCCGGGACGGCGGTTTTTATCTTAACCTCGAACACCAGTCGCCGCCCCAGCCGGGGCCGGGGCAGATCGCCGTGCGGGTCAAGGCGGTGTCGCTCAACTACCGCGACCTGCTGGTGCTCCGGGGCGGGTACGGCGGCGGTTCGCCCGAGGGGCTCATCCCGTGCTCGGATGCCGCGGGGGAAGTGGTCGAAGTGGGCGAGGGGGTGACGCGCTTCCGGACGGGCGACCGGGTAACGAGCTGTTTTTTCCAGGACTGGATCGGCGGACCGGCAAGCGCGGAGGCGGCGCGCTCCGCTCTCGGCGGCGCGGCCCCGGGCGTGCTGGCCGCCGAGGTGCTCCTGCAAGAGGAGGGAGCTGTCTTCACCCCGGCGCACCTGACCGACATCGAGGCCGCCACTCTCCCGTGCGCGGCGGTGACCGCCTGGAACGGCCTCGTCACGCGCGGCCGCGTGCGCGCCGGGCAGACGGTGCTGCTGCTCGGGACGGGCGGCGTCTCCATCTTCGGCCTTCAGTTCGCGACGGCGTGCGGGGCGGCGGCGATTGTCACCAGCAGCCACGATGAAAAACGCGCCCGGGCGCGGGCGCTCGGCGCGTGGGAAACGCTTAACTACCGCGCCACGCCGGAGTGGCACAAGGAGGTGCTCCGGCTGACCGGAGGGCGGGGCGCGGATCAGATTCTGGAGGTCGGCGGAGTGGGGACGCTGCCGCAGTCGCTCCGCGCGCTTGCCTTCAACGGCCATATCGCGCTCATCGGGCTGCTTGCCAGCCGGGGGGACGGGGTGGACCCGTTTCCGCTGGCGATGAAAAACGGAACGATGTCGGGGATTTTTGTCGGCTCGCGAGAGGATTTCGAGGCGATGAACGCCTTGATCAGCGGGCACGGCATCCGGCCCGTGGTGGATCGCGTCTTTGCCTTCGGCGAAGCGGAGCGGGCATTTCGCTACCTGGAGAGCGCGGCGCACTTCGGCAAGGTCGTCATCCGTGGGTAGAGCGCCAGTCCGCCGCCGCTGTGGAATGCGAACGCGCAGGTGTGGGGATGCACGCGCCGGA
>CAZYVL010000121.1:0-2644 GCA_964651005.1 uncultured Chthoniobacteraceae bacterium | reverse complement strand
AATGGCCCGGCAGGGTGTCTGCGCGACCCGCGCGTGCTCCCGGCTGCCGTGGCGGCGCGGCTGCTGCCGCTGGTCTGGCGATGCGGGGGCCTGGGGTTCGGCGCGCCGTGGTTTGCTCTCCGGGTGGGGGAATCCACTCCGCTGCCGGAATGCTCGCTGGCGATGCGGCACAGATCGGGTCATGCGGTCGCGCGGTTGACCTTCGACGGCTGGGGGACGACCCGCCTCGGCTTTCTTTCGCCACGGCTCGGCGGCAACGGCGGGGTCTTGACCCGAGATCGCCGGGAGCCGGGGCGGCGGTCGCGCTGGAGGGCGGCGCGAACCGTCTGCCCGCCGGGGTGCTTGGAGTTCGTCCTCTCCGGGGCGACGCCTGCCCGCCTCTGGGAATTCCACAAACGGCAGGCGACGCTGCACGGGGCGGGGGAAGACCCGCTGCCGGACGATGCGGCAATGGTCGCCTTCTGCGATGCGCTGGAGAAGGCGTTCTTCGAATGGCGGCTGCGCGGCGGCCTGCTTGCTCCGCTGACGCCGGGCGAAGCGGAGCGTCTCCGCGCCCGCGCCGGGGCGGCCCGGGAGCGCGCGGCCCGGCTCGGGGCGGCGCAGAGCGCGCAGCCGGAGACGGCCTGGACGCGGGCGCGGCTCGCGCGGGTGCCGCCGGAGCGTGTGGCGGCCCGCTGGATTTTTGGGTTCTGCGCGGCGGGGCTGGCCGCAACGGGCCTGGTGCCTCTCACGCCGCTTTGCATGGGGGCGGGGGCGGCGGCGTTTTGGCTCCACCAGGCGGGACGCCGCCGAAGCCGCACGCTCGCCGCCCTCGCGGGGCCGCTGCCTGGGCTGGCAGCGGGGACGGGGCTGGCGGTCTGGGCTGCCACGGCACCCCTCACGACGACTTCGACCTCAGCCCCGGAATGGGCGGCCCCGGTGAGTCTTTTGCTGCTCCTCCCGAATTTCCTTTTGCTTCTGCCCCTCTTTCCGCTGGACGGGGCGCGCCTGCTGGAAAACACGCTCTTCTCCCGCACCGCCTGCGCCTGGTTGAAACCGGCCTCGCGCCTCGCCGCCGGGCTGGGTGTGGCGTTGCTGGCGTGGAAAATGCGCTCCCCGGTGCTCGGCGGCGTCTCTTTCTGGATCGGCGCGTCGCCGCTGCTGACCTCCGGGGAAGCCGCGCTGGTCCGGCGGCTGCGCCGGGAGGCCACGCCACCCCCGCCGGAGGGGGAGACGATCGCGCCGGAGAAGGTCGCAGCGGCAATCCGCGCCGTGAAACAAAAATACCCGCGCCTGCGCAATGCCGCGCGGATCAGCCGGATCGCCTGCCGCCTTTGCGAAGCGGCAACGCTGACACCCCCGAGCCGACGCGCCGCCTGCGGTCTCCTCGCCCTCTACGGGTTTGGCCTGCTCCTGCCGCTCGCTCCGCTGGCGCTTTTCCTGCAACGGAACCCGACGCTGGAGCAGTGGGCGCGGCTCGGGAATCCACCCGAAGAGCGCCCGAACCCTCCGCGCCAGCCGAAGGCGGAGGCCAGCAATGGCGGATCATCGCCCGCAGCGCGTCCTATCCCGACTCCGACTCCGACCCCGGTGCGCAGAGCCCTCCCGGTCTTCGGCTTCCGGTTTCCCGCTCCTACGCCAGGCAACGCTCCAGCCCCGCCCGGATGGCTTCGGGATCGAGGTTCTTCCCGATAAACACAAACTGGCTCGTGCGCGCCTCCTCCTTCTCCCAGAGTCGATCCCAGAAAATGGTGAAGCGGTTGTTGACGCCGTGAAAGAGCGCCCGGCGCGGGTTCCCGGCCAGCGAGACGAACCCCTTGGAACGGAAAATCTTTGCCTTCTCGCTCAGGTCGCCCACGAAGGTCTCGAACCGCTCCAGGCTGAAGGGCTTCTCGAACGTGAACGCGCACGACTGGATTTCGTGGTGATGGCGGTGGTTGAGTTCGTCGAGGAACTTCGGATCGACCGCCAGCTTCCGGTCCACGTCGAAGGCCGCCATGTCGAGCACCTCCTTGAGGTTCACCTGCGACTGGTTGGTGCGGAAGGTCTGCGCGTGCGGGTTGAGCGCGGCGATCTGCTTTTCCAGCTCACAGAGCCGCGCCTCGTCCGCCAGGTCGGTCTTGTTGAGCAGGATGAAATCGGCCATCGCGATCTGCTCCCGGGCGGTCTCCACCTCGGCCATCTGCTTTCCGATCTGCTCGGAATCGACCACGGTGATGATCGAGTCGAGCTGCACATACTGCTGCAACTGCGGGATGTTGAGAAAGGTCTGCGCGACGGGGCCGGGGTCGGCAATGCCGGTCGTCTCGATGAGCAGGTAGTCGAACCCGCCCCGCTTCAAAAGCGCCTGCACGCTTTTGACGAGATCCTTGCGCACCGTGCAGCAGAGGCAGCCGTTGTTCATCTGCACGACCTCCTCCTGCGCATTCTCCACCAGTTGGCCGTCGATGCCGATTTCGCCGATTTCGTTGACGATAATGGCAAAGCGGTAGCCGTGCTGCTGCTTGAGGATGTAGTTGAGAAGCGTGGTCTTCCCGGCCCCAAGGAAGCCGGTGAGGATCGTAACGGGAATGCGCGATTTTTGGGTCATGGCAAATGCGGAGGAGAACCACTTTAACCCAACGCGGTATCTTGCCAAGCCCGCTGCCGGGTTTCGACTTGCCCG
>CAZYVL010000120.1:2227-7417 GCA_964651005.1 uncultured Chthoniobacteraceae bacterium | reverse complement strand
TGCCCGTTTCCGATTCGCTCTTCGTTCCGTCGGAGCCGGTCGTCTCGATCCGCCAGGCGAATTCCTGCGCGTCATCGGGAAGCGGGACGGTGAATTCAAACGGAAAAGCGGTGTCCTCCACGGTCTTCCATTCTCCCCCGGTGGAGTAATGCAAGGCCGCCTTCTCCATGTTCCGATCCTGAAGATACACGTACGCGGATTGCAGCCCCTGCCCGAAGTTCAGCACCATAGCGTGCGCGCCCGCGAAATCGCTTTTTTGGAAATCGGTCTTCCACGGCGGCGTCGGCTCTTGGATGCGGTTCTGAAACTTCACCTTCGCCTTCGCGGCGATTGCCAGCGAGGTAATCCCGCCCGGGGCGATGGAGACGGAAACCCGCCCGCCTTTGAGCACCGCGTTCTGCGCCTGGTTGCGATCCTGCCAGACACGAACCGCACCGTCCCCCCCGGCGAGCAGTTCCACCGACGCCGGGTTGAGCGTCACCGTGGCGTTGATCGCCTCCCTGGACTGGTTGGTCAGCGCGAGGTAGACGTGATCCTTGCCGCGCGCGGCGACATAGTTGACCTCCGGGTTATCGCATGTGAGCAGCCCCTTCGGCATCCAGAGCCACGCTTCTTCTCCGTGGAATTTCCCCGGCTGGTCGCCATACACCCGCGATTGCAGGTAAGCATACCCTTCCGAAAAATGCCCGGGGAACGCAATCGCCCCGCCGGAACGGGCCTCCGCGTCGGAAACCAGGTAATCGAGGAGGATCGCGATGTGCGGCCAGATGTGGTTGTAGTGGATCGACGTGGTGGAATTGAGTTCATTCATCGGCCGCAGGGCGAAATCCGGTTTTTCATAAACCGTCGTCCGCGCCGTGTTGATATGATAGCCCGGGAAGCTCTGATACCGCCCGATCAGCGCGGACCGCGCGATGTCGTGGAAAAAGGAATCGCCGCCCTCCACCGATCCCATCCGCAGCATCCACGGCGCAAAGGCCGCGTTGAAAATCGCACGATGGCCTTTGCTCGTCTCGGACCCCTCCGAGGTCAGCCCGATTTCCGAAAGCCTCCAGGCGGGGACCGTTTCCGGAGCGATTTTTATGCGTTTCTTCCCCGCCCGATAAACCGGGGAAAGCCCACCCTCATTGACCGTCACGGTTCCCTCAGGGATCACCGGGCAGAACCAGATATACTGGGAAAAGCGCCGCGCCCCCTCCTCCGCCGCTTTCAAATAACGCGCCTCGCCCGTCGTCTCGTAGAGCGAGAAAAGCTCGATCCAGTTGGGTGCATAGCTAGTCCAGAAAACCATCCCGCGCGAGTCCTTGTCGTCGAAATCGGCCTGCGGGGTGTCGATGCGCCGTTTGATGTAATCATCCGCGCCGTTCTTCGCCTTCTCAAGCCATTGCGCGTCGCCGGTGGCGCGGTACATCGCCAGCCAGTTTTGCCAGATATTACCCGGTACGCTGTCACCGAGGTTCAACACCCGGCTGACCGGCAGAAGCTCCTGGGCGAGCCGGAGGAGAAAACCGCTGCGCCGGTGCGTCATCTCGTAGAGCGCCGTCAGGTCTGAAATCGGCACGCCCGGCCCCTCCATCTTGTTGGAAGCCCCCTGCCCCTTGACCTTTGGGTTCACCGTGAAGAGAAACTTCTGCCGCGAGATCGCATACTCGATCATCGGCCGCGCGCGATGCTCGAAGATCTCCGCGTCGTCCATCACCAGCGCGATCTCCAGCGGATGAAGCGCGGAGACGTTTTTCACCGCCCCGGGCACGTCGGTGTCGTAAGCCGAGCCGCGCAGCTCTTCATTGAAAGCCGCCCATTTGCTCATCGCATAGTCGATCATGCGCTCCAGCGTGCCGTTGAGCGAACCCATCCCGTCGTTGCGGCGATAATCGTGAAACTGGTAAAGCCCCCGGACCAGCTTTTCGTAAGCCCCGACGGTATCCCCCTTCGCCACGAAAAGGCGGAGCTTGAACTCGAAAGGCTTCCCGGGCTCCAACTGCGAGCCGAGTCCCCCGAGAATCGGCGCGAAAAGCATCGACTGCGCCTGCCCCTGCGGATTGTGAACCAGCACCCCGAAGCGGGAATTCTTCACCGTCGGCAGCGGCATGAACGGCAGCTCCGTCGGGTCGGCAACGACGCCCGTCGTCACGCCCTGCGCCGTCACTAGCGTCGTGGGCACCGGACACCGGGCCGACTCCGTGAGATACGCCTCTGCGGGAAAACGCTTCTCCTGCCAGACCATCGGCTGCCAGATCCCCTCGATCGCGTCCTGCGCCACCGCCGGGGCACCGGCATACCCGATGGAAAACCACTTCTCCCCCTTCGGGACGAACTCGAACGCCAGGAGCGGCTCGCCCTCCCCCTCGGGCAGCGTGATGGAAGCCTTCAGCCTGAAATCCGCCTGATCCGGGAATCGCCAGACAACCGCCCTCCCCTCCAAGCTCGCGCTGGAAGCGGCCACGGAAACATGCCGGGCCGCCGCCTTGAAATAATCCATCACGCGGCCCTTGCCCACCTTCCGGTCCGCCGCCGGGTCGTACCCATCCTCAACGTGCCCCCCTTTTTTGGGCGCCACGGCCTTTTCGCCTGCGGACCCCCAACTCAGCACGTTGAATCGAGGCTTCGAAGCCATTCGGAGCTCCAGTTTGGGTTCGGCGTCCGCCACCAGCACCATGAACCGTGGCGCAAACCGCTGCACCGCGCCATCCTTCGCCCGCACCTCCAGCGTTCCATCCTGCGCCATGGAAACCGCGTAGCTTTGATTTTCCAGCGAGGCAGCCGGAAGCGAGACCGCCCAGATCAGGATCAACCCGAGGGCGATGAGAATCACGAGGCGGCCACGCCCCAACCGGGGTATTTGGGGTATCTGGGGCATTTTTTTGTGGAGGGAACCCATACAGTTTTACTAGAAAGCATTTCCTTGTCTTGCGCCATGCGAGATTGCGTATTTATCTTAAGAATTCGCGGCATCCCTCCCCGCCAATGATTCAAGAATCCCCCCTCGCATCCGCGACCCCGGAAGTCCCCAGGATCGGGCTTCTCGTCGATACCTCCTCAAGCTGGGGCCGCCGCATCATCCAGGGGGTCAGCCAATACGCCCGGAGGCACGGGCCGTGGCAGCTCTTCTTCGAGGCCAGAGGCATGGAGGAACGGCTCCGGATCCCCCCCGGCTGGCATGGGGAAGGCGTCATCGCCCGGGTGGGCAACGGGGCCATGGCAAGGGAACTCCGGGCGCTGCCCTTCCCGGTGGTCAACGTCTCGGGGATTTCGCTCCCCGGCGAACAATTCCCCACCGTGACGAACGACCTGTACGAGTCGGCGCGGATGGCCCTGGATCACTTCGTGGAGCGCAATTTCAACCACTTCGCGTACTTCAGCCTTCGCGGCCTCTCCTACGTCGCCACGCATCGGAAAGCCTTTGCGAACCTCGTCCGCAAACACGGCGCGCACTGCCATCTCTACGCCGTCAAAGCGCGGAGAGGGGCCGAGCCGGACTGGAACCTCGACCTCGCGCGGCTGGGAGAATGGCTCAAGAGCCTGCCCAAGCCGGTCGGCATCCTCGCCTGGAGCGCGAGCAGCGGCCGCGAGATCCTCTACGCCTGCCAGGTCGCCAATCTCCTGGTGCCCGAGGAGGTCGCCATCCTGTGCAGCACCGACGACGACGTTCTCTGCGAGCATGTGCAGCCGCCCCTCTCCGCGATTTTCGTCTCGGCGGAACAGATCGGGTACCACGCCGCGGCGCTTCTGCACCAGCTCATGCGCGGGGAACCCGCACCCGACGCCCCGACGCTCATCGCGCCGGTCAACGTCGCCGTGCGGCAATCAACCGACACGCTGGCCATCGAAGATTCCGTGCTCGTCAAGGCGATGGCCTACATCCGCACCCACGCGGCCCAACCGATCCAGGTTGACGACGTGGCGCTCGCCGCAGGCACTTCGCGGCGGATGCTGGAGCGGAAGTTCCTCCGGCTCCTGGGGAGATCGCCCGCTTCGGAAATCCGCAATGCCCACTACCGGCAAGCGTGCCGTCTGCTGGTGGACACCGACCTCCCCATCCCCGACATCGCCGAGGCATCCGGGTTCGGCTCCCCGGAGTATTTCGCCTACTCCTTCAAGGCGGAATCGGGAAAAACCCCGCTGGAATACCGGAAGACGATCCGCAGCCGATAGACAACACGCCCAGCAAGCGGCCCACCAATCTGCCGATCTATAGGGGAAAAGGCATCTCCGCGCGAGTGGCCGCCCGGCCGATCACCGCCTCGAACGCCTTCATCTGGAGCGGTTTGCTCAGATAATCGTCCATCCCCGCAGCCAGGCACCGCTCCCGGGAGCCGGGGATGACATCCGCCGTCACGGCGATGATGTAGACGGGGCGCACCCGGGCCGCCGCCTCGCGCTTGCGGATCGCGGCGGCCGTCTCGAACCCGTCGAGCCCCGGCATATGGCAGTCCATCAAGATCGCGTGGTAGGGCCGGGCGGCGGAAAGCTCCAGCGCCTCCTCCCCGCAAGATGCGGTATCGACCACATGCCCGAGCTTCGCCAGAAAGAACGAAGCCACCTGGATATTGATCTCGTTATCCTCAACCAAAAGCGTCCGAAGTGGTTTCACGAAGGGAGTAAAGGAGTGGTTTTCCCGGCAATAAAGAGCGGGACAAGGATCTACAAAGAAGCAGGTCTTGTTCCATCGCCCCCCCTCTCTCTCCCGCCTTGCCTCCCCCCTCCTTCTCTCCGCGAGCCTACGCGGAGAACACGCGGGTGACAGGCCGGTCGTGCGCCTCGATCGGCAGCCGGGGGACGATCTGCTCGGCAAAGCAGACGCCGAATGAAGCCGCCCGCAGCGCCGGATCGGCCAGCAGCCGGTCGTAGTACCCCCCGCCCCGCCCCATCCGCCCCCCCTCGCGGGTAAACGCCACGCCCGGGACCAGGAGCAGATCGATCTCCCCCGGCGGCACCACCGCTTCCTCCCGGTGCGGCGGCTCCAGCAGATTCCAACGCGAACGCAGGAGCGCCTCCGGCTCCGCCACGCGCAGAAAGACCAGGCCCTCCCCGTGCACGCGCGGATAGCAGACCGCTCGCGGCCCAAGCGCCGCCGCCCAGAGGAGGCTCACATCCGGCTCCTCAAAAAGCGGGGAAAACAGCGCCACCACCCGCGCCGCCGCCCACTCCGCGCTAGCCGCGATCTCCCGGCAGAGCGCCGCCGACCGC
>CAZYVL010000120.1:0-2127 GCA_964651005.1 uncultured Chthoniobacteraceae bacterium | reverse complement strand
AGGGCTTTTTCAATCGCCACAGCCACCGCGCAGCCCAGGAACTGGTACCCGTTGTCATCGAAATGGACATCCTTGGGTTTCTGGAACTCCGCGAGCCGGGGTTTCACCACCTCGAAGAGATCGTCCACGTCGATCCCGTTCTCCGCCATGATGCGGGCCGCAGTCGCCCGGTGTTCCGCGTCGATCTTCACCGCTGGCTCCCCCTCCGGCGTGTCCAGCGGGCGAGGCGTCGTCGTAGCCCAGATCAGGTGCGCCCCGGTCCTTTTAAGCCGTGCGACAATCTCCCGCAGCTCGCTCTCGTAGACCTCCGGGGGGGTCTTGTAATCGTGCAGGCCAAAGTTGAAGTGGATCACCTGCCAGTTCCCGTCCCCGAGCCATTGCTCAAGCATCGCCACGCCGTTCTTCGCCGCGCCGCAGTTCTCGGGCGCGCGGTGGACATTCGCCTTGCCCGCCAGCCCGTGGCGCACGGTGATGGTGTAGCCACGGGAGATCGAATCGCCGATCAGCAACACCCTCGGCAGCCGGGGATCGTCCTCCACGTAATCCCACGCCGTGGGCACTCCCTCCGCCTTTTCTTTTTTATAAAGAGGCAGGTAATACCCGCCGAAGGTCTCGCCCAGCCGTCTCTGCAAGGTCTCCTCCCACGCCTTGCGCGCGGGGTCGAGCGTGGCGACCCACGCCGCGTATTTCTCCTCCACCCGCCGGTCCCTGGCCTTCTGGTCCACACCGCCCTCGTGAATGTTTGTCGGTTCATTACTCATAAGAAACGGGGGGAACGCAATGGGGATGAAAAGGAGGGCGAGGGTCGGCAGGCGCGGAAACAGGCGAAGCATATTTTGGCAACCTTGCCGGGGCGGGATTCACGAAAGATCAAGGCCGGTAGGAGCGGATCAAGCCCGTCGAGGGGAAGATCTGGACGATCGCGTAGTTATCCGGCAACGCGGTGCCCGGGTCCGGCAGCCGGGCCTCCTTGATGGTGAGAAACACCCCTCTCGCCCCCGCCGCATCGGGCAGGGCGCTGCCGTCGGGGCGGAAGGTGACCGTCACGTAATCATAGTCCAGCCCCGCGCCGGAAATCTTGACCCCGCTGGCGCTGCCCGGTTTCGCCGTTTGATCGCCGATCAACGGCGAGAGCGTGGAGCCGGAGTCGAACACGATCTGCACCGGCAGCTTCTGGATCGTGCCGAGCGGTTCCCACGCGCTGGAGGAGTCATCCTTGGCCAGAAAGCTCTGGTACGCCTGGTAGTGTTTCTCATTCCCGAGCGACCCCTCGTAGGAGTAAATGCGCAGCTCCACATCGCGGTTGCGCGCGATGGCCGTCTGGCGGGCCTGCGTCAACTGCGCGATCAGGTTTTGCGACGTCGTGCTCATCTCCAGCCCGCCGGAAATCTGCTTGAAGGCGGGCATCGTCAGCGCGAGGAGGATCGCGATCAGCGCGATCACCGTCAGCATTTCAATAAGCGTGAACGCATCCGCCCGCGCGCCGGAACGCCCGGCCCGCACGCCCGTGGGGGAAGCAAGAGTGGAAAGAGAGGGCGGAAGCATCATGGCGCAAAACGTTTCACGTCGAGAACGCGGTACCGGTAGTAATCGTCGAGCGAGGTGTCTTCGCTGGCGGTCGCGGTGAAATCCGGCAGGGCCGGGTCGGCGACATCGACATAGCGTTCGATCATCGCCGAGCCGCGGTATTCGCTGCGCACCTGGTCGCGCCCCTCCACCCACTGCGTCGCATCCGTCCCCCTGCTCTTCTGGAGAAGCTGGACGCGGAAGTACGTGGTGTAGGTGTTCGATTTCGTCGTCAGCCTCGGGTAGAGCGTCGAGTACGGCCGCTCGCGCACGTTGTCCCCCGTCACCGCCTTCCGCGCGTTGCCCGGGTCGTTGTACCACCAGCCCTTGATGTTGCTCGAAGACGCATCCCAGTTCACCAGCGGGATACCCGGGTTCTCCGGGGCGGCGGCGGTCGGCTGCTTGGCCGGGTAGAGCCAGAGCGAACAGATCTCCGCTGGCGAGCGGAAGAGATCGCCTTTGCTGAAACGCGCATCGAACTGCTTAATCGTCTCGCCGACATGGACCGGGTAGCGGAAGGCCCAGTGGCCGGTCTGCTGAAGGTAGGTGGTATAAGGGCCG
>CAZYVL010000119.1:0-7510 GCA_964651005.1 uncultured Chthoniobacteraceae bacterium | reverse complement strand
GAAACTGGAGATAAGGGGATTCGAACCCCTGACCTGTTCATTGCGAACGAACCGCTCTACCAACTGAGCTATATCCCCGTGTTTTCCCGGGCGAGGCGGATGAGAATCCAAGCCTCGCAGTGGGGAGGGAAAATCGTCGAAAACGACGCTTCCGGCAAGGAAAAACTGCGGGGCTATGTCGCGTTATCGGGGGGCGTGGTGGAGGGCGTGGCCGCCATCCGCGCGTAGCAGGCGCGGAGGTTCTCCAGGTGGTGCTCGGGCTGGAAGCGGGCGCTCCACCGCTCGGCGGCCCCGCGGCCCAGCTTTTGCGCGAGCGGGGTGTCCTGGAGCAGCGAGGCGACTGCCGTGACGAAAGCGTTGGGCGCGCCGTGGGCGCCGTGGGCAATAGCGAGGCCGGTCTGGCCATCCTCCAGCCATTCATCGATGCCGCTTCCCCGGAACGCCACGACCGGCTTGCCGTGCGCCATTGCGTAGAGGCCCGCCAGCCCGAGCGGCTCGTTCCAGAGCGAAGGCATCGCCACGAGCGCGGCCTGTGAAAAAAGGAGCCGCCACTGGTCCGGGTTTACCTCGCCCATCACCCGCACGCGGTCGCTCAGCCCGTGCCGGGCGGCGTACTTTTTCAACGGGCGCTCCAGCTTGCCCCCGCCGCCCGCGAAGACGAGATCGACATCCCGGGGGAGCTTTGCGATCTCGCGCACGAGCAGCCACGCCCCCTTGTGCGGCACAAGGCTGCCGGGTTGCAGGATGAAGCGGCGCGCCGTGGGAGGCGCGCGGCGCGGCTCTGAGGCGGGTGCGGGCGGGGGCGCGTAGAGCGGGATCTGCTCGATCCGCGCGGGGTCGATGCCGTTGCGGACCAGGTTCGCTTTCATCATGCCGCTGGCCACCTGGAGACGCGGCAGCGCCCGCAGCACGGAGAGCGCGGCGGAGACCTGCCGGTAACGCACGAGGTTGTGCAGCGGATCGGGCGAGCCGCAGCCGCGCAGCGCGTGCAGCGCCAGACAGCCGGGGCCGTGCGCGCGGCGACACGGGCGGCGCGGCCACGCCAGCGTCATCGCGCCGCCGGAGCAGTAGGGGAGATGATTATGCACCCAGCGAAGCGTCGGCGCGCACGCGGCGAGCCACGGGTCGAGCGCGAGATTCGGCACGCCGTGGATCTGGATCACGTCGGGCTTGAAGTCATCGACGATCGCCTCCAGCCGGACGCGGACCTCCTCGGCAGACGCGCCCATTTTGCGCAGGTGATCGAAGAGATAACGGGCGCCCCGGAACTCGGCCTTCGGCTGGCGGCCGTGGACGAGCGCCACGACCTCTCCCGCCGCCCGCAGCCGCGCGGCCACGTCGAGGACGTAATGGTTCATCTCGCCCCCGACGGGTGCGGCCGCTTCGTTGAACATCAGGATTCTCATGCTTCCCGAAGGCGCGCTTCTGGTTTTTGGCTTCCGGCGTTTCGCGTTTGGCTTCTGGTGGGGGAGAAATCAGCTTTTTCCCAGAAGCTCCCGGGCGTGGGCCAGGGCGGAGGCGCTCCGGCCACCGAGCATCCGGGCGATCTCGGCCACGCGTTCCTCCCCCGCGACCTCCGCGAGCCGCGAGAGCGTCCGCTGCTCGCGGAACTCCTTGCTGACGACGAACTGCGCGGCGGCGGCGGCGGCGACCTGCGGCAGATGCGTGATGCAGAGCACCTGGTGCCGAGAGCCAAGCGAGCGCATCTTGGCCCCGACGGTGTGGGCGATCTCGCCGCCGACGTTCGCGTCGATCTCGTCAAAGACAAGCAGCGCAACGTGGTCCTGCCCGGCGAGCGACGACTTGAGGGCGAGCATGATGCGGGAGATTTCCCCGCTGGAGGCAATCGCCTTGAGCGGCTTGGCCGGTTCGCCCGGGTTCGGCGCGAAGAGAAATTCCGCGCTTTCCAGCCCATGCGGGCCGGGGCCGGGGCCGGGGTTGGCCGGGGAATCGGAGCCCTCAAGGCCATTGAGGCGGTTGAGGGCGATTTCAAATTCGCTCTTCTGGAAACCGAGGTCGCGCAACTGCCCGCGCACATCGGCGGCCAGCTTCGGCGCGGCGGTGGCGCGCCGGGCGGAGAGCGCCTTCCCTTTCTCCAGCAGCGCGCGGCGGGCGGCTTCGATCCGCGCCGCAAGGGCTTCGAGTTCCTCCCCGCGCGAGGCGATCTTGCGCAGACGCTGCGCGGCCCGCTCGCCAAAGGCGATCACCTCCTCCAGCCCCGGGCCGTATTTCCGCTTGAGGGTTTCCAACAGCGTGACGCGCTCCTCCAACGCGGCGAGCTGCTCCGGGTCGAGATCGAGCGCGGTGGCGTATTGCCCCACCCCCTGTGCGAGATCCTCCAACTCCGCGACCGCGCCGCCGTGGCGACGGGCAAACTCGGCGGCGGCGGGGTCGAGCTTCTCCAGCTCGCGGAAAAGCCGGGTGAGTTCCCCCAGCGCGGGGAGCACCGCCTCCTCCGCTTCGGAAAAACGCGTGGCGATCTGCGCGCAAAGTTCCGCCAGTCTGCGGCTGTTGCCCGCCACGCGGTAGCGGCCCAGCAGCTCCTCCTCCTCGCCGGAGCGCAGCGCGGCGGCTTCGATCTCCGCCGCCTGATGGCGCAGCAGGTCCATCTCCCGCTCCAGCGCCGCCTCGCCCGTGGAGAGCGCCTCGTGCTCGGCAACCAGCGCGTTCAACTCGCGGTAAAGCGCTTCGTACTCCCGCCGGAGCGCGGTCGCACCCGCGAAGGCATCGAGGAGATCGCGCTGTTTCTCCACGGAAAGCAGCGACTGGTGGTCGTGTGGCCCGTGGAGATCGATCAGCGAATCGCCCAGCTCCCGCAGCACGGCGAGCGTCGTCGGGCTGGCGTTGATGAACTGGCGGTTCGCGCCGCTGTGCGCGAAACTTCGCTTGAGCAGAAGCTGCCCCCCCTCGCACGGCTCCACCCCCTGCTCCTCCAGCCACGGGTTGAGCGCGGCGTGGTCGGGCAGTTCGAAAACCGCCTCCACCACGCAGGCGTCCGCGCCGGTGCGGATGAGCGTCTTGTCGGCGCGTTCGCCCAGCAGGAGCTTGAGCGCGCCGAGGATGATCGACTTGCCCGAGCCGGTTTCCCCCGTCACGGCGAGGAACCCGCTGCCGAGCCGCCATTCCAGCTCGTCAACGAGCGCCAGGTTGCGGATGCGCAGGGAAGTGAGCGTTGCGGGCACGGCTGGAGTATGTAGAGTGAGCGCGTTTTTTCAACGCTGCATCGCGCGGATTACCGCCCCCCTTTTTTCTTTCATGGCCGATTTCCAAATCACCTTCCTGGGCACGGGAACCTCGCAGGGGGTGCCGATGATCCGCTGCGAGTGCGCCGTTTGCCGTTCCGCCGATCCCCGCGACACCCGCACGCGCTCCTCCCTCTACATCGAGACGCCGGAGGCAGCCTGGGCGATCGACACGGGGCCGGACTTCCGCGCCCAATGCCTGCGGGAAAGGGTGCAGCGGCTCGACGCCGTGGTCTACACGCACTCGCACACCGACCATATCCTCGGCTTCGACGATCTCCGCGCCTTCTGTCTGGAGCGGCCCATGCCGGTTTACGCCGGCGCGGAGACGATGGCGGACCTGGCCCGGGTTTTCCAGTTCGCCTTCGAGGCTCCCGAGACGGTTTCCGGCTATGTCCGGCCCGATCCACGGGTCATCTCCGGGCCGTTCGAGATCGGGGAGACTACGCTGACGCCGCTCCCCGCCGAGCACGGCCGGGCGCATGTCTTCGGCTACCTCTTCAAGCGGAAAGGGCGCGCCCTCGCCGCCTACCTGAGCGACTGCAAACGGGTCAGCCCCGCCGTCGAGGCCGAGATGGAGGGGGTGGAGTGGCTCATCATCGACGCCTTGCGCCACCGCCCGCACCCGACGCACATGAATCTGGAGGAGGCGCTCGCACTGGCGAGCCGGGTCCGCCCCGGGCGGACGTGGCTCACCCACCTCTGCCATGAACTCGGCCACGCGGAGACGGAAGCGGGGCTTCCCCCCAGGGTCCAGATCGCCTACGATGGACTACGGCTCACCGTGGATTCCCCGGATTTCCCGGACTCCCGAGATTCTCGTGACACCGCCTGATGCCCCGCCCCCCGATGTTTCGAAAACCGACCGCAAAAGTCCTGATGGCGCTTTTCTTCCTGCCCCTCCCCTGGGGGCAAGCAGGAGCCTCCTCCTCCTCCCCTTCCAAGCCCAATGCGTCCAAGGCGTCCAAGGTAACGCCCGACGCCGCCGCGACCGTGGTGGTCTTTAACCGGGACGATCCCTCCTCGCAAAGCCTCGCCGCCGCCTACGCCGCCAAGCGCGGGATTCCGTTCGACCACCTGGTCGGCCTCTCCTGCCCGGGCCAGGAGACGATCTCCCGCGCGGCGTACGACGCAACCATCGCCGCGCCGCTCAGAAAAACGTTCGTGGAGCGCGGCTGGTGGCGGATGGAGCCGCTCCCCACCCGACCGGGAAGCCTCTGCGTGGCGGAAAGCTCGATCCGGTTCGTCGCGCTCCTTCGCGGCGTGCCGCTGCGGATCGCCGCGGAAGCGCAGCCGTACCCGGGAGACCAGCCCAGCCGGTTCCCCCCGCCGCTCCGGCACGACGAGGCCTCCGTCGATTCCGAACTGGCGCTGCTCGGGCGCGCGGGGCGGCAGATCAGCGGCCCTCTCAAGAATCCGTTTGCCAACAGCCTCACGCGCGCGAATGAGACGGTCCTCTTCCCGCCGGAACTGCTGCTCGTCTGCCGTCTCGACGCCGCCTCGCCGCGCACCGTCCAGCGGATGATCGACGACGCCGCGATCGCGGAGAAAAAGGGCCTCTGGGGGTTCGCCTACGTCGATTCGCGCCATCTCCTTTCCGGTGCGCTCGCCGAGGGCGACGGATGGCTGCGTACCGTCGCCGACGACCTGCTGCGGGACGGCATCCCGACGATTCACGAAAACACGCCCGAGCTTTTCCCGGCGGGCTACCCGATGCGCCAGGCGGCGCTCTATTTCGGCTGGTATGCTGAAAACGCCTCCGGGCCATTTGCGGACCCGGCGTTCCGGTTCGTCCCCGGGGCGATCGCCGTTCATATCCACTCCTTTAGCGCGGTCACGCTGCGCGACCCGGGCAAAAACTGGTGCGCGCCGCTCCTGGAACGGGGCGCGGCGGCCACGCTCGGGAACGTCTACGAGCCGTACCTGCACTTTACCCCGAAGCTCGACCTCTTCGAGAAGCGGCTGCTCGCCGGGTTCAACTTCGCGGAGGCGGCCTACGCCGCCCAGCCGGTGCTCTCCTGGATGACCACGTTCGTGGGCGACCCGCTCTACCGTCCCTTCGGCGCGCGGCAGGAACAAGCGGCTTCCGCCACCCGGGCGGGAGGGAAGGGGAGCGCGGCGCAGTTCGCCGCTTTCCGGGACGGGGCGCGGCTCTGGTTCGCCAAGCGCCCGGCGGGCGAGGCCGCGCTGCGGGCCAAGGCCGTCGCGCTCAAGAGCGGGGCGATCTGGGAGGGGCTGGCGACGTTGCAGATCGCCGCGAGCGATCCCGCCGCCGCCGTCGGCTCGCTGCTGGAAGCGCGCAAACTGTATTCCAACGAGGAGGACCAGGCGCGCTGCACGCTCCACGCGGCGGGGATCCTCCTGAACACCGGAAAGAAAAAAGCGGCTCTCGCGCTGTTGCGCGACCAGATGGAGGCAACGCCGCGAACCGGCGCCGCGCCGCTCCTCAAAAACCTGATGCTCCGCCTCGCCGCCCCGGAGGAGAAGGCGGCAGCCGCTCCCAACCCCGCCTTGCCGTAACCCGGGGGGCCGGGGCGTTGCACGAAACACGCATGGAGCTTTCCACCCGCTACGCGGACTGGCTGGAGAAAAGCCTGGGCGCCCGGGTGCGCGAGGTTCCAGGAGAACACCTGGAACGCCGGGATTCCCAGGATGCCTGCTCCCCGCCGTTGCGTGGCCCGCGTCCGGTTTCCGACGCGGAGTTGCAGGCGCGCTGGTTCGCCGGAGAGTTTGGCCGGGAGTTCGTGACGCTGGAGGGCGAGCCGGTCGTGATCGCGGAGTTCGGCTCCTGGAACCGCGAGGCGGGGCCGGTGTTCGCGGGCGCGCGCCTCTCGCTGCGGGGAGAGCCGCCGCAGGAGGGCGGGATCGAGATTCACGTCGACCCCCTGGAGTGGGACCGGCGCTGCGGCTCCCCCGAGCACGAGACGACGCGGCTGCATCTCTTCGCCGGGGGAGGTGCCGGGGGCGCACCGGGAAGGGTGGCCCCGCACGCCGTGACCGCCTCGGGCCGGAAAGTCGCCCGGGTCGCACTCGATATTACCGCCCTGGAGTTTGACCACGGGGAGGAGCCGTCCCCGTCCGCCGGTCTCGCTGTGCCCGCTGTTCCTGCGAGCCGCCCCTGCCGTGCGCCGCTGGCCGCGCTCGGGTCGGGGGCCGTGGAAGAGCTGCTGGAGACCGCCGCGCAGTACCGGCTCTGCCGCAAGGCCGCCCGCCTGGCGGCGCTGGCGCGGCGCTTTGGCGCGGGG
This sequence comes from uncultured Chthoniobacteraceae bacterium, assembly GCA_964651005.1. Taxonomy (GTDB): domain Bacteria; phylum Verrucomicrobiota; class Verrucomicrobiia; order Chthoniobacterales; family Chthoniobacteraceae; genus DATMFV01. The sequence goes on along the minus strand of CAZYVL010000119.1, from coordinate 1,023 downwards.
GAGGCGCTTTACCAGGCGCTTGCCGAGACCCTCGGCTACCGGGCGAACCGGCTCCCTTTCACCCTGCTTGCCCAGCGTTTCCCGCTCGCGCTGCTGCGCGGACGCCCGGGCGAGATCGAGCCGCTGCTCTTTGCGGGGAGCGGGTTTCTCTCCGTCACGGAGTTCGGCTCCATGCCCGACGACAGCCGGAGCTACCTGCGCGAACTCTGGAATCTCTGGTGGCCGCGCCGCACCGAGTTCGAACGGCTGACGCTCCCCACGGGAGCCGCCTCGCTCTGGGCGGTGCGGGGCGCGCGGCCTGCCAATCATCCCCAGCGGCGCGTCGCCGCGCTCGCGGAGATCGTGCGCAACTGGCCGGTCATCGAGAGCCTCGCGGAGCGGTGCGAGGTGCCCGCGATCCGCGCGTTCTTCGGCGGCCTGCGCCACGCCTACTGGGAGCGGCACTACACGCTCACCTCCCGGCGTCACGCCACCCCGATGAAACTCGTCGGGGCGGCCCGCGTGGGCGACATGCTCGCCAACGTCCTGTTCCCCGCCGTCATCGTCGCCCGGCCCGCGCTCTGGAAGGAGTACCGGAAACTCCCCGCCCCCGCTTCCAGCGGAAAACTGGAGACGGCATTCGCGCGCCTCTTCGGCCCGGAGCAGGCCGAGGCGCGGATGGCGTGGAAGCGGCGGCTCCTCAGCCGGGCGGTCTTCCAGCAAGGTCTCTTGCAGCTTTACGACGACCACTGCCGGGAAGCCGCGTTCGATTGCAGCCGGTGCGCGCTGCCGGGGCGGGTGGAGGCGTGGGGCGATTTCTAAAGCATTTCCAGTAAAGAAATCACAGCCGTCCCATAAAAGCGAAAAATGGGGTGCCAGTCTTGATCTCAAGCCGGTTGGAGGGCGGGATCCGCAATTTTAGGTTTAAGAATTTCGAATATCAGCCTGTGTATAGCCATCGTGTTTGCGGTGCTGTCCCACGGGATTTCAGCCAAAACTTGGGAAATACGCGTGTTCCGGGGTTGCCAATGCGCGGAAGCTGCC
>CAZYVL010000118.1:0-7662 GCA_964651005.1 uncultured Chthoniobacteraceae bacterium | reverse complement strand
CTTTGGATCTTTGGCCGCCCGTTGGCTTCGCGCCAGGCGTCGGTGTCGCGGAGCGAGTAGATGCAGCCGCAGTATTCCTGTTGGTAGAAGTTTTCCCGCTTGGAAATCTCGATCATCCGGGCTGCCCCTCCGTCCTTGCGCCAGTTGAGCGTCCAGTAGCGGAGCCCCGGGTACTTGGCCGCGGCCCGGACGCCGCAGTCGTTGATCTGCTCCATGTTTTTCCACCGGGAAATCCCGAGGCAACTGGTGATTACCGCGAAGCCATGCTCATGGGCGTAAAGGGCGGTGCGCTCGAAGCGCATGTCGAAGCACATCGTGCAACGCTTGCCGCGTTCCGGCTCCCACTCCATGCCGCGCGCCCGCTCGAACCAGTTTTTGGTGTCGTAGTCGGCGTCGATGAACTCGATGCCGTGCTTCTCCGCGAAACGGATGTTCTCGGTCTTCCGCAGTTCGTATTCCGCCCGGGGATGAATGTTCGGGTTGTAGAAGAAGATCGAGTAGTCGATGCCGGAAGCGGTGATCGCTTCCATCACTTCGCCCGAGCAAGGCGCGCAGCACGAATGCAGCAGCACCCGGCCTCCACCCTCGGGCAGGAGGAGCTTTTTCCGGGGACCCCGGGGATCGGATGGCGATGGCACTTTTTCCGACATGCAAGAAAACCGTGCCTTCCTTTTACAATCCCACCCCGGCAAGGGAAAGCTCTTGTTGAAGGCCAAGACTTCGTTGCGAAGCTCCGCAGCGCGGGTGACGGGAAAAAACATCAAACCGTGGCGGTCGCCGTGGCGCGCAGTCTGCGGGCGGCCTCCACCATGTGGAGGAGCGCGGGCTTCACCTCCGCCCAGCCGCGCGTCTTGAGGCCGCAGTCCGGGTTGACCCAGAGGTTCCCTTGCGGAATCACGCTGCCAGCCTTGCGGAGCAGGCTCTCGATCTGCTCGACGGTCGGGATGCGCGGCGAATGGATGTCATACACGCCGGGCCCGATTTCGTTCGGGTACTGAAACTCCACGAAGGCTTCCAGAAGCTCCATGTTGGAGCGGGAGGTCTCGATGGTGATGACGTCGGCATCCATGTCGGCGATGGCGCCGATGATGTCGTTGAACTCCGAGTAGCACATGTGCGTGTGGATTTGCGTCTCGTCCTTCACCCCGCTCGCGCTGAGGCGGAACGATTCGACCGCCCAGGCCAGATAGGCAGCCCAATCGGCGCGGCGCAGCGGCAAGCCCTCGCGGATCGCCGGTTCGTCGATCTGGATGGCGGCGATGCCCGCTTTTTCGAGATCCACCACTTCGTCGCGGATGGCGAGCGCGATCTGCCGGGTGGTCGTTTCCCGTGGCTGGTCGTTACGGACAAAGGACCACTGGAGGATCGTGACCGGCCCGGTGAGCATCCCTTTCATCGGACGCCGGGTGAGTGATTGGGCGAATGCGGACCAGCCGGTCGTCATCGGGCGCGGGCGGCTCACGTCGCCGAAGATGACCGGCGGCTTCACGCAGCGGCTGCCGTAGCTCTGCACCCAGCCGTTGGCGGTGAACGTGAAGCCGTCGAGCTGCTCGCCGAAGTATTCCACCATGTCGTTGCGCTCGAATTCACCGTGGACGGGCATGTCGATGCCGATCTCCTCCTGCCAGGCTACGCATTTGCGAATCTCTTCCTTGAGGAAAGCGTCGTAATCGCGGTCGCTCAGCGCGCCTTTCTTCCACTTCGCCCGCGCGGCACGGATCTCGGCAGTCTGTGGGAACGAACCGATGGTGGTGGTCGGGAAAAGCGGCAGGCCCAGTTTCTTGCGTTGGAGTTCCTGGCGTTTGGGAAACCCGGAGGTGCGTTGGCTATCGGCGACCGTGACCGCCGCGAGGCGGGCTTTCACGGCTGGATGATGAATGCGCGGGCTTTCGCGGCGGCGCTTCTGGCTGGCGCGGTTGGCCTCCAGCGCGGCGGGGTCGCCCGGGCCGGAAACAAGCCCGGCGAGCGTGACGATCTCGGTGAGCTTTTCGTCGGCAAAGGCCAGCCAATCCCTGATCTCCGGGTCGAGCTTCTTCTCGCTCTCCAGCGTCACCGGGGAATGCAGGAGCGAACACGAAGCGGAGACCCAGAGCCGATCCCCGCCGAGCTTCGCCTTGGCTGTTTCGAGAAGGGCGAGCGACGCTTCGAAATCGTTTTTCCAGATGTTGCGGCCATCAACCACGCCGAGCGAAAGGATTTTCCCGGCGGGGAATGTTTCGAGCAGCGTGTGAACCTCCGCCTCGCCGCGCACGGCGTCATAGTGCAGGGCAGCCACCGGCAAGCCGAGGAAGAGCGGGAGGTTTTCGCGCAGCTCGCCGAAGTACGTGGCAACGAGCAGCTTCGCGGAACCAGCCGCCCGCGCGAGGCGTTCATAGGCCGTGGCAAAGCATTCTCTCTGGCGAGCATCGAGGTCGAGGGCAAGCACCGGCTCGTCGAGCTGAATCCATTGCGCGCCTTCGGCGGCCAGCCGGGCAAGCACCTCCTCGTAAACCGGCAGCAGCCGCTCAAGAAGAGCGAACCGGTCAAAGCCTGGATTTTCGGAACCCTGCACCTTGCCGATGGATAAATAGGTCACCGGGCCGACCAACACCGGCTTGGCGTTGAGGCCGAGCGCCTTCGCTTCGCGAAACTCGTCGAAAATCTTCGTGGTGGAGAGCTTGAACCGCGTGGCCGCTTTGAACTCGGGGACGATGTAGTGGTAGTTCGTGTCGAACCACTTGGTCATTTCGCTGGCGAACCCCGCGCTGGCGTGGACCCCGCCGCAGCAGGAATCGTCCTTCGTGTCACGCGCGCCGCGTGCAATGGCGAACAACGTGTCGAGGCCGACCTTTGCGCCGTCCCAGGAGGACGAGAATCGGGCCGGGACGTTGCCGAAAAGGCAGGTGGCATCGAGAACCTGATCGTAGAACGAAAAGTCGTTGCAGGGAACGAGGTCGATGCCGCTCGTGGCCTGCTTTTGCCAGTTCCGCTGGCGGAGTTCCCGGCCAACGGATTCCAGTTCGTCGCGCGGGATGACGCCCTTCCAGTAAAGCTCCGTGGCCTTTTTCAGTTCGCGTTGCTCCCCGATGCGGGGGTAGCCGGGAAGGTGGGTGCGGATCGTGCTCATGGTTCCACCAAGGCTATTCGCGTCCGTGTGCATCCAGGTAGCTCATTGTTTTTATGATGGTCATTCGCATTTCGAATGACCACGATTCCGTCATGCTCGAACTCCGCCACCTGCGCGCTTTCGTCGCCATCGCCGAAACCGGGAATCTTTCCAAGGCGGGAAAACGCCTGAATCTCTCGCAGCCTGCGCTTTCGCACCAGATGAAAGCGTTGGAGGAGCACCTTGGCATGGAGCTTTTCCAGCGCAAGAGCACCCCGTTGCGGCTTGGCCCGGCGGGAGAACGGTTGCTCGGGACCGCTTACGACGTCGAAAAGCTCATCATGCAATGCGAACGCGATGTCGCGAGAATCGCCGACGGCAAGGCCGGGCAACTCCGCATCGCCGTCGAGTGCCATTCCTGTTTCGATTGGCTGATGCCGAGCATGGACGCCTTCCGCGAAGGCTGGCCGGAAGTCGAGATGGACCTTGTTTCCGGGTTCCAGCCCGATCCGGCCGGTTTGCTGGGGGAAGATGCCGCCGATCTGGTGATCGTCTCCCAGGCCAAGCCGCGCCCGGGCGTCGCCTTCCATCCGCTGTTCCGGTATGAAGTCCTGGCGCTGCTGGCGCGGAATCATCCCTTCACCAAAAAGCCGTACCTCACCGCCCGGGATTTTGCGAAGGAAACGCTGGTGACGTACCCGATCCCGGATGATCGCATCGACGTCATCCGCGAAGTGCTTGCCCCTGCCCGGATCGAGCCTCCAAGGCGGAAGACCGAACTGACCGTCGCCATCCTGCAACTCGTCGCCAGCAACCGGGCGATTGCGGCGATGCCGGGCTGGGCGGTGCAACCTTATCTGGAACGAAACTACGTCGCCTCGCGCCCCATCCGGAAGAACGGCCTTTTCTCCAACCTTTACGCCGCCACGACCACGGAGAAAGCCGCGTCGGTCTCCATGCTGGAATTTCTCGACACCATGCGGCGCATCAGTTTCTCAACGCTCAAGGGGATCGAGCCGGTGAAATAGCCCCGGAGAGCGGATGATCCAATATGCCTCTCTCCCCGGAACCCGCCCCCGCCCTCGCTGCCAACCCGATGGCGCGTGGAGGCAGACCGCGCCAGCCGCTGTTCGAGGCGGCGCTTTGCCTCGCGGCGGGGATCGCGCTGGCGGACTGGGCGGTGCGCACGCAGAGGGCGCAAGGGGCGTTTTGGCTCCCGGTGGGCGGGCTGCTGGCCGTGGCGGCGGCGCTGGCTTGCCTGGGGCATGGCGGGGTGAGGCGATGGGCGCTGCGGATGGCGCTCGGGTTGCTGGCGGCGTGCGCGTTCATGACGCACGAAACGCGCGACCCGGGGCGGCTGCTGGCGGAGCGGATCGCCCCGGCGGGGAGCGTGTTGCGCGGGAGCGGCTGGGTGGACCAAGAGCCGGTCCCCGGGGCGGCGCGGTTTTACGTCGGGCTGGAGTCCGTGGCGCTCGATGGCGGCCCGGCGGCGGAGACACGCGCCCGGGTCGCGGTGCGCTGGCCCGAGGGTCTTCCCACGCCGGAATACGGCGACCGGCTGGCGTTTGCCGGGAGCGCGCATCGCCTCGCCCGCCCGCGCAACCCCGGGGAATTCGACGCGCCCGCCGTCCGCGCGCGGCAGGGCGTTTTCACGGAAGTGGAGGTCCGCTACCCGGCGGACGCCAAGGTGCTCGCCCACGGCGCGGGGCATTCCGCCATCGCGCTTTCGCTGCGGCTACGGCGCTCGATGGCGGCCACGATGGCGCGTGGCCTGGAGGATTCGCCGGAAGTCGTCTCCGTCATCCAGAGCATGACCCTCGGCACGCAGGCGGACATCGACCGGAGCATCCTCGACCTCTTCCGCTACACCGGCACGATCCATCTCTTTTCCGTCAGCGGCATCCATACGGCGATGCTCGCCGCGATGGCCTTCATGGCGTTCCAGATGGCGTGCCTCTCGCGTCGATGGGCCGCGCTGGCGGTGATCCCCGTGCTCTGGGGCTACTGCTTCGTCACCGGGCTGACGCCGAGCAGCCTGCGCGCGACGATCATGGCGAGCATCGCGCTCGGTGGCATCGTGTTGGAGCGGCCCGCGCTCTCCTGGAACACGCTCGGCGCGTCGGCGCTCGTCATCCTGGTTGCCGACCCGGCGCAGCTTTTCCGGCCCGGGTTCCAGCTTTCGTTCCTGATGGTGGCGGTGCTGCTGGCGGGGGCCACGCCGCTCCAGAAGTTCTTTCTGCGTTGGGTGCGGCCCGATCCCTTCCTGCCGTGCGCGCTCTGGTCGCGGCCTTTCGCGGCCCGGGCATGGGCGTTGCATCAGGGAGCCGCCGCGCTCGGCGTCTCCGTGGCGGCGTGGCTCGGGTCGATGCCGTTGACGGTCGGGTACTTCAATCTCTGGTCGCCCGCGTCGGTGCCCGCGAATCTCGTGGCGGTGGCGTTCTCCTGGTTCATCCTCGCGCTCGGGCTCGCCTCGGCGGCGGCGGGCGCGGTTTCCACCTGGCTTTGCGTGGTGCTCAACAACGCCAACTGGCTCTGCGCCCGCGCGTTGATGGGCGTGCTTTCGCTGCTCGCCGCAGCGCCCGGCTCGCACTTCTACGTGGAGAAGCCGTCGTGGCGCGCCGCCCCGGTGTGCGAGATCGAAGTGCTCGACCTCGCGGACGGCGGCGCGATCCATCTGCGAACCCGGGCGGGAGATGGCCGTCGGCGCGACTGGATGCTCGATTGCGGCGGGGCCGGGGCGCTGCGCTGGAGCGTGCTGCCGTATCTCCGCAGCCGGGGCGTGAACGCGCTCGACGGGCTGGTGCTCACGCATGGCGACTCCCGGCATCTCGGCGGCGCGGGCACGCTGCTCGACGCCATGCCCGTGGGCGAGGTGTACGACTCGGCCTATCGCGACCGCTCCTCGCTCCGCCGCGCGATCCATACCGTGCTGGCGCACCGCGCCAGCGGAAAGGCGATCCTCGTCCGGGGCGACACGGTGACGCTCGCCCGGGGCAACGCCGGGATCGCGCTGCACGTGCTCTATCCGCCCGCCGGGTTGCGCCTGCGAACCGCCGACGACAAGGCGCTGGTCCTGCGGCTCGACGTGGCGACGGCGGCGGGGCGGACCGTGCGGGTTCTCTTCACCTCCGACGCCGGGTTCCCCACGGAGGAATGGCTGCTCGATCACGTCCCCGCCGCAGAGCTGCGGAGCGACCTGCTCGTCAAGGGACGCCATGCCGCCGATCTCTCCGGCACGCCCGCGTTTCTCGCTGCCGTCGAGCCGCGCGCGGTGGTGACGAGCGGCGCGCCGTTCCCGACCGCGCAGCGCGTGCCGCGACTATGGGCCGCGCAGGTGCGGGCGGCGGGGATCGCCCTCTTCCGGCAGGACAAGACGGGCGCGGTGCGGATCGCCATCGGGCGCGATGGCCAATGGAATCTTCAGGCGTTCCTGGAAGGCGCTGCCACTCCCGCCCCCTTGCGCAGCAGCAGCCGGTAGATCGGCTGCCCCTTGGCGCGGAAGGCGCGCTCGAAGGCGGTCTGCGGATATTTCGAGCCGGGGTCCCACGGCTCCCGGGCGAACCCGGCGTGCGCCGCCGCCACGTCGAGCGCGTGCGTGTAGTACGGGAGGTCGTCCGTGGTGAAGCGGAGTTCGCCCCCGTCCGTCAGCGCGGCGTGCGCGGCGTCGAGAAACTCCGCCTGGAGCAGCCGCCGCGACTGGTGCCGCCGCTTCGGCCACGGGTCCGGGAACATGATGTGGAGCACCGACGCCGAGCCGGGAGAGAGCAGGTAACGCAGGAAATAGTGGCTCTCGATCCGTAGCAGCCGGAAGTTTTTCAACCCGGCGCGAGCCGCCCGCCGCGACGCCTTGCGCACCCGCCCCAGGAGCCGCTCCACGCCGAGGAAATTCCGCTCCGAGAAGCGCGTGGCCAGCGCGGCGAGGAACGCGCCGTCGCCGCAGCCGAGGTCGATCTCCAGCGGCGCACCGGGCGCGTTTTCAGGAAAAAGGAGGTCGATTTGCAGCGGCCCGAGATAGTCCTCCGGCAGATACTCGACGCTCTCCGGGGGAAAGGCGAAAACGGACGGCATCGCGGTCAGTTCTTTCCGTTGCTCCCGCTTTCGCCCGGGGCACACGCGTTGCAGCCGCCCTTGCCGATCGCTTCGAAGAAATCGTTCCCCTTGTCGTCCACGAGGATGAAGGCGGGGAAATCGCGCACGTCGATCTTCCAGACCGCCTCCATGCCGAGTTCCGGGTATTCGAGCACCTCCACCTTTTTGATGTTCTCCTGGGCGAGAATGGCCGCCGGGCCGCCGATGGAGCCGAGATAAAAGCCGCCGTGCGTCTTGCACGCCTGCGTCACCTGCGGGCTGCGGTTGCCCTTGGCGATCATGATCATCGAGCCGCCTTGCGACTGGAAGAGATCGACATAGCTGTCCATGCGCCCCGCCGTGGTCGGGCCGAACGAGCCGGAGGGCATCCCTTCCGGCGTTTTGGCGGGGCCGGCGTAGTAGACCGGGTGCGCCTTGAGATAATCCGGCAGCCCGTTGCCCGCTTCGAGCCGCTCCTTGAGCTTCGCGTGGGCGATGTCGCGCGCGAC
>CAZYVL010000117.1:5691-7729 GCA_964651005.1 uncultured Chthoniobacteraceae bacterium | reverse complement strand
CAGTTCGCCGGAGCCGTTTTCCAACCTCGCCCTGAGCCTGGGCGAAGACGCCACGGTGCTCGGCGGCCTGGTTCTTCTCCAGACGAACCCGGTCGTGGTGCTTGGGATCGTCGTGGCCGTGACGGGGCTGGTCGCCTATCTCGGGCCGAAGATTCTCCGTGCCTCGCGCGTGAAGCTCTGGCTGGCGTGGCGGAAGCTCAACGCGCCCGCCGGGGCGGTCCAGACTTTCGACACACTCCCCAACACCCTCTCCGCCGACGCGGACATTCTCCTTCACCGCCTCAAGCCGACCTTACCGGGAAACCCGCCGACGCCGGTGAAGTGGGCGCTCCCGTGCATCGCCGCCGGATCGCGACGGCTCCGCTCGAACACCCGGGGGCAGCTCGTCGCGCTGGAGAACGAACCGGGGCAGTTGTATTTCGTCTGCTGGGGGTGGTTCCACAAGACGGTGCGCCCGCTCGACATCACGGGGTGCAAGGCGACCCACGAATCAAAGTTCCTGAGCGAGAACCTGGTCCTCTACTCGCCGGAGCGCCGCATGAAGGAGGTCTTCCTCTTCGAACGCGCGCACCGCCGCCTCGTCGCGCGGCTGGCACAGGCACTCGCCCCCGTCGCCGGGACCACGCCCCCGGAATCGCCCCGGGACGCCGTTACTCCACCGCCGCCAGCTCCTCCAGAAGCGCCATATTGAAGCGAATGCCCGCTTCGAGATTCTCCACGGGGAAATTTTCGTTCGGCGCGTGAGCCGCGCAATCGGGCAACGCAAGGCCGACGAGAAGAATTTCCGTCCCGAGAATCCGCTGGAAGGTTTGCAGGATCGGGATCGAGCCGCCGCCACGGATCAACGCCAGATCGCGCCCCCAGGTCCGCTTCGCCGCGCGGCGGACGGCGTGGCTCTGCGCGCCGTGCGGGTCACACAGGAACGGCTCGCCGCCGTGCCCCGGGCTGATCTCCATCCGCACCTCCGGCGGGCAGTGCCGCTCCAGATGCGCGCGCACTTTCGCCTCGATCTCTGCGGGCGTCTGGTTCGGGACGAGCCGGAAGCTCAGCTTCGCAAACGCCTCGCGCGGGATCACCGTCTTGCTCCCCTGCCCCTGGTAGCCGCCGCCGATCCCGTTGACTTCCGCGGTGGGCCGCGCCCAGAGCCGCTCCAGCGGCGTGTACCCCGGCTCGCCGGAAAGCGACGGGGAGCGCATGACCCGCTTGAAATCCTCCTCGCCGCTCATCGGCAGCCGCGCCCATTGCTCGCGCTCCCACTCCTGCACCGGCACGACTGAATCGTAAAACCCGGGCACCGCCACGCGGAACTGCTCATCGTGCAGCGTGGCGAGCAGCCGCGCCAGGAGCGTCGCCGGGTTCGGCGCGATGCCGCCGTAGCAGCCGGAGTGCAGATCGGTCTCCGCGCCGTGCAGCCGCACCTCCAGGGCGAGAATGCCGCGCAGCCCGTAGTCGAGCGAGGGCGTCCCGGGGGCGATCATGGTGGTGTCGGAAATGACGATCACATCCGGCTGGAGCGCCTCGCGGTGCTCCAGCAAAAACGCCTCCAGGCTTCCGCTCCCGATCTCTTCCTCGCCCTCCACCAGAAAAATGACATTCACCGGCAGATCGCCCTTCTCCCGCAGCGCCCTTTCGACACCGAGGAGATGCGCCAAAATCTGCCCCTTGTTATCGGCCACACCCCGCGCGTAGATCGTCCCGTTCTCCACGCGCGGCTCGAAGGGGGGCGAGGTCCACTCGCCAAGCGGATCGGCAGGCTGCACGTCGTAATGCCCGTAAAAGAGGACCGTGCGACGATCCGGGCGCGGCGCGTTGCGCGCCAGCACGACGGGGTTCCCCGCGCTCGGGCAGACCTCCGCCTGCAAGCCGCCCGCGCGGAAGCGGTCCCGGAGCCATTCGGCGCAAGCAGCCACCTGCGGAGCGTGTCCGGCATCGGCGGAAACGCTCTGGAAGCGGAGAAAGTCGAAAAGCGAATCGAGCGGCGATGGAGCTGATGAATCTGACAGGTCTGGAGTGGACATAAAGCGTGGTGAAAAAAATG
>CAZYVL010000117.1:2754-5591 GCA_964651005.1 uncultured Chthoniobacteraceae bacterium | reverse complement strand
AAATCGCCCTCTTCGGAATCGATCTGCCCGGCGGGAAATTCCCACAACACCCCGCGCACCGGCACCCGCTCCTGCCTCACCAGCAGCAGCCGCCCATCCTCCAGCACCGGCACAATGACGCACGCCGCCTTCCGGTGTACCACCGTCCATTCCACCCCGCCCGGGCGCGTCGGTGTGGCCACGCGCATCTGCCGCACTTTCAGGTACGGGGTGGAGCAAAGCTCGGTGGCCTCCAGCGTTTTCCAGCCGTCGCGCTCCGTGATGAAAGAATGAAATGACATGGCTTGATCCGATCGACGTTCAACCCTCCTCGCCGCGCAAGGCGCGGATCGCTTTGGCCATGTCGGGTTGGCCGAAGACGCCGGTTCCGGCCACGATGACATTGGCCCCGGCGTCGAGGCACTCCCGCGCCTGCGGGGCGTGCAAGCCCCCGTCCACCTGGATATGGAACGACAACCCCCGCCGCGCGCGGGCAGCAGCGGCAGCCTCCACCTTCGCGAGCATCTCCGGCATGAACGGCTGCCCGCCGAAGCCCGGCTCCACCGTCATGACGAGAACAAGATCGACCTCCTCCAGATGCCGCTCCAGCGCCTCGAACGGCGTGCCGGGCCGCAGCGAAAGCCCCGCCAAACAGCCAGCCGCGCGGATGCGCCGCAGCGTCTCGCTGACATCGTTGGGCACCTCGACGTGGATCGTCACGTTATGCGCCCCGGGAAGGAAACGCTCCAGGTAGTGCCCGGGGTGCTCGATCATCAGATGCACGTCGGTGGGGAGCGTCGTCACCCCGCGCACCGCCGCGCAGAAGGCGGGGCCGAACGAGATGTTATCGACGAAGTGGCCATCCATCACGTCGAGATGAAGCCAATCCGCCCCCGCCGCTTCCACCGCCCGGCAGGCCGCGCCGACATTGGCAAAATCGGCGGCGAGCACGGAGGGGGCGATGAGCACCTTTGAGAAATCGACGTTGTTCATAAAAAGAAAGCCAGATCTTGCCGGGGGGCAGGAGTCACGCAATCGCCCAGTCGCGCAATCGCGGGAGAGCGGCTCCCGGTTGCCCGGTTTCTACCCTCCGCACGGCGTGGGGCACAAGGTTTTCCTACGCCGCGCCGAAGTGGACGCGGCCCCGCAGCGCACGGCTCAACGTCAGCTCATCCGCGTGCTCCAGGCCGCCCCCAGCCGGAAGCCCCTGCGCGATGCGCGTGATCCGCACGGGAAGCTCCCTGAGCAGTTCCGCGAGATAGCTGGCGGTCGCTTCCCCCTCGACATCCGCGCCAAGCGCGAGGATCACCTCGGCGGGCGTTTCCCGGCGCACACGCTCCAGCAACGCGTCGATGCGGAGGTCTTCCGGGCCGATATGATCGAGAGGCGAAATCCGTCCGCCCAGCGCATGGTAGCGGCCCCGGAACGCGCCGGAGCGTTCCAGCGGCACGATGTCGGTGGCCCGCTCCACGACGCAGAGCAGCTCGACGCTCCGCGAGGGATCGTCGCAGATGGCGCAAGTCGCTTCGCACACGAAAAACCCGCAGCGGCCACACGGGCGAACCGTCTCGCCCACCTCGGCAATGGCGCGGGCGATCTCCGCAGGCCGGGCATTGCGGGCGCCAACCATCCAGAGGGCGATCCGTTCGGCGGAGCGCGGGCCGATGCCGGGCATCCGTTTGAGTTCACCGATCAAACCGCGAATGGCGGCGGGGTATTCTGCGCGGGTCATAGCCGGAGAGTATCCGCATCGGACGCGCCAGCGCCATCGCGGAGATGCGCGATCCGCTCCAGGTAAAACCGCGAGGGGCCGTCCTCGCGCGCGGAGTCGTGGCGCAGGACGGTCTCGAAATGCGCGGCGGCGAGATCCCACTGGCGCGCGCGGAAGAAGACGATCCCTTTCCAGAACGTGTCGCGGCGTTCGGCTTCCTCCGGGGTGAGCTGGTTCTTGGAGGCGAGGAGTTCGTAAATCTCCTCGGGCGCCTCCTGGCCGGGCGGGATGAGGAGTTCGATGGGGCGAACCTCGACCGACTCCGGGGCGAGCTGGAACGTGCGCGGCCCGAGCAGAATGCGCGAGCCGTAAACGGTGTTGGCCAGGCAGAGGCGGCGGCAAAATTCCAGCGCCTCGCCCGTGACGCTGAAGCTGCCGAGATACCCGGCGGCGGCGGTCATCTCGCCGGAATGAACGGCGATGCGGAAATCCGGCGCGGCCTCCCACCGTTGCAGCGCCTCGCGGCGGAATGCCTCCAGCGCGCTGCCGAGCTCCAGCGCGGCGGCGCAGGCGTGTGCCGCGTGCCCGGGATCGGCCACGGGCATCCCGAAGAGCGCCCGGAGCCGGTCGCCCCCCGCCGTGTCGAGCACGCCGCCGCACTCCAGAAGCGCCCGCGCCCCGCAGGCGGAGAAGCCGTTGATGAGCGCGACGCATTCGGCGGCGGGAAGGGCTTCGGCCAGCGCCTCCTGGTTAAACAGCTCGCAGACGACGACGCTCCCTTCGCGGCGTTCCCCGGCGGGGTCGAGCGGCACGTCGGCATCGAGCCATTCGCGGAATTTCCGGCGGGAAATCCGCTCGCCAAAGAGCGTTTCGAGCCGCCGCTTGCGCCTCCCCCCGGCGGTGCGGCCCCAGGCGAGGCCGAACCCCGCCGCCAGAACGCCCGCAGCGAGCGCGGTGAAGGGGGGCCACTCGATCCCGAAGCGGTGCAGCGTCCACGAGAGTGCAGCCGTCTCCACCAGCGCGGCGCAGAGGACGATGAGCTTGAGGGCGATCTGGCTGATGTCCACCGCGCAAAACGCCAGCCCGAAGCCGAGGAGCACCGCCCCCGCCCATTGCGTCCACGGTATCCAATGAATCCAGTGCAACC
>CAZYVL010000117.1:0-2654 GCA_964651005.1 uncultured Chthoniobacteraceae bacterium | reverse complement strand
GCCGACGCCGCTGGCGGGATCGGGAAAGAGCATCCGCTCTGGAACGGCAAACACCCCCGCCGCGTGGAGCAGGAGCGCCAGGCCAGCCGCAAGCGCGCCGCAGAGGAGGGTGGCCTTCAGGATTCGCACGACGTAAAGAAAGCAACACGTCGGGCTTTCGCAACCGGCGAATTGATGCCGCTATCTGGAGAGCGAATCAAAAAGCGGCAGCGCGCGCGCGTACTCGCGGTTGGCCTCCGCAGCTCGCATCAGGCGCGGGAGCGCTTCGGAATCCCGGCCAAGGAGCGCGGCGTAAGCGCCGGAGCACCAGAGCCGCTTCTGGTCGGTTTTGTCCGGGGTGCCGCCCGAGCGCGTCTTGATCATCGAAGCGGCGAGGGTCAGGATGGCATCCTCCTTCAGCTCGGTCCAGGAGAGGGTCTGCTTGCCGCCGGGGGTCTCCAACTCGATCCCGCTCTCGTCGGCCTTGAGCACCCTTCCGGCGACATCCCCGCCTTTCTTGCGGGCGATCGGCGTGCCGGAGAAGCCTTGGGCGTTGAGATCGGCGATCAACTGTGTCTTGAACTCGACGGCGTAATCCACCTGCCGGGCGAGCGTGGCGTACTCGCGGGAATCTTTCCAGGAGGCGGCGGCGTCCTCTACCATTTTCTTCGCCTTCTCGGGCTGGAAGCTCTGGATCAGGGCGAGCGTTTGCAGGCGGAAGGTCTTGATGGACATTGCCACCTGGCTTCCCTTCCGGCTCAGGAGCGACTCCTGCCTGGCGAGGGAATCGGGCAGCGCGCCGCGAACGCGCAACTTCTTGCGGAGGCCCTCCAGCGTGGCCGGGTTCACCGGCTTGCGCGCGGCGAAGTCCTGCAGGATGCCGCTGGCGGCCTTGTAGTCGTCCACGTAATGCTGCACAAGCGGCTTGTAGTTGTTGATCCACTCGGCCTCCCCGTTTTGATCCAGGAGGAGGAACGCGTCGAAGTACTTCGCCGCATTGTCAAAGTGGCTCTTCTGCCACTCCGCGAAGCCCGCGATCAGCAGCCCCAGCGAGGCATTGCCCGGCTGGGAAAAACGCGCCATGACGTCTTCAACCGGGCCCAAATCTCGCACGTCCAGAACGGAGAGATCCTGGAAGAGACTGGAGAGTGCCTGCATATCCGGGTCGGTCATCTCCGCCGCGCTTTTCCGAAGGCTGGCGAATGCGTCGTGGGCGTTCCCGGGGAGCTGGGCGAGGTAGGAGGCGATCCCTTCCTGGACAAGAATCCAGCTTTTGAGCGGCTGGGGGACATTCCGGCGGGCGGCAAGCTGCCAGAGCAACGGCACGGCGCTCTCCGGCTCGCCGTCGAAAATCAGGCCCCGGGCAGTGGAGTAGCCATCCTCGGCGGAAATGGCGTAGCGGATCTCTCCCCGCCTCCCGGTTTCGACGTAGCCCATTCCGCGCGTCATGATGCGGTCCTTGAAAAGAAAGAAGCCCCCGCCGACGAGGAGGACGAAGGCGATCGCGCCGATGAGGAAATAGCCGACGATCTGCTGCTGCTGCTCCCCCTCGATGACCACGCGCGGCTTCTCCTGGCGCGGCTTGCCGCTGTTTTCCAGGAGCTTGGCGCGGGCGTACTCCAGATGCTCGATCAACTCGTCGTAAGACTGGTAGCGTTCCGCCGGGTCTTTCGCGAGGGTCCGGTTAATGACATACGCCGTGGGGCTGGAGATGTCGGGCGCGAACGCCTGGAGGCTGACGACCTGGCTCTTGATGTGCTTGAGGGCGACCATCGAGGCGTTGTCGGCCTCAAACGGGGGACGCCCCGCCAGCGCGTGGAAAAGCGTCCCGCCAAGGCTGTAGATGTCGCTGCGGAAATCCTCCGGCTCGTGGTTGAGCTTCTCCGGGGCGACATAGTAGGGAGTGCCCCAGATCTCTCCCCCTTCCGCGTCCTTCGCCTGCTCCAGCGGCATGGCGAGGCCGAAATCGACGATCTTGGACGTGCGGGCGTCGGCGAAAAGGATGTTGCCCGGCTTGACGTCGCGGTGGATCAGCCCGGCTTCCAGCGCCGCGCGCAACCCCTGGGCGACCTGGATGCCGATCTCAAGCACCTGCACCTCGGCGATGCGGCTCTGGAGGCCCATCAAATCGTCGAGCGAGCCTTTGTCCACCAGCTCCATCGCGATGTAGTAAAGTCCCTGGTCGCAGCCGAAGGAGAAGACCTTGACGACGTGCGGGTGGCTCACCGACGCGGTGATCTTCGCCTCCGTCTCCAGCTTTTCGATATACTCCTCATCGACGCTGAACTCCTTGCGCAGCAGCTTGAGGGCGACGATCCGGTCGAGATTCAGGTCGCGCGCCTTGTAGACGGTCCCCATGCCGCCGGAAGCGATCGCCTCGGTCAGCTCGAAATGGTCGAACCGCGTGCGGACGCGCATCCGCGCCCCGCAGCTCGGGCAGACGATCTCGGCAAACGGCTCCTGCTCCGAAACATCGAGCATGGCCGCGCAGTTGGTGCAGGCGTGAAGGAGAGGTTCCACTTCGGAGGACATGGTGCGGTTTCCTGGGGGGTTATTCCTGGGGTTATTTTCAATCAAAAAGGCGGCTTTTCATCGCAAAAAGATGCAAAAACCGTACCCATTTTGACCGATCCGGGGAGGGCGCGCAACCAATATGGTGTGCCCTACCGGAACGC
>CAZYVL010000116.1:0-7764 GCA_964651005.1 uncultured Chthoniobacteraceae bacterium | reverse complement strand
CAGCGGACGCTCTCCGCGGAGGGGATCGCCTCGCTCAAGCCCGACCTCGTTCTGTTGGCGGGTGCGGCGGGGCCGCCCTCGACCATCGAGCAGCTCGGCACGCTCGGCATCCCCCGGGTGCAGTTCAGCGAGGAGCATACGCTCAAAGCCGCAAAAAAGCAGATCCTCCAGATTGGGGTGATCCTCGGGCGCAAGGAGAAGGCCAGGGAGCTGATCGAGCAGATCGACGAAAAAGTCGCCGCTCTTCCCAAGCCGACGACGAAGCCGAAGGTGCTCTTCGTCCTGAGCGCCGGGGGGAGCAAGGTGCTCGCCTCGGGCGAGGGGACCGCCGCTGACGCGATGATCCGCCTCGCGGGAGGGGAGAACGCCGCGTCGGGCTTCCAGAGCTACAAGCCGGTCTCCCCGGAGGCGCTGGCCGCGATGGCCCCGGAGGTGATCCTCACCACCACGCGCACGGCTCACCAGTTCGCCGACGGCGGGCTGGCCAAGGCGCTCCCGGGGATGGCGCTGACCCCGGCAGGCAAGGCCGGGCGGATCGTCGTCATGGACGACCTTTATCTCCTCGGGTTCGGCCCGAGGGTGGGGGACGCCCTTGCCGATCTCTCCCGGCAGATCCATTCGGGTGCGGGGAGCGCGAAGGGTGCGCCCGCTGCCCCTGCCGCGAAATAGCGTGCGCCTGGAAAAACCGCCCGAAGCTTCCGCAGCAACCCCGGCCAGCCCGATCCACCCGGCTGGCCGGGCGCTTTCTGCCTGGCCCGCCTGGCTCGGGTGGCGGGCGCGGCCCCGGCTTTGCGTCGTGGTGCTCGGCGTCGCGGCGGTTTTGGTGATGCTCTGGGCGCTCGGCTCGGGCGCGATGACGCTCGGCTGGCGGGAGATCCTCGATAGCCTCTGGAACGGCTGGCGGCGCGAGGGCGTGCGCAACGACGCGCTCATCTGGAGCCTCCGGCTACCGCGTATCGTGATGGGGTTCGTGGCCGGGGGGGCGCTTGGCATCTGCGGCGCGGCGTTGCAGGGGCTTTTCCGCAATCCGCTCGCGGACCCGGCTTTGATCGGCGTCTCCGGCGGCGGGGCGATGGGGGCGGCTTTCGCGATCGTACTCGGTGTGCCGAAGGCATTGGCCGCGCTGCCGTATGCCGCGCTCTATTCGGTGCCGCTGGCGGCATTCGCGGGGGCGTTCGTCGCCACCGCCATCGTCTACTCCGTCTCCACCTGGCAGGGGCAGGTGCAGGTTGCCACGCTGCTTCTCGCGGGCATCGCCATCAACGCCATCGCGGCGTCCGTCGTCGGGTGGCTTACCTTCATGGCCTCCGACGCGCAACTGCGGGAACTCAGCTTCTGGAGCCTCGGCAGCGTGGGCGGGGCGAGCTGGCGGACCCTCGCCGGGTGTTTCCCCTTCGTGCTGGTGTCGCTGGTGCTGCTGCTCTTCTACGCCAGGCCGCTGAACATGCTTGCGCTCGGCGAGTCCAACGCGCGGCACATGGGTGCGCCCGTGGAGGCGATGAAGCGCGTCATCGTCATTGCCACGACTCTTTCCGTCGGCGCGGTGGTCTCCTTCACCGGCACCATCGGGTTCATCGGGCTGGTCGCCCCGCATCTTTTCCGTTTCCTCGGCGGGCCGGATCACCGCTGGGCGCTCCCCGGGTCGTTCCTGATGGGGGGGTGCCTGCTTTGCGCCGCCGACGTGGTGGCCCGGGTGGCCGCGCCGCCGGTGGAGATCCCCGTCGGCATCGTCGTCGCCACGCTGGGCGCGCCGTTTTTCCTTTTCCTGCTGATGCGCGAGAAAAAGCGCGGCGGCGGATAACCGCTTTGCTCCTCCATGCTGCAAGCCACCAACATCACGATCCGGCGCGGCGCCAACACGCTGCTCTGCGGCGTGGACGCCCGGGTGAACGGGGGCGAACTGCTCATGATCGCCGGGATGAATGGCGCGGGGAAGACGACGCTGCTACGCGTCCTCTCCGGGGAGATCGCGCCGGGCAAGGGCGGCGATGGCGGCGAAGTACGCTGGGGCGGCGTGCCGCTCCGGGCGATGCGGCACGGGGATCTCGCCCGCGTGCGCGCCTGCCTGAGCCAGCGAACCGTTTGCGCGCTTCCGTTCCGGGCCATCGAGATTGTGAACCTCGGCGTGGATGCCTCCGGGGCGTCCGGGGGCGAGACAGAATCGCTGGCGCGCACGGCGATGGAGCAGTGCGGCGTGGCGCATCTCCAGGAGCGGCTCATCGACACGCTCTCCGGCGGCGAGCAGCAGCGCGTCCACTGGGCGCGGGTGCTCGCGCAGCTCGGCGGCCAGTCCGAAGGGTCGCTCGCGGGGAAGGCTCTCCTGCTCGACGAGCCGATCTCTGCCCTCGACCTTGCTCACCAGCATGAAATGCTGCACCTCGCCCGGTCGCTCGCCGCGCGGGGGTGCGCCGTCGTCGCCGTGCTGCACGATCTCAACCTCGCCGCGGAGTACGGCGACCGGATGCTGCTCCTCTCCGGCGGCGCCGTGGCCGCCGAGGGGACCCCGCGCGAGGTGCTTACCCCCGCGATCCTCCGCGCCGCCTTCGGCCTGCGCGTGCGCGTGGAGGCGAACCCGGTTACCGGCAGCCCGTGCGTTTTTGTCGAGCAGCCGGAGCAGTCGTAAAAACGCGCCTTCGCCCGGCTTGCGATTTCGGGCCGTTTCGCGCATCTTTGAGGGATGCAATTGACGTTGTTGAAGTCGAAGATCCACCGCTGCGCCATCACCGGCGCGAGCCTGCACTACGAGGGCAGTCTCACGATCTCGGCGGATCTGGCCGAGCGGATCGGCATGCTGCCGTATGAACGCATTCTCGTAAGCAACATGGCCAACGGGGCGCGGTTCGAAACGTACGTGATCTACGGGGCGCGGAACGCGGGCGTGATCGAACTCAACGGCGCGGCGGCGCATCTCGGCAAGGTCGGCGACCGGCTCACCATCATGAGCTTCGGCTATTACACCCCGGAGGAAGCGGCGATACACAAGCCGCGCGTCATCGTGCTCAACGAACGCAACGAGGTGCTCCGCGAAGGCATCCAGCAGCGGGGCGCGCCCACGGCGTTGCACCCGGTTGGTTGAGCGCGCGTCGCGCGGGCAGAATGGCTTCGCCCAGCAATGGAAGCAATGGAAGCATCGCCGTTACAGCCTGAACTCAAAACCGAGCGTCTTCTTCTGCGCCCGCTGCGCCTGGAGGACGCGCCGGAGATGGAGCGGCTTGCGGGGGCGCCCGAAATCGCCGCCACGACCCTCGGCATTCCGCATCCGTACCCGCCGGGGTTGGCCAAAGAGATCATCGTCGATCGCGCCATCAATTTTGACGAGGGAGAGGGCGCGTCATTCGGGATTATCGAATGTGCAAGTGGGGCTTTCTGCGGCTACATCGGGCTGGGGTGCGCCCCGGAGCACTCGTGCGCGGAACTCGGCTACTGGATCGGCGTGCCGTATTGGGGGCGCGGCTACGCCACGGAGGCGGCGCGACGGGTGCTCGCCTTCGGGTTTTCCCAACTGGGGTTGAACCGGATCGCCTCCCGGCATTTCGCCTCCAACCCGGCTTCGGGGCGGGTCTTGCAGAAGATCGGGATGCGCTATGAAGGGCGCGCCCGGGAAGCGGTTTTCAAACCGGGGCGCGGCTTTGAGGACAACCTCGAATACGGCTTGCTGAGCCGGGAATGGGCGGAGGCGATCCGTTGCGGGGAGCGATAGCCTCACCGGATCGTCACCAGCGTCCCGACCTCCACTTCGTGGTAAAAACGGACCGCCGCGCTGTACGGGAGGCGGATGCAGCCGTGCGAGGCGGGGTGGTTCGGGACGACGCCCGCGTGCATCCCGACGGCGCTGCAACTCAGCCGCATGAAGTACGGCATCTCCACCTTGTAGATCGAGGAGAAGCGGCTTCGCGTCTTGTCGGTGACGACGAAACGCCCGGCAGGCGTGGCGTAGCCCGGGCGGCCCGTGGAGACGGGGGCGGAGAAGACCAGCTTGCCGTTTTTCCAGAGGCGCGCCCTCTGGCCGCCGAGCGAGATTTCCACGCGCGTATGCTGATCCTCCGGCCTCGGGCTTTTGCCCAGGAGCCGCTGCATCACCTCCACGTTGTCGGCCTGGGCGGCGAAGCTCAGCGCGGCCATCTTCGACTTGCGGGTGAGCGTGCCGCGCTTCGCGCCGTGTTCCAGCAGCGTCTCCACCATGTCGAGGCGGCCCATTCCGGCGGCGAGCATGAGCGGGGTCATGCCTGCCTCCTTTTCGAGATAGTAGCGCATGGACTTTGGAGCGATCAGCCGCGAGAACACCGGCTCCACCGGGCTGCCGAGCGGTGTGTTCGGGTCCGCACCGCATTCCAGCAGAAACCGGAGCGTGGCCGGTTCCTGCCAGGCAATCGCGAAGCCGAGCAGCGGCTGCCGCGCCCCCTCGGGCGTGGGCGGTTCGGCAAGGTTGGCGAGCAAGACACGGGCGAGCGGCTTGTCCTGCCGCCGCACGGCGGCGTAGAGCGCCTCGCGCGTTTCGGGCTGCCAGTGGAGCGGTTTTTCAAACTGGAGGACTGGCTCGATCACCGCGAGCTTGCCGGTGGAAAGCGCGTGCCGCACGAGCGAACCCGCGCCGCCGCAGCACGGGCCGCATTCCGGCGGAAACCCGTGCTCGATGAGCCAGTGGACCGGCTCGGGATCGCCCGCCATCACGGCGTGGCTCAGGGCGGTGTGCCCTTCGCGGTCGGCCACGGCCAATTCCGCGCCGCCCTGGACGAGCGTTTCCATCAGCGCGGTCTGCCCGCGCGCGGCGGCGATCATAAGGGGCGTGCGTCCGTCGGGGCCGACGCAATCGGGGTTCGCCCCGGCCTGGAGAAGCTGTTTGGCGGCGGAGACGTTTTCCGCCTCGCAGGCGACCACCAGCATCGGGCGGCCATCGCCGTCGAGCGCGTCGGGATCAACGCCTGCCTGGAGAAAAAGGGCGATGGAGAGCGGCGCGCCCGTCCGCAGCGCCTGGGCCAGCGCGGCCCCGGTCGGCTTCTGGCCGAGCCGCTCCAGCTCCTTGGCCGCCTGCTCGCGCGGCGTGAGCGGGGTCGGCAGCGGCGTCGGTTGCGGCTTGGGCTGGATGAAACGGAGGGGCTGCGTCGCTTCGGGTGCGAAATGCCCGGGGGCGGTTTCCGAAACGAGGAGAGCAGTGACGGCAGCCGGAGGGTCCACCGGACCACGATGCAGGAGCGTGTCGGCGGCATAGGCCACGGCCACGCCGGTGAGGCAAGCCGCCACGCAAGGCCAGTAACTGCGGGGACTGCGGGGACTGCGAGGGTTGCGGATCATCACAACCCGGGTTTCGGGAAGGTGAAGAAGGGTGGAGGTAACGGCCTCGACTGCGGTGAGTTCCGATTTCCGCGTGGAGGGCCGGGTGGCCGGGTGTAAAGAAAGCGCGTGTTCGCCCAGGCTTTGCAGTTCGCTTGTGGTTTGGTTGTGGTTTGGTTGTGGTTCGTTTTGACTTGCGGGGCGGCTTTGGCGCACGCTGCCGCGCGTGAAACTCCGCGCGCCCGCCAAAGTCAACCTCTCGCTAGCGATCCTCGGCAAACGCCCCGACGGGTTTCACGAGATTGAGTCGCTCATGGCGCCGCTCACGCTGGCCGACACGCTGGAGATCGAGCCGCTGGCCGCCGGGAGCGGAATCCGCTTTTCGTGCAGCGACGCCACGCTCCCTGCCGACGAGGGAAACCTGGCGGTGCGCGCGGCGCGGCGCTTCTTCGAGGCGACGGGGATTCCGCCCGCCGTGGCGATCCGGCTTGAAAAAGCGATCCCGCACGGCGCGGGGCTGGGCGGCGGAAGCAGCGACGCGGCCTCCGTACTCGCGGGCCTGAACCGCCTCTTCGGCGCTCCGCTTTCCGCAGAAGCCGTGCAAACGCTGGCGGCGGAGATCGGCTCCGATGTCCCGTTTTTTCTCGCCGGGGGCGCGGCCTTCTGCCGGGGCAGGGGAGAACGGGTGGAACCCACCCGGCTGGCGCGTCCGCTCCCGCTGCTGCTAGTCAAACCGGATTTCGGCGTCTCCACCCCGTGGGCTTACAGCCGGTGGAAAGACTCCCGCGAGCTGCCGGGGATTTCGTACGCGGCGCAGGAGTTCCCGTGGGGACGGCTGGTGAACAGCCTGGAGAGGCCGGTCTTTGAAAAATACCCGTTCCTGGCCCTGCTCAAGCGTTGGCTGCTCGCGCAGCCCGAGAGCGCGGGGGCGTTGATGTCGGGATCGGGGTCCACCTGCTTCGCGGTCCTCAAGGAGCAGGCGGACGGAGAGGCGCTCGAAGCGCGGGTGCGCGAGGAGTTCGGGGAAGTCTGGAGCTGTTCCTGCCGGACTTCCGACGGGGATGCGTGAGGCGTTGCCACCGTCACCATCGCCGTCGCCGTCGCCGGGGTCCCTTCTTCGCCCACGTAGCGCACCAAAAGATCGGGGTTCTCCGGCTTTTGCTTTTTCTCCGGGGAGAACAACGCGAGCGGAAGCAGAAGGCCGCAGACCAGCAGCGCGAAAAGGAGCCTTCCGGGAAGAAAATTGGCAATCGGGTTCACGCCCGCCACGATGGCCGTCTTGCCGAAAAAGCGCCATCGGGGCACCCCCCCGATTTTAAAGGGCAAGGCGCTCGCGCATTCTCGGAGCGCCGCTACCGCTGTTTATGGCGATAATGGAAAATCTGGACCGGCTGGAGCGTCGCGAGCCCGCCATCGATGATTTCGTCGAGCAGCGGAAGGAAAGCGTCGATCTTTTCTTTGCTGTCCACAATCTCCACCACCACGGGGAGATCCATCGAGAGCCGCAGCACCTTGGAGGTATGAAGCCGGCTGGAAGCGCCATAACCGAGCGGGCCTCGCAGGACAGTCGCACCCGCCAGCCCCCTTTCCCGTGCCTTTAGCACGACGGCTTCGTAGAGCGGGAGATGACCGTGGCGGTCGGCTTCCCCGAGGAATACGCGCAGGAGAACGGAGTCTTGCGGGAGATCCATACCGTTGGTTTCTTTCAGAGCCCTGGCCGGGTGAGCGCCGCAGCGGCCACGTGCCCAAGCCAGACTGCAATGAGGCAAAGGACCAGGGAGCCGACGGCGTTCAGCCCCGCCGCAAGCCATTCTCCGTTGCGAGCCAGATTGAGGGTCTGCAAGCTGAAGGAGGAAAAGGTGGTGTATCCGCCGCAGACTCCGACCATGAAAAACTGGCGAAACGCCGGGCTGACCAGAAAACGGCCCTCCGCCCCGGTTAGCGTGGCAAAAAAGCCGATAGCCAGGCACCCGGTGATGTTGACGAGCAGCGTGCCGAAGGGAAAAAGCTCGCCGAAGCGTTGCGCGACAAAGCCGGACGCCCAGTAGCGCGTGACGCTGCCGAGGGCCCCGCCCACTGCGATCCAAAAGTATTCGAGCATGGTTAAACCTCCTCGGCGCGGAGGGGGAACATCCCTTGGCGCGCCTTGCAGGAGTTATCAGCTCTGAAACCGGTCCAGCGCAGTTTTCCCTTTGGCCCCGGGTGAATGACCAAGGGCCAAAGAAGAGGGCAAACCCCATTGCCGACACGGAGGCTAGGCAAGTTTGGCGGGAAAAGGCAATCTTTTCCGAAAGCAGGATAAAATCGATCAGGCCGCTGTGGTTGGGCCATGCCGGCAATCTTTTGCTGGTATCGACAAGGCGTGCTGGTATTTTCAGCCGCGTCGCCGTCGCCCGTGCGACGGAACGCCGACGTGGCGAAATGGCAGACGCAACGGACTTAAAATCCGTTTTCGCGAAAGCGGAGTGTGGGTTCGAGTCCCACCGTCGGCAG
>CAZYVL010000115.1:0-7769 GCA_964651005.1 uncultured Chthoniobacteraceae bacterium | reverse complement strand
AGGAATCGCCGATTAACGCAAGCCCGGTTGCAACCCGTAACACCCCCGCACGGATGACTGGCGCGGCGCGGCGATCCCGTGCATCATCGCCGCGCAACCATGAAGATCGTCATCGCCCCCGACAAATTCAAAGGCTCTCTCTCCGCTTCCGCCGCCGCTGCCGCCCTTGCCAGGGGGGTGCGCCGGGTCTGGCCCGACGCGGAGGTGCTCTGCCGCCCCATCGCCGACGGCGGGGAGGGGACCGCGCGGGTGCTTGCGGAAGTGCTCGGGGGCGAGTGGGTGACGCGGACGGTGCGCGGCCCGCTCGGCGCGCCCGTGGTGGCGGGGTATGCCTGGATTCCCCGGCTCGAAACGCCGACTGCGGTGATCGAGATGAGCCAGGCTTCCGGTCTTGCACTCCTTGCCCCGGGGGAATCCCGCCCGCTGAAGGCGAACACCTACGGCACGGGGGAGCTGATGCGCGAGGCGATGGAGCGCGGGGCGAAACGGATCATCGTCGGTCTCGGCGGCAGCGCGACGACGGATGGCGGCATCGGCATGGCCGCCGCGCTCGGCTATCGGTTTTTGACCAGCGACGGCGATTTGATGGAAGAGCCGGTGCCGGGCGACCTGCTCGCGCTGGAGCGGATCGACTGGACCGGCGTACCGGAACTGCCGGAGATCATCGCCGCCTGCGACGTGCGCAACCCGCTCCTGGGCCCACGCGGCACGGCGCGCATCTTCGCGCCGCAGAAAGGGGCGGACGCCCGCGACGTGGAGGCGCTGGAGCTGGCGATGGAGCATCTTGCCGGGCTGGCGAAGGACGATCTGGAGCTTGAGCACGGCTTTGAGGAGACTCCGGGCGCCGGGGCTGCCGGGGGGCTCGGGTTCGGCCTGCTCACGTTCTGCCACGCCACGATCCGCCCCGGGTTCGATCTCGTGGCGGAGATTCTCGGCCTGGAGAAAGCGATTGCGGAGGCGGACCTGGTTCTGACTGCGGAGGGGAGCCTCGACGCGCAGACGCTTGAAGGAAAAGGCCCGGCTGGGGTCGCCGGGCTGGCGCGCCGCCACGGCAAGCCGGTCATCGCCTTCGGGGGCCGCCTGGAGGCCGATCCGCGCCTGGCCGATGTTTTCGATGCCGCGCTCCCGATCTCGTCCGGCCCGATGTCGCTGGAGGAAGCCCTCGCGCGGGCCGAGCCGCTGCTGGAGGAAGCGGCGGCTCGCGCTGCCGCGCTTTGCCAGGTGGGGCGGAGGTTGTGATTCTCCCGTCGTTCGCCGGTTATCGCGCGCCGAAGCCGAAGAGCACGGCGGGGACGGTCTTGAGCAGGATTTTGATGTCGAGCCAGATCGACCAGTTATCGATGTAGGCGAGATCGAGCTGCACCCAGTCCTCGAAGGAGGTGACATTGCTGCGCCCGTTGATCTGCCAGAGGCAGGTGAGGCCCGGCTTGACGCTGAGGCGGCGGCGCTGGGCGGAGTTTTCGAACTGCTCGACTTCGTAGAGCGGCAGCGGTCGCGGCCCGACGAGGCTCATCTGGCCCTTGAGCACGTTGACGAGCTGCGGCAGCTCGTCGATGCTCGTTTTGCGCAGCCACCGCCCGACCGACGTGACGCGCGGATCGTTGCCGACCTTGAAGACGGGGCCGCTCATCTCGTTTTGCGCGGCGAGTTCCGCCCGGAGCATCTCGGCGTTCGTGCTCATGGTGCGGAACTTGTACATCGTGAACGGCCTCCCGTGCTTGCCGCCGCGCTGCTGGCGGAAGATGATCGGCCCGGGCGAAGTGAACCGGATGGCGAGCGCGGCGGCCAGGAGCGCAGGCGAGGCGCACAGCAGCAGGAGGAACGCCCCCGTGCGGTCGATGATCCCCTTGAGCATCAAGGCCCAGGAGACCTCCGGTGTCGTCCGGAAGACGAGCATGGTGCGCGAGCCGAGGACATCAAACGTAGGGCGGGCGATGGAGGTCTTGATGAAGTCCGCGACGAGCCACGCCTCCACCCCTTCGATCTCGCACGCGCCGACGGCTTCCTGGAGCCGGTTGACGTGCGAATGGTTGCCCGCGAAGATGACCCGGCTGATCGAGTGCTTGTGCAGCATCTCGACGAGATCGCTCAGCGGCTGCTTCTCAATGTCGATCTCCCCGGCGATCTCCATTTCCAGCATCTGCTCCGGGGTGAAGGTTTCGCGCAGCGCGAGCATGTCGCAGGCGGTGCCCGCGAGCAGGACCGGCTCGCGGTACCGCCCGTTGCGGGCGCGCGCGTGGATCAGGAGGGTGGTGAGTTTCTCGCGCAGCAGCAGCAGGAGCATCGCCAGGCCCGCCGCCAGGATGAAGACCGTCCGGCTCGGGACAGTGAGGCGGAAGAAAACCACGCAGGCGGCGACGATCAACCCGAGCCAGACTCCGGCGCGTGCCATCTGGGCCACGGAGCGCCAGAGCGTTTTCTGGAGCGGGTGCGTGTAGAACCCTTGCAGCTCCAGAAGGATCGGGCCGAAGGGCATGACGATAAAGAGCAGCCAGCGGAACTGGTCAAAGAGGGGGATCTGCGTCGCCAGCCCGAACCAGTCCGTCGCCGAGTACCGCAAAACGTAGGCTCCCCAAAACGCGGCGACGAGGAGCATCCCATCGACGATTTGCCGGAACTGGAGGTTGATTTCTTGTTTTCGACCGATCATGCAAAGGAAGAGTTTACGCCTCGAACCCCACCCCGGAGAGCCGGAGGGGGTGCTTTTGCAAACAAGGGCGGGGGCGTGACCAGGCGGCGGGGATTCCCGAGCCCGTCTGCGAAGTTGCTGAAAGTCTCTGCGTTGCCACGTTGCTTGGAGAAGGTCTCTGTTTTAGGTATGCTGGCGAAGCAAGCCAAGATCATAACATCATGTCACCCCGGAAAACAACAGGCGCTCCCTTTCCCGGAGCGGTTATCGCGACGATTCACAGCCCCGCTTCCCTGAAGGCGGCGCGGGCGCTCCCCCCCGGAGCGGTCGATTTTCTGGAGCTGAGGGTGGATGCGTTCGCGGGGAGCGCAACGGAGCTGCGGCGGCTCCGGGAGGCGGCGGCGGAGCTGCGCGCGCCGCTGGTGGTGACGGTGCGCGATCCGCGCGAGGGGGGCGCGCATAGCCTTTCCGCGCCGCGCCGCGCTGCGTTGATGCGGGAGTTCCTGGACGTGGCCACGCTGCTCGACCTGGAGCTTCGCTCGGCCACGCGGCTGCGGCTCTCCTGCCTGCTCGATGAGGCGCGGGAGCGGGGGATCGGCGTGATCCTCTCGCACCACAATTTTTGTGCGACGCCGCCCGTGAACCGCTTGCGGGAGCTTGCGCTCCGCGCGGAAGCGGCGGGGGCGTGCGTTTTCAAGCTCGCGACGAGCGCGAACACCGGGCACGACCTCGCCACGCTGCTCGACTTTCTCACGCGCCCTCTGGCGGGCCGCTCCCGGGCGCAATCCGGCTTGAAGCTGGCGGTGATGGGGATGGGGAAGTTCGGCAAGATTTCGCGGCTGGCGCTCGGGGCCGCCGGGTCGGTGCTCAACTACGGCTACCTGCACCGCCCGCAGGTCCCCGGCCAGTGGCCCGCCCAAATGCTGCGCGAGCGGCTGCGGGAGCTGGCTTCGGAGTGAGTGTGATTTGATATGATACGCTTTCACCGGGTCGCGGTGTGTCGCCGGCGCGGCGCTTGCAGAAACCGCCAGCGCAGGATCGAAACCGGGCCTTGGAACCACGGGTTGGAGGTCGTGCGGCTGTCCACGACGATCACCTTCCCCTCGGACGGGTCAGCTTCGATCCAGAGGTGATCGCCCAGATACGCCAGGGCATGCACGCCCCCTTCGGTGATGGCGAAATCGCCCGGGCGCAGCAGGCTGTCGTCGAAGCCTTTGATCGCCTTGGCTTGCACGAGCCGCCGCGCCTGCCGCCGCGCGCCAAGACCCATCTCGCGCGCGCTCAGGTCGTGCCACCAGAGCCGGACGGCCTTGCGGACCAGCCACGGGTTGCGGGTGCGCAGACCCTCCCGGAATGCCCCCTCGATCGCGCCGCGCCGGATCAGGCCCGAGCAGTCGATGCCGAACCGGCTCTCGCCACCCAGGTGGTAGCGCACCCCTTCGTAGCGGCGGAGTGCCCGGGCGGTTGCGTCGCGGGCGGGGTCGCGGTCATACAAGGTCCGGCCAGGGAGCGCCCAGAAACCACCCGCCGCCGCGTAAAGGGCGAGGAGACTCCAGCGCAGGAAGGGATACCGCCACCAGAGGCCGAGCAGCCCGGCGCAGAGCGAGCCCGCGAGGATCGCGCCGCCGAGCCGCGTGACGCCGTTGCTCACGGGCACAAGCACCAGCGCCGCCAACGCTCCGGCGGCTCCGATCCAGAGAAGGATCGCGATGCGCCGCGTGCAAAGACCGGCCAGCGGCGGCCTGGCGGGCGTCCGGGAAGTGGCACGGCGGGGAGCCGCGCCCGCGCCCGCGCCCTTGTTGCGGGGAGCCATTGCCGTCAGCCCGGGATTTCGCGCAGCATCTGCGCGTTGGTCGGAAAGCGCCGCAGGAACGAGAGGAGCCGTTCGATCGCCTCCGCTGCTTTATGCCCCGCGAGGCCGCGCCGGATGAGGTTGATCTTGTGCAGATCCGCCTCGGGCAGCAGCAGTTCCTCGCGGCGCGTGCCGGACTGGAAGATGTCCACGGCGGGGTAGATGCGCAGGTCGCTCACCTTCCGGTCGAGTACGAGCTCCATGTTCCCCGTCCCCTTGAACTCCTGGAAGATGAGGTCGTCCATGCGGCTGCCGGTTTCGATGAGCGCGGTGGCGATGATCGTCAGCGAGCCTGCCTCCTCGGTGTTGCGCGCGGCGGCGAAGAGTTTGCGCGGGATTTCCAGCGCGCGCGCGTCCACGCCGCCCGACATGGTGCGGCCCCCGCCGCTCATCGCGTTGTTAAAGGCGCGGCCCACGCGGGTGATCGAGTCGAGCAGCACGAAGACATGCTTGCCCATCTCCACGAGCCGCTTGGCGCGCTCGATGGCGAGCTGCGCGATGCGCGTGTGGCTCTTGAGGTCCATATCGTTGGAGCTGGCCATGATCTCCGCGCCCGGGACGGAGCGGCGGATTTCCGTCACCTCCTCGGGCCGTTCGTCCACGAGCAGGATGAGGAGCTTCATCTCCTGGTGGTTCGCGATGATCGCCTCCGCGATGTGCTGGAGCAGCGTCGTCTTGCCCGTGCGCGGCGGCGCGACGATGAGCCCGCGCTGGCCACGGCCGATGGGGGCCATCAGGTCGATCACGCGCGTCGTGTAACGCTCGGGGACGGTTTCGAGCTTCACGAACCGGTTCGGGTTGATCGTGGTCAGCTCTTCGAAGAGCGGGATCACGCGGAACTTCTCCGGGTCTTCCCCCTCGATGGAGGTGAGCCGGTAGAGCTGCGAACCGCGGTTGCCCCGGCGGATTTCGCCCCGGATCCACATGCCGTCGCGCAGCGTGTAGCGGCGGCAGACCTCCGGGGTGACGAAGACATCGTTCGGGTGCTGGCTGAAGTTGCGCTTGGCGTCGCGCAGGAAACCGAAGCCCTTGCCGGAGACCTCCACGATCCCCTCGGCAAACACCGGCTCGGGCCGGGGCACTTCCGCGCCCGGTTCCGCCTGTGCGCCTTGTGCGCCTTGCGTGCCTTGGGAAGCCTGTGAGGTAAATTCCTGCCGGGCGGCGGCGATCCGCTGTTCGCGGCTCTCCACGCTTTCGCGCGGCGGTTCGCGCCGGTCGCGGAAGTCGCGCCGGCCCCGGAAATCGCGGTCGCGGCGGAAGCCCCGTTGTTCGCGGTGCTCCCGGTATTCCTGGGGTTGCGCTGACTGCCCGGAGGCGGCGGGGCGGCCCTGGGTGCGGTGTTCGTAGGCGAAGGGGCGCGAGGAATTTGGCGGAGGCGTGGAGCTGGCTTGGGGAGCCTCCGAAGCGGCGGCGGGGGGTTGGGCAGGCTCTGCCGGGGCCGGAGCGGGAGCGGGGGCAGGTTGGGCCGGGGCCGGAGCCGGAGCCGCTTTTGCCTGCGGCTCGGAGCCGCCGGGTTTCCACTCTTCGGCTTCCGGGCGCGGACCCGGGGGGAGGAGAGCGGGCGCGGGAGCCTTTTCGGCTGCCTCCGCACGCGGTTTGGCGGCGGTGCGTTTCCGGGAGGCGGCGGCGGCTTTGGGAGCCTTGGGCGTCTTGGCCTCTTTGGCGGGCTTGGGCGCTTCGGAGGTCTTGGAGGTTTTGGGTGCCCTGGGTGTTTTTGGAGCCCGCGCTGCCTTGGCGGCTTTGGGAGCAGGAGCTTCGGAGTCCGCGTCTTCCGTGCGGGAGGCCGCTTTCCGCCGGGAAGCGGGTTTGGAAAGTTTGGGAGCGATTTCGTCTTCGTTGAAGAGCGACGGGTTTTCGGTCGGTTCAATCATGGCTGCGTTGGAAAAAGGGGGATGGAAAGTCGGCGTCCAGGCGTCCGGAGGGGGGCGAACGGGAGTTGAGCTTTCAGGCTTTCAGGCTTTAGGGCTTTGGGGTGGGCCGCGCCTTCGGGCGCGTCCGGCTTTGGGTTGTCGAAGGTTGTCGAGGGTTGTCGAACTTCTGGGCGTTCTCGTCGTTGCGCCTTCTCAGGCGTGCCGTTGGGCAGGCTTGCGGAGGCAGACCTTCCGGCCCGGGGGGCGGGGAAGGGGTGGAGTCCTGTGATCCGGCGGGAACTGCAATCCGCCCTCAGGCGGAGAGTTTTGCGAGCAACGCCTCGGAAAAGTCGAAGTTCGCATGGACATTCTGCACGTCGTCACACTCCTCCAGCGCGTCGCACAGGCGGAGGATTTGGGCTGCGGTGGTTTCCTCCTCCACGGAAACGGTGGTCTCAGGGAAATAGGTCAGTTTCAGGTTTTCGGCGGGAATGCCCCGGTTCTTGAGGGCTTCGCCCGTGGAGTAGAGCCGCTCGGGCGCGGTGGTGACGAGATAGTGCTCTTCCTCGGGGAGAAACTCCTCGGCTTCGGCTTCCAACATCAGTTCGAGCATCCGGTCCTCCCTGGCCGCCGCGGAGATGGCCCCGAAGGCCGCGAACGGAATGGCGAGCTGCCCTTTCTTGTGGAAAAGATACGCCACAGAGCCGCTCGTGGCGAGGTTTCCGTGGTGCTTGCTGAAAATCTGGCGCAGATCGGCGGCGGAACGGTTCCGGTTATCGGTGACGGCTTCGATGAGCAACGCCACGCCGCCGGGCGCGTACCCTTCGTAGATCAGCTCTTCGAGCGCCTGGCTCTCCAGTTCGCCCGTGCCCTTTTTGATGGCTCGCTCGATCTTGTCGTTGGGCATGTTCTGGGCGCGTGCTGCCTGCACCGCGCCGCGCAGACGGGGGTTCATGGCGGGGTCTCCGCCTCCCATCTTCGTGGCAACGGTGATCTCCTTGGAAAGCTTCGAGAAAAGAGTCCCGCGCTTTACATCCAGAGCACCTTTGCTTCGTTTAACTTTCGACCACTTGCTATGACCCGCCATAAAAGGTTCCGCCGTAACGGATTTGACCAACTGAGTACCGGGAAATCCTGAATCAAATGCGAACGCGCCGATTGACAAGTTGCGCTGGTTTGCGCGGTTTGCGAAGGGATGTCGGCCCAAGCGATGAGCCAACGGAGACGCGACCTACAGCGGCAATGAACCAGAACTCTTACGGGTTGTCAACCGTTCAAAATCCAAACTGACCCAAAACCGGCCCAAAAGCCTGAAATAAAGGCTTAAACCACGGTTCACCGCAGTGCGCTCCAGCACCGGGGCGGGCGGAAGACCGGGGTGCTCTTCCCGATTGCGACGCGCCAGCCCGGCCCGGGCGGGAGCGATCCCAGGCTGGCA
>CAZYVL010000114.1:0-7786 GCA_964651005.1 uncultured Chthoniobacteraceae bacterium | reverse complement strand
TCTGGCAGCGCGTACGGGATTTGAACCCGTGCACCAGCCTTGAGAGGGCTGTGTCCTAACCCCTAGACGAACGCGCCGTATCAGAGAGAGATCGAAACCCCGCCCCCAACGCTGGCAAGCATCCAACGCCGAAGACGAGGCGGTTACTCTAACCGCCCCGGAGAGGGTGGCAACTTTCTTTTTTCCTTAAGTTCCTCAGTTTTTTTGCCGGAAGCGAATGCGCCACGGCACCGCGTCTCCCGCCGCGATCGGCTCCCGGAACCGGAGGCGCAGAAGCCCCTCCGAGGCGGTGGCCTCGACGGAACGACCGCCGCACTCCACCCCGTCCGCTCCCTCGTAGCTCCACGGAGTCGGAACCCGGATGCGGATTTCGAAGTTTTCGCACGCGCCGGGCTGGCACTGGCCGGAAAGCGTCTCGCCATCCCACGTTTCGTCGAGCGTCTCCATCAACCCCTGGGTGACATGGGCCGAATGCCCCAGGAAGATTGGCCTCTGTGCCGCCGCGCGGACGACGACGACTTTGCACGACTCCGGCGGCAGCTCATAAGCGAAAGCCTCGTGGATGTCGGGCAGGAGCGCCTCCTCCCAGAAATCGAAAGCGTGGTAGCTCTGCTGCGGGTCCAGCCCGGCATGGGCCAGCGTGCAGCCGATCGTTTGCGGCGTCTTCTCCCAGTTGAAAAGACCGAGCACCCATTGATCCCCCCCCGCCCCGGCGAGCAGCCAGATGGACGGCAAAAACTGGTCGAAGAAATCGACGGGGCGCACCTCTCCGTCAAAGGAAGGGAGAGCGCGCCGGAGCAGGTCGAGCCGCTCCGGGGGCAGATTCGGGAGCCAGTCGCTCAGGAGGAAAACCTGCCCGGTCAAGGTGGTAAACGAAGCCGCCATCCTCGCCGCTTCCAGCGTGACCGCGCCGCTGGCCGCCGCGTCGGCGCTGCTGACTGCGGAGGAGGCGCGCAGCTTCGTCGGGTCGGGATCGTTCCACCAGATGCGCCCGTTGAGGAAATAGAGGCGCGACGCGCGGATCGGCCCCGTCTTGATGCCGAGCTTGTCGTGGTTGAAATCCGGGCCGATGCGCATCGCGTCCACCAGGCCGAAGGAGGCGCCGAAGGAGCGCATGTTCTGGCTCAAGTTGCAGCCGGAGAAGAACACCTCGTCGCCCGCGCCCCGGCGGAGGATCTTCAACCCCTCGCGGTACGCTTCGATCTGGGTCGTCTTGGGGTCGTGGAACGGGGCGACATTGCTCATCTTGTCGTCCAGATAGCCGTCGTTGATGTAAACCATGTCCGTCGCGGTCCCGGTCCAGAGGCCATCCATCTTGAAGTAGCGCACGCCCCACTCCCGGTAGAGCCGCGCGATGTGGGCGAGGTGCTCCTTCACCGCCGGGTGCGTCAGGTCGAGGCAGGTGCCGCCGAAAGCGACCGTGCGCATCGGCGTGCCGTCCGCCCAGCGGGCGAACCAATCCTGGCGGTCCTGCCACTGCGGGTCTTCGTGGTTGCGCCCGAAGGGGAGCCACCAGATGCCCAGCCGCAGGCCCATCTCCCGGAGCGCGTCGGCCACCGGGGCGATCCCGTTGGGATACGGCCCCTCGGGGCCGGGGCGCGCGCGATCAAACCCGCGCGTCGGGCCGTCGAGTTCCGGGCCGTCCTGCCAGCAATCGTCGATCTGCACCGTGGTCAACCCCCGCGCCTTGAGCTTTTCCGCGATGAACGCGCCGATCTCCAGGGTCGAGGCTTCGTCTCCGGCCTTGCCGTGTTCTTCGGCGTACCAGGTGCAATAGACCGCCTCGCGGGGCGGCAGCGCGATCTGGTGCTGCCGGGCCGTGAGATCGGCAAACCGCTCCAGCCCGAGCCGCGCGTCGTCAAACACGCCGACCACAAACGTCTCCAGCGCGGTCGATTCGCCCGGGTCGAGGCGCAGCCACCCGTAGTCGATCTGGCCGGAGAACTCCACGGCGTCGCCCGCCGCCTTGGAAAAGAGCACACCGCTGCCGCGCTCGTGGGTGAGCCACCCGGCCACCACCCCCCGGCGGGTGGCGGGCACGGCGCACGCCAGGAAGACATAGCTCCCGGGGTTTTCATCGGGGGGGAGCAACCCACCCGTGCCGAGCGTCTTGAGTGCGGCAGCCGGTTCATCCAGGTCCACGAGAAACCGGATTGGAGTGAGGCTCTGCACCGCCTTTTGTGTCGCCTCGCCGTTCTGAAAAGCCCCCCGGATCACCAAAAACGGAAGCTTCTCATAAAGCTCCAGGCTGAACGACGCGCCCTCCTCCCCGCGCGGAATGACGATCCGGCTGCCCGCGCCGAACACCTCGTCCCGGCAGGCACAGGCTGCTTCCGGCTCGCCCGCTCCTTCCAGCTTCCCGGAGCGGAGGAACACCCGCCCGGAAGCCAATTCGGTGACGGAAAATGCGGCTCCGCCGCGGTCATAATCCACCTTGAGCAGATCGTTCTGGATCATAGCTGTCTAGTTTGTTTTTGGGGTTTTGGGGACGCGCGATGCGGACAGGCGAAGGCGGGAAAGAGCGCGGTTTCCGCCACTTCGGCACCCCGCTACACGGGGGCGACGGCTGGGGAGAATAGGAGCATTTCTGCGGAATGCAAAACAGAGATTTGCGCGCTGTGGAAAATCGACCTTGAAAGCGGATATTCCTTATTCCTCCCACGCGGCCCTCTGCACCAGCGGGTGGCGGATTGCCGTGATTTGCCAGTCCCACGGTTTCCAGCCCTGCCGTTTCCAGACGAAGACAAACGGCGCGCCCGAGCCGTTCACAACCTCCATCGCGTACTCCGCGACGGGCGTGCCGTTCCCTTCCAGCCGGAACCGCGTCGTGACGGTTGCCTCCCGCCGCTCCGGGGTGGCAAAAGCGGTCCCCGCCTCGCGCTCGCGCACGCTCAGCACGAAGAACTGCCGCAGCACCTCGCGCGACTCCTTGAGCGCCCACGCCTTGTCGTGCCCCGCCGAATCGCGAAAGTCGTCGGCAAGCGCCGCCGCGATCTTTTTCCACTTCCGATCCGCGACCGCCTCCAGAAAATGCCGCTGGTGCAGCGAGACCTGCCGCTCCGGCTGCCAGAGCCACACGCAGCGCCCGCCCAGCAGCAGGCCCGCCACAGCCCCAATGAGAAACAGCGTTTTCGGTTTGAGGTTGAACTTGGGAGACATCGAAACAACCATAAACGGAACCGCCCTGAACTGGAAATCCGAACTCGTCCGCAAAACCGCCGCCACGTTCCCACAATGCCCACGAAAAACGAGGAGTCGAAAAAAGCCACCCCGAGGCTCCGCCCGAACGTGGCGGGGATCGTGCAACGGAGCGACGGGCGGATTCTGATTTGCGAGCGGATCAACCTGGCCGGGGCGTGGCAGTTCCCGCAAGGCGGCGTGGACAAGGGGGAGAGCCACGCCGAGGCGCTCGCCCGCGAGATGGAGGAGGAGATCGGCCTGCGTCCGGGCCACTACCGGGTCGTCGCCCACAAGGGGCCGTATCGCTACCTCTTCGGCAATGGCCGGGAGAAGAAAGGATACCAGGGGCAGGAGCAGGATTACTACCTGCTGCAACTCGTCGCCCCGGAGGCGAAAATATGCCTGGCTACCGCGCACCCGGAGTTTCGCGCGTGCCGCTGGATCGAGCCTTCGGGATTCGATCTTGGCTGGCTACCCGGTTTTAAAAAAGAAGTTTATCAGGCGGTATTGAACGATTTTTTTGGAATTCTCAAGTGACGGCTTGACGCGGAGGAGAGGAATCGGCACACAACTCTCCCGTCATGCTCACTTTCGGGATGTTCTCCTTCGCCTTTCTCTCCCTGCTTGGTTGCGTCTGGTGGGCATGCCGAAGCGAAGACCGGGCGAACTGATCGCCTCTCTCCTCCCGGCCCTTGGCCTTCGGGCCTTTTCGAGTCTCTTTGGGCCTCTCCGGGTCTCTCCGGGGTCTCTTCGGGGTCTCTTCGGGCCACTGGCCGTTCTTCATTTCCCCATTCGCCATGCAGGGGAAACGGGGTTATTCTTCTTGCGAAGCAGAGTTGCTTCTCCCGCATCAACTACGGGAAAGAACATTCCTTTAAAAGTTCAGGGAGGTACCTATCCATGCTGCACTATGCTTTGATTTTTCTCATCGTCGCGCTGATCGCGGCGTTTCTCGGGTTTGGCGGGGTCGCGGGGACCGCCGCCTGGATCGCCAAGGTGCTCTTCGTCGTCTTCCTCGTGCTCGCGCTGATTTCCTTCGTGATGCGAAGGGTGTAGGAAGAAGAGGGAACGGGGCAAAAGAAATCCCCCCGCCGTGATCCTTGGGAGCACAACGGGGGGAGGGTGAATGCTTTTGCCTTCGAAACTCGGCAGGACTACAGCGTCCGGCAGAATTCTTCGAAGCGGTCGAGGCCGTTTTTGATGATGTCCATGCTTGCCGCGTAGCTGAAGCGGATCGTGCGGTCGTCGCCAAAGGCGATGCCGGGGACCACCGCGACGTTCGCCTTGCTCAGCAGGCGGTCGGAGAAGTTCTGCGAGGTGAGCGAGAGCCGGGAGATATTCACCAGCATGTAGAACGCCCCCTGCGGCTTGACGACAGAGATGTTCGGGATGGCCGAGAGGCGCTGGAACATGTAGTTGCGCCGCATCGCAAATTCGTCGCGCATGTCGGACACCGGCTGCTGGTCGCCCTTGAGCGCGGCGATCCCCCCCTTCTGGGCGAAGGAGCATGGGTTTGACGTGCTGTGGCTCTGGATCGAGTCGATCGCCCTGGCAATCGACTCCGGCGCGCCGAGATAGCCGAGCCGCCACCCGGTCATCGCATACGCTTTGGAGAACCCGTTGACGGTGATCGTCAGGTTGTAAATCTCCGGCGAGAGCGAGGCGATGGAGACGTGCTCCACGCCGTCATAGGTCAGCTTTTCGTAGATTTCGTCCGAGAGGATCAGGATCTCCTCTTCTTCGGCCACGGCGGCGAGGGCGGCGAGTTCCTCGCGGGTGTAGACGGCTCCGGTCGGGTTGCCGGGCGTGTTGATGATGACCATTTTGGTGCGCGGGGTCATCGCGCTCTCGAACTGTTCGGGCGTCATTTTCCAGCCGTTCTCCTCCGTGGTCTGGACGAACACCGGCTCGCCGCCGACGAGGCGGACCATCTCGGGATAGCTCAGCCAGTACGGGGCGGGGATGATGACTTCATCGCCCGGCTCCACCGTGGCGAGGATGGCGTTAAAGCAAGAGTGCTTGGCGCCGTTGGAGACGATGACCTGGCTCGGCTTGTATTCGATCTGGTTCTCGGCGAGGAACTTTTCGGCGATGGCCTGGCGGAGATCGGGGATGCCGGAGCTGGGCGTGTATTTCGTAAAGCCGCCGTCGAGCGAGGCCATCGCGGCCGCCTTGATATGCTCGGGCGTGTCGAAATCGGGCTCTCCGGCGCCGAAGCTGCAAACGTCAATGCCTTCGGCCTTCATCGCCTTGGCTTTGCTGTCGATGGAAAGGGTGAGCGAGGGAGTGAGGATGGTGGCGCGTGAGGCGAGGTCCATAGGGTCTGTTTCGGTTTGGGTGTACAATCGGGAATGGAGGGAGAGGAGGGAAAGAGGTCAGCCCGTGCCGAGGGCGGCCTCCACGAAAGGTTTGAGGTTGTTTTCGCCGATTTTCACGATCCCCATCTCCCGCGCGGCGTTTTCAGCCGAGTCGGAAGCGTGGGCGGCGTTGACCATGATTGTCTGGCCGAATTCCTTGCGGATCGTCCCGGGGGGAGCCTTGGAGGGGTCCGTCGGGCCGAGCACGCCGCGGATTTTCCGGACAGCATCGACCCCTTCGTAAACGAGCGCGACGATCTTTTCGCTGCCCGGTTCGTCGAGCTTCTCCGGCGGGCATTCGCTGGGCCGCGTCCCCGCCATGAACTGGACGATGGACTCCCAATGCTGCTGCCCGTGAATGGGACCGAGCAGGTCGGCGAGCTGGCGCTGGAGCGTTTCGTCGAGGGCGATGCCGAGTTCCTGTTCCACGGCGAGCTTGGCCACCGCCCCGGCGCGCTCGCGCAAGCTCTCCTTGAGCACGGCAAGCACCGGGCCGTAAAACTCGCAAGCCTGCGCCACGCTCATGAAATGCACTTTCATCCCGATGATCGCGAGGCCGGTGCGGGAAAAGACGTCGATCACCCCGCCCGGGCGGCGGTTCGGGAAGCGGAAGTTGTCGGGCTTGATGAGCACGAGCGTCTGCTCGACCCCGCCGGGGGAAGAACTCTGACCCGCGCCCGCATCCACACTGGCGAGGATGCCGCCGTCGCGGTCGGAATACGCGGCCCAGAGCGCCAGGTCGCGCCGGGCGGCTTCGGCATCGGGCGGGGCGAGCACGGCAGGTTCGAAATAGACGACCTTCTCCCCTTCCACGATGTAGTCGCCGTAGGTGTCGCGGATCGTCTCGCCGCTCGTGCGTTCATGGACGATATGGCCGACCGCCTGGCGGATCTTCTCCACGGCGTTCTCCCCCTGGAAAACCAGCAGCGCCACGCGCGGCTGCGCCCCCCCCTCGATGGCCGGATTCGGCAGAAAATGGGAAAAGAGATACGCGCGGATGAGTTCCTGCGTCTTGCGATGGCGCGGATCGGGATCGGAGACGATCGTTTCCGCGTACCGCTCGATCAGCTCCCGGCTCGGGGCGAACATGCGCGCCCTCACCAGATCGAGGCCCGTGCGGGAGATCAGCCGGGATACGATGCCACCCGTCCGCGACTTGCGGGACGAGTGCGGGGTGATGAGCACATAGGAAAGTTCGTCGGCCATAGATGAAAATTGCCTGCGCCGACTCTCCCCAAACGATCCGAATACGGTCTATTTCAGGGGTCAAAACCGGCGTAGGCAGGATTTTTCGGCGATCTTTTTCGGGAGGGAAGCTATCGGTGGCGTGCGCAGGGCGTCAACGTGTTTTTTGGCGGCTGCGCCGCTGGGTCGGCTTCCCGGGCGCGGCGGCAGCGACCTTGGCGGCGAAGAGCGTCACCCATTTTCCTTTGCGCACCGCCCGTTCAAAAGCGAACCCGCGCGGGCCGAATGCCTCCAGCACCTCCGCCTCCTTTTCCCGGAGGATGCCCGAGAGGATCAGCCGCCCCCCGTCGGCCACGGCGGGGGCGATGGCCGGGGCGGCGGCGACGAGCACCTCGGCAAAGAGATTCGCCGCGACCACCTCCCAGGTCCGGGCGGGCGTCCATTGCAGCACGTCGGTCTTGTGGACCGGCAGCGGCGCGGCGGCGTTGAGCGCG
The DNA here is from genome assembly GCA_964651005.1 of uncultured Chthoniobacteraceae bacterium. Lineage (GTDB taxonomy): Bacteria > Verrucomicrobiota > Verrucomicrobiia > Chthoniobacterales > Chthoniobacteraceae > DATMFV01. Next base: position 570 of record CAZYVL010000114.1, on the reverse strand, counting down.
ACGTTCTCCCGGGCGGTGCGGACGGCGTGCGGGTCGAAATCGCACGCTTCCACCCGGCGCGCGCCGAGCTTCTTCGCAGCGATGGCGAGGATGCCGCTCCCGGTCCCGAGGTCGAGGAACTCCCACGGCTTCCCCGCGCGTTCCCGCGCCGCGTCGCACAGCAGCCGCAGACAGGAGGCGGTGGTGACATGATCGCCCGTGCCAAACGCCATCGCCGCCGGGATGACCAGCACCGGGCGGCCCGCCGGGAAGCCGGAGGCCGGGCCGGCAGCGGCACTCAAAGGGCGGTCGGTGACGATGAGCTGGTCACGGATCGCCAGCGGCTTGCGCGGGGGGGGCGGCGGCGTCGGGCGGTCCGCCGCCTCGCGCACCGTGCCGCCGAACTGCGCCACGAGCGCCTTCGCCTCGCGCGGCGTCAGGTTATGCGCCTCGATGCGGAGCGATTTGCGGTTGGGCAGGGCGATCACGGCCAGCCGGACGGGGCCGAGAAACGCCAGGCGCTCCATCCAGGCATCCTCCCACTTCGCCGAAGCCAGTTTTCTCCAGACAAGCATGGAGCGGGATTATCGG
>CAZYVL010000113.1:5686-7877 GCA_964651005.1 uncultured Chthoniobacteraceae bacterium | reverse complement strand
CCACCGGCGGTTCGGGAGGAGGGGGAACGGGGGAGGGTATCGGCGTCGGTGCGGGAGTGGGAGAAGGCATCGCCCGCTGCTCGGGATGGGTGGGGAGCGGCGGTTCCGTGAAGCGTTGCCCAAAAGCGGAGAGAGCCGCCACAAGCAGCGCCAGCGCCACGAGCTTTGGCAATCCCGTTGGGCGGCCCGGAAAAAACCGGCGATCAGGACGAGAAGATCGATTCATGTTTTCTCAATGCGTGTACCTGGCGAAACCGTGGTGAAACCCTAGCGAAAACGGAGCAGATACCGGAGTTGCAGTTTGACATCCCCCTCCAGGTCGATCCCCGCGCCGACCTCGAACTGCCGGGAGAGCTCGAACCGCCCGCCCATCTGCTGCCTCCCCGTGCGCGGATCGACCGTGCCGACATCGAGGTGGAAGCGTTCCATCAACGGCTTGTCATCGCCGCGCCGCTCGGTCGCGGAGGGCGGCGGCGCCTTGCCTTTGAAGAGCTTGCGGTAGAGATCCTGGAGGAGCAGCACCCCGGCGCGCCCGGCGAGCACCTGGTTGTTCTCCGTGAACTCGCGCGTGGTCGCCCCGGTGGCCAGCAGCGCGACGATCTCCTCCTGCGCCAGCGGCGGCTCGCTGCTAAAGAGCGTCTCGGGGTCGGAAGCGGTGCCGTAAATATGGACTGCGATCTCGTAATCGCGCAGGCGCGAAGAGCCGTGAATGTCGAGCGTCGGGTTGAACGAATCCCCGGGGGTGAAGCGGACAAACCCGTGATCGACCTGGAGCTGGCTAAACGGCAGCGAAGCGACGAAATTCCGAATCTGCGCCGTCCCCTCCAACGTCGGGGCGAGGCCCGTTCCGCCCAGGCGGAGATCGGCCACCACCTGCCCCTGGGCGAGATTATTGCGGATGCGCATCGGCTCCGTCGTCTGGATCGCCACGTCGAAGCTCCAGTTGCGCACCGGCGCCGCTTCGATGGAAACGCGCTTCGGCATCCCCGCCGCTTTCGGCGCGGGGCGGCCCGGCAGGCCGATGGGGAGGATTTCGACATCGCGGAAAAAGCGGCTCCGGTTGATGCCCACCTTTCCGCTCACCTTCGCCGCGCCCAGCGGCCCGGCGATCTTCAAATCCGAATCGGTGCGCACGATCAGGCTGTCGTTGCGCACGAGCAGCGTCCCCTTCGAGCGCAAGCGGAGGTCAAGGCGCGGCTCGGTCCATTTCTCCAGCAACACACTCCCGGAGGCGTGAAAAGGGCCGCCCGCCACATCGCCCGAAAAGCGGTGAATGGCGAGCCGGTTGCCCGAAAAACGGAGATCGGCCTCCAGATTGTTGATCCCGGGGAGACTCGGGTTCTGAAAGCGGATCGCGGGAAGGGCAACCCGCACCCCGCCGCCGAACACCGGCTGGCCGAGCGTGCCCGTGGCCGAGGCATCCAGGCTCAGGCGACCCTCCATCCGCCGCAGCCCGGGCAGAACCTGCCCGAAAAGCGCGGCGGAAGAGGAGGGGAGCCGCACCGAGAGCTTCAGCGGCGTGGCCGAGTCGAGCCGTTCCCCGCGCAGCGCGGCGCGAAGCTCCAGCGGGATCTCCCCGGCGAACCGGAGCGGACTCAAGCCGGGGACCGCCGCTGTCCCCTCCAGCGCCAGCCGCGAGCCGCGCAACCGCAGCGACGCATCGAGCGAGGCTGCCTCCAGCTTCGCGACGCGCCGGCTCCGAAGCTCGCGGCCCTTCACCGTCAGCGTCAGCTCCGGCGCGGCGACCGTGCCGCCCGCCGTGAGCGTCGCGTCTGCCAGGCCGCTCAACCCCGGCCCTTGCGCGGGGGCCGGAGCAGGAGGCGCAGCGTGCCGCGCCGGGGCGGGCGACTTCGCCGGGGAAGGGGAGGGGGGCGGATCGGGAAAAAACCGGGCGAGGTCGATCTGCCGCAGCTTCAGCTCCCCCTCCAGCGCACCGGAATCCGGCAGAATCGTCTCCGGCTCGTCGGCGTTCCGAAGATCGAGCGGCAACGAAAAATGCCCCGTGATCAAACTCCGCCGGTTCTCCTTGCCGAACTCCGCCTCCAGCTCGCGCACCCGCAGCCGCTGCCCCGCGAGCGAAAGCACCGCCCGCGCCGCTCCCTGGTCGCAGCGGAAATGGAACGTCGGGATCTCGATGCTTTCCGGCGACCACTCCCCGGCGACCTCGCCCTCCAGCCCCGTCACGCTCCCC
>CAZYVL010000113.1:3184-5586 GCA_964651005.1 uncultured Chthoniobacteraceae bacterium | reverse complement strand
TCACGCTCCCCGCCAGCTTCCCTTCGTAGGCAAACGGAGCGCGCAGCCGCAGCGACCCCTCCCCGGAGAGCCGGTCGGTGCCGTTGAGATCGAGCAGAAAACCGGTGATCCGCGCGGTTTCCCCCTCCACGGGCAGCTCCGCCGTCAACCGCCGGGCGGAAAACTCCCCGAAAGCCAGATCGCGCGCGTCGATCCGCGCCCCGCCGTGCGTCGCCCCGTTGCCGTGCTGAAATTCTCCCGTCGCCGTGAGCGCGCCATGGATTCGCGTCTCCTTCCCGCTCCCGCTTCCCTCTGCGTTCAACTCCGCGAGCGCCGGAGCGTCGATGGCAAAGCGGAGATCGAAGTCCGCCTCCTCCCAGCGGAGCGCCTCCCCCGGCGCGGGCAGCCGGAGACGCCCGGAGAGCCGGGCGTTGTTCTCCCCGCGCCGGAGTTCCACCGCTTCGAACGCCGCCTCGCCATCCTGAAGGCGCATCGTCGCGGAGGCGGTGTCAAACGCCACGCCGCCGACTTGCAAACCCGGGCCGGAGCCGGGGCCGGGGCTGCCGGAATCCCCAGCCGCTTCCCGAGGGCTGAAAGAAGCGTCGCCCCGGAGCGAAAACTTCTCGTGCCACGGGGCCGCCCGCATCCGCCGCCGCAGATTGAGGCCGAGGGACGCATGGATCTGCCCGCGCCCCGTCGCAATCTGGAGAGGCGGGGAGCCAGGCACGGCCCGCTGCCATTCCAGCCCCGGCGTGGCCAGGTCGAACGTGGCGGCCAGTTCGCGCGCGGCTAGGTGCAGCGTTCCCCGCCCCGAGAGCGCCCCCTTGGCGGCGATCCCGGCACTTCCCACACCCCCGGTGCGCAGCGTCAGCGTCTCCAGCCGGGGCGCCTGGAGATCGAAGCCGAGGTCGATCCCCTCCCGCCTCAACGTCCGGTAGGAATCCGGCAGCGCGTGCGTGCCTTCGAAGCGAACCCGGCTCTCCCCCGCCGCGAGGAATGTATCGCCGACTTGCAAAGCGCCATCGCGGAAGAGCAGATGGATCCGCGCCGCGTCGAAAGCCAGCCTTCCGTGCCCGAGCGCCCCGTTCCCCATCTCCATCCCCGCCTCCCCGCGCCAGGAGGAGGGCGCGTCCGGCTCCCCCTCCAGCTCGAGCGCAAAGCGGTCCAGCGTCCCGGAGACGCCCGCCCTGCCGTGGAAAAACGCATCCAGCGCGTCGAGCGAAAGCCCCGCCACGTTCCCCGCGATCTTCGTCTTGCCCCCGCCGCGTTCCTGGAGATGAAATTCCGCATCGCCGCCGAAAAGATGCCCCTTGGCGAAGAGCGCGCTGCGCCCTTCCGCCCGCCGGGAGCCGTCGAGTTCCAGCCGCTCCACGCGGATCGCATCGCCGAGATGGAACGCCCCCACCACCAGATGCCTCTGCGCGTAGGTCGCCCCGGCGCGGAGATCGCGCCAGGTGGTCAGCAGCGGAACGGAAACTTCCCGGATCGCGATGAACCCCGGTTCATCCGGAGCAAGCCGGACATCCAGCTCCTTGAGCGAGAAAACCCCCTCCGGGAAGCGCGCGAGCAGGTTGAAGTTTTCCACCTCCACGCGGTTGCTGAAAAGCGCCGGTTGCTGGAGCACATCGCGCAGCAGCCGCGCGAAACGCTTGTGCCGCCGCTTCCCCTCCGGCGGGGGAGCCTCGACCACCAGGCTGGCATCGTGCAGCGCATAGCTGGAGAGAAACTCCGTCACCCCGCCGCGCAGCAGCCGCAGGAGGCTGTAGTCGAAGCGGGCATAGCCGATCTCCACGGAGCGCAGCGGCGAGCGTTCCTCCCCCCCCGGCACCGCCACGCCATGCACATGGCGCAGCGTCAGCCCCGTCAGCACGGAGCCTTCCACCTCCAGCGAAAGCGCCACATTCTCGTGCCGGGCGATCTGGATGGCAGCGGTGCGCAAGGCCCAGAGCAGAATCGGCCGGTGAAAAAGTACGGCCAGAACCGCCGCCGCGAGAAACGCCCCGAGCACGCGCCGCCTCCATCGCTTCCGCACCGGGTCGCGAGGGGGAGCGTTGACTTTCTCCGATTCGGGCATCGCGCTGAAAAATCTAGTCCAATTTATGCGGTTTGGGGCGTCTTTTCGGCGGGAATGTCGCCCGCCGGAGCTTTGGGGGAATCCTCCTCCCCGCCTGCCGGAGAAAACCTGTCGTCGGTTTTGCAGGGGAAATCAACGGGCATCTCGCCATCCGGGCATGGGAGCGGGGAAAAACCGGTTTGGCGCCCGCACGCTCCGGCGCGTGCGGGCGCGTTTCCCTCCTCCCGCGATTTGCCTTTACCCGTCCTCGCCCTTTCTCCCACGATGACGGCAACTTCACGACGCAATGACCACCGAGGACGGCCATTCTCCCGATCCACCCGATCAGCCTGATCGACCCCAAAACAAC
>CAZYVL010000113.1:0-3084 GCA_964651005.1 uncultured Chthoniobacteraceae bacterium | reverse complement strand
CCCCCGCTCCCTCCCTGCTGCGGCGGCTCGGTCGTCTGCTCCTCGTTTCCGTGCGCAAGTATGTGGCCACCGACGGCGAACTGCGGGCCGCCTCCTTCGCCTATTACGCCTTTTTCGCGCTCTTCCCCCTGCTGCTTCTTTTCATCTCCATCGGCGGGTGGGTCTTGAGCGACAGCGAGCAGAAAGTGGAGACGAAAGTGCTCGAACTGGTGAGCAACTACGTCCCCGTGGGGGAGGGGGGGAGCAACCTCATCGCCTCCACCATCGGCGGCGTGGTCGCCTCGCGCGGCACCGCCGGGATCGTCGCCATCCTCGCGTTGACCTGGAGCTCGCTGCGTTTCTTCCAGTCGCTCGTGCAAGGGATCAACCGCGCCTGGGGACTCAAGGAGTATTCGTGGTGGCGATTGCCGCTCGCCAATCTCTCGATGGTGGGGATCACCGGCAGCACGCTCCTGCTCGGGCTCGTCGCCCCGCTCATCATGCGGGCGATCGAGAGCTACTGGCAGCGTTCGGGGGTTGTGGGATTCGAGCTGCTGGAGATTTCCTTCCGCACGGCGCGGCTCTTTCTCCCCTCCCTCATCCTCTTCTACGGCCTGCTGATGTTCTACAAGTACGCGCCCCGGCGCAAAACCACCATCCGGGAGGTCTGGATCGCCGCGCTGGTCGCCACCATCGCGCTCCAGGTCGTCGCAAAGGGGATCGTCGTCTACGCCGACAACTTCGCGCGCTTTAACACCCTCTACGGCGCGCTTGGGAGCGTGGTCGTCGTGCTGATGTGGATTTACCTCTCCGGCTCCGTCCTGATCTTCTGCGGCTGCCTTTGCGCGGCCCAGTCGGAGGTCTTCGGGAAGCCGGACGGGCAGAAGTAGACCGACGCCGGGCTACCGCCGCGCCTTCTCGTGCGCCCGCCGCCCGCGCGCCTCGCGTTCGCGGAAGTGGAAGGTGAGCGGGAGCCCCGTCCACGCCGTCTCCTTGCGGATCTGCGCGTCGAGGTACTTCCGGTACGAATCCACGAGGAGATCCTGCCGGTTGACGAAAAGGAGAATGCCCGGGGTCGGGATCGAGCCGGGTCGGGATTCCCGCTCCGGCTGTGTGGCGTAGACAATTTTCAGCCGCTTCCCCGCGCGCGTGGGAGGCGGGTGCGCGGTGAGCGCCTCGGCCAGCAGGCGATTGAGCGGCCCCGTGCCGATGCGGTGCTGCGATTCCCGGCGAATCTGCTCCACGAGCTTGAAAAGCCGCGTCAACCCCTCCTTTTTCAGCGCCGAGAGGACGATGACCGGCGCGTAATCGACGAAAAAGAGTTCCGCGCGGATCTTCTCCAGCAGCGTCGCGAGCTGCTCCTTGCGCGTGCCGAACCCGCCCGCCTCCTTTACGAGATCCCACTTGTTCACGGCCACCAGGCACGGCTTCCCGGCTTCCTGGATGAGCCCCGCGATCTTCTTGTCCTGCGCCGTGACGCCCGCCGTGGCGTCCACCACGAGCACGCAGAGATCGGCGCGGCGGATCGTCCGCTCCGAGCGCATGACGCTGAAAATCTCCACGGAGGACCCCTGCTTGCCGCGCGGGCGGATGCCCGCCGTGTCGATGAGCGTATAGGCGCGGCCCTCGCGCCGGTACGGGATGTCCACGGCGTCGCGCGTCGTCCCGGAGATGGACGAAACCAGCGTGCGGCTATCCTGGAGGATCGCGTTGATGAGCGAAGACTTGCCGACATTGGGCCGCCCGACGATCGCCATTTCCACCGGCGGCAGCTCGGCGGGTTCCTCGGTTTGCGCCGGAGTGGAAGCCGGGGGGAGATGCGCTTCGATCTTCTCCAGCAGCAGCCCGATGCCCCGGTTGTGCTCCGCGCTCAGGCTGACGCTCTCGCCGAAGCCGAGCCGCGCGAAGTCGGCCTCCAGCGTGTCGTGGTTGGGGTGGTCGATCTTGTTGACGAGCAGCAGCACCGGCTTCTTCGCCTTGCGCAGCCTGCGGGCGATCTCCTCGTCCACCGGGTTGCGCCCGCTCTGCCCGTCCACCATGAAGAGCAGCAGATCGCTCGTCTCGATGGCAAGGTTCACCTCGGCATCCACCTGTTCGGTAAAGCTCGTATCGACATCGCTGCCGATGCCGCCGGTGTCGATCACCGTGAACGGCTCGCGGCCAAGGCGGCACTCGGCGGTGATCCGGTCGCGGGTCACGCCCGGCTGGTCGTGTACGATGGAGATGCGGCGGCGCGCGAGGCGGTTGAAAAGGGCGGATTTGCCGACGTTGGGACGGCCGACAATGGCAACGGTTCTCATAAACGGAAAGACTTCGGGAAGGTTAAAAAAAGGAGCGGGATGGGAGAGGGGAGGCTCAGGCCGCCTTGCCGTGGTCGCCCGCCTGGAGCTGGCGGATGCCGTCGCGCACGTAGCCGACCCCCGAGATGAAAGTAAAAAGCCCGGCAAGAACGACAAGCAGATCAAGCAGGAGAAAGGAACGCCCGAAGGCGCGCCCCGTCGCCCCCCATTGCAGCATCGCCCCGGCAATCGCGCCCATCTGGAGGAACGTCGCCACCTTCCCCGGCCAGCTTGGGCGGACCTGCACCGAGCCTTGGAAAGATTGCAGGAGGATCGCCCCGCAGACGACCACAATATCGCGCGTGATGATGAGCACGGGGAACCAGAGGGGAAATTCGTAGTGCCAGTTGGAGAACGTGAGCGTCAGGATGGCCGTCAGCAGCAGCCCCTTGTCGGCGAGCGGATCGAGGATCACGCCGAGACGGCTTTTCTGGTTGAAGTGCCGGGCGATGTAGCCGTCGATCCCGTCGCTCGCCGCGGCGACGACAAAGACAAGAATGGCCGCCACCCGCAGCGCCTCCTTGGGTTCCCCCCGGACGACGCTCCCGCCATAGTAGACCGCCAGCAGGACGAACACCGGGATCATCAGGATGCGGCTGATCGTGATCTTGTTGGCGGTGGTCATACAGGGTGTGTCGGGAGCGAACCGGGCGTCTTGAAACGGCTTGGGCGCAAGCGGCCTCATTAACCGCCGGAACCTTCTCAAAAGCAATGCCCAAGAGGAGAGGCCGACGGGGCGGCTCAATCGGCTTAATCCAGACCGATC
>CAZYVL010000112.1:4403-7901 GCA_964651005.1 uncultured Chthoniobacteraceae bacterium | reverse complement strand
AAATATAACCGCGAGAATGGCAAGATCCGCGTGCGCGTCACCTCCCGGAGAAAAGCCCTTTTTCTCTCCGTGGCGAATACCGGCCCCGGGATTCCCGCAGCCAGCGCCACGCGCCTTTTCGAGCGTTTTCACCGCGCCGACCCGACGGCGGACATTCCCGGGCACGGCCTGGGGCTCTCCCTCGCCCGCGAACTCGCGCGTGCCCACGACGGCGATCTTTCGCTGACGAGGACGGACTCGGAATGGACGGAATTTCTGCTCCGTCTCCCCGCTGCGGATTCGTCACGGGAACCGAAAATCGCCGTTAAATCTTGATTACATGTCATCAAAATTTGCGTTGAATGGCGCAATGCCATCCGCCGATTCTCAACCCGGGAAAAAACGGGGCCGCCCCTCCAGCGGCGTGGACCGCAAGAAGCAGCTCCGCGATGCGGCACGGCGGCACCGGGAACGCGGCGGGTTCCGCGTGCGCCGGATGCAGGTCGAGATTCCCGCCGGGCTTTATTACCATCTCTCCCTGATGGCCGGGCGCGAGAACGAGACGCTCCGGGCGACTGTCACCCGGCTGCTTCACGAGGCGTGGAAACGCGACTACGTGGAGAAAGCGGTCGCCGAAGGGAGCAACCGCCTCTCCGCCGAGCGGGCTGCCGATACGATGATCGCCTCCAGCAGCGCCGAGTTCGACGGATGTTTTGCACGGTAGTGCCGGGCTGGCGTGCTCCCCAGGGCGGCAAGGAGCCGGAAAACGCTGCCTCTTTTTTGCGCCTGTTCTGTTGACATTCCGTTAAACAGGCGGATGTTGTCGTGCGGGTTCCGGATGGGTTGCTGGTTTGTCCCACCGGAACTCCGCCTTTTTTTTGCCCACCGCACCCAGGGACGCTTAAACCGGCATTTCGTTCGCCGCGAGCAGCCGGATAAATTCTTCTCCACTCTGGGCCTTGCGCAGCGCTTCTTCGCTCTGTGGCGAGCGGAACGTCCGCGCGATGGCGCCGATGATGCGGAGGTAATCCGCAGCCAGGGCGGTGGGGACTCCGATGACGATGAGCGTGTGCACCCGCAGCGGGTTCCCCTGCTCGGGTTCGAAGAGGATGCCCTTTGCGCTCCGGCCCGCCGCCATGACCATCGTGGAAACATGGTTGGTGCGCGCGTGCGGGATGCAGAGGCCGTAGCCGTTTTCGTTGGCCAGACACGAATTGCCGACCTTGATAGCCGTGACGAAGGCATTCCAGTCGCGCACCCGTTCGTCGCCGCGTAGGAGCTGGGCGATTTCGAGAATGGCGGACTCGCGGGTGGAGGCGGCGATCTCCAGGGTGACTTGCCGGGGCTTGAGGATGTCTCGGATTGTGATCATTCGGACGCTGCCGTCCCTCCCCCATGCCAGTTTTCCAGAGGCATGTCGCGCACGAAATCGGTAATTTTTTTATGGCAACCCTGCTGCCCGGCCTTCCGTTACCGACCCGTTCCCGGCCAAAAAAAGAGCGGCGGATGCCGAAAGAGACTTCCGGCATCCGCCACCCGGTTTTGCGCCCGTTTCCGTCTATCCGCCGCCGCTCCCGGGGGTCAGGGAGTGGCCGGTTCGGTTGGGGAACCCGACGGGGTTGCCGCCTCGCCCGGGAATCCCTTCGCCTTCTCCAGATGGGTTTCCATCTGCTTGTTCATCTCCTTGCGCTGCTTGATGAGCGTGTTGACCGCCGCGGTCAGCGCGTCGATCTTCTTTTCTCCGGAGGCGGACTTGAGATTTTCCTGCACTTTCTCAAGCTCCGCATCCTGTTTCTTGAGTTCAGCGCCGATCTTCTCGCGCATTTGATCCTTTTCCGCCTGCCGTTTTTCCCAACGCTCCTTGATCTTCTCAAGTCTGGGATGCTCGGCCACAGCTTGTCCGCACACCATTGTCGAGAGCGTGCCCGCCATCAGAATACCAACCAGTTTTGCCGCTTTCATACCTTGGTTTCGGCTGGCGGCGGGCGGGCGGCTTGCATTCTTTGCCGCTCAGGCGGAAAAATCTGCCGCCCTCCGCTCCCCTGCCCGGCTCCCGCCCTGCCCGCTTCCTTCCAGGAACCGCCCCGGCGAGATCCCGAATACCCGCTTGAAGGCGCGGGAGAAGTTGTAGGGGTCCGAGAAGCCAAGCTCCTGCGCGGTTTGCTTGATGTTGAGCCGCCCGTCCTGGAGGAGATCGACGGCGCGGTTCATCTTGAGGCTTTGCAGATACTGGAAGGGCGGCTGCCGCCGGAACCGGCGGAAGAGGCGGCAGAGATATGCCGAATCGACATGGCACGCCGCCGCCGTCTCGCGCAGCGAATGCAGCGAGAGAAAGTTCTCCTCGATGAACGCGCGGCACCGCCGGTAAGTGGCCAGCGCGGCGGTCGCCGGGGCATCCTCGGGGACGGAGAGATCGCCGATTTTCATGAGCAGATACTGGAGCGCCACCCCGCACATCCGCCGCCGGTTGGCATGGTCCCCCAGCCCCCGGGCGATGAGATCGTCACAGACGCGGAGGAGTTCCGCCGGATGCCGCACCCGCACGACGCCCGCCGGGGCGAGATGGCACTCCTCGAAGAGCTCGCGCGCTTCCTCCCCGGTCGCCGCGACGAAGTATTTCGCCAGCCCGTGCTTGCGGCTGGCCCGGATCCGGTGCGCGACGCCCGGGCCGTAGACAAAGACCGTCCCAGGCGTGAGGGCGTATTCCCGGCCCGCGAGCGTGAGCGTCCCCATCCCGCCGCAGACCACCTCGATGCTCAGATGCGGAAACCCGGGCCGCTCCAGATCGTAATCCGGACGGCACCGCTCCCAGCCGCCGCAAACCACGCGGAGCTGGCGCTTCGCCGCCGGGTGAAGCTCCAGGTAAAAGCGCCGCGCCTCCGAAACCTGCGTGCTGAAGTATTTCGGCTCGGGCCGTTCGCTCATCCCGGGACGATGCCGGTTCGGATTGCCCGCTGAAAGTCAAAAATTGACATCCCTTGGTCAATCCATGCCATTGCGGCGCGGGCGTTCCTGGGGGAAAATCGGTGGTGGAAGCTCCCCCTTTCCTTTCTCTCCCCCTCCCCTCCCCCGTCTGTTTTCTCCGTCCATTTCCCTCCTTTCCCTTCCTAAAAAAAACATGAGCACAACTCCTCCCTTCCCTCTCACCACTGTCTTCCCCAAGGTCGGCATCCGGCCCACCATTGACGGCCGCCTCGGCGGCGTCCGCGAGTCGCTGGAAACCCAGACGATGGAAATGGCGAAATCTGCCGCCGCGCTGATCTCCTCCACGCTCCGCTACCCGAACGGCCTCCCGGTCGAGTGCGTCATCGCGGAGAGCACCATCGGCGGCGTGGCCGAAGCCGCCGCCTGCGCGGAGAAATTCGCCCGCGAGGGGGTTGGAGTTTCGCTCACCGTCACCCGCTGCTGGTGCTACGGCTCGGAGACGATGGACATGACGCCGCAGATCCCGAAGGCGGTCTGGGGCTTCAACGGCACGGAACGCCCCGGCGCGGTCTATCTCGCCGCCGTCCTCGCGGG
>CAZYVL010000112.1:0-4303 GCA_964651005.1 uncultured Chthoniobacteraceae bacterium | reverse complement strand
ACGGGCACCACGCCATCGCCTCCGGCTTCCAGGGGCAGCGGCAGTGGACCGATCACCTCCCCAACGGCGACTTCATGGAGGCGGTCCTCAACAGCTCCTTCGACTGGAACGGCATCCGCGCCCCGTTCGTCGTCGCCACGGAGAACGACAGCCTCAACGGCGCGTCGATGCTCCTCAACTACCTGCTCACCAATACGGCGCAGATCTTCGCCGACGTGCGCACCTACTGGAGCCCCGAGTCCGTCAAGCGGGTGAGCGGCTACCAGCTTGAAGGCCGTGCGGCGGGCGGCATCCTGCATCTCATCAACTCCGGCCCGGCGGCGCTCGACGGCTCCGGCCAGCAGACCCGCGAGGGCGAGCCGGTCATGAAGCCGTTCTGGGAAATCTCCGAAGGCGAAGCCAACGCCTGCCTGGAGGCGACCACCTGGCACCCCTCCATCACGGAATACTTCCGGGGCGGCGGCTGGTCCACGCGCTTCTGCACCCGGGGCGGGATGCCGGTTACGATGTGCCGGATCAACCTCGTCAAGGGCCTCGGCCCGGCGCTCCAGATTGCCGAAGGGTACACGGTCGAACTCCCCGAGGCGGTACACAACACGCTCGACGAGCGGACCAACGCCACCTGGCCGACCACCTGGTTCGCCCCGAACCTCACCGGCGCGGGCGCGTTCCGCGATGTCTACACCGTCATGAACAACTGGGGGGCCAACCACGGCGCCATCAGCTACGGCCACATCGGCGCGGACCTCATCACGCTCGCGGCGATGCTCCGCATCCCCGTTTACATGCACAACGTCGCGCCGGAGCGCCTCTTCCGGCCGAGCGCATGGGCGGCCTTCGGGACGGAGGGCGTGGAGAGCGCGGACTTCCGCGCCTGCGATAACTTCGGCCCGCTCTACCGATAATCCCGGAGCGGGACAAGGATGCACCTCCATCTCCTCCAGCACGTCCCCTTCGAAGGCCCGGGGCGGATCGCCGACTGGGCGGCGGAGCGTGGCATCACGCTCCGCCCCGTCCGGCTCTCCGCGGGGGAGACGCTCCCCGCGCTCTCCGAAGTGGAAGGGGTGGTGGTGATGGGAGGCCCGATGAACCTCCACCAGCATCGCGATTTTCCGTGGCTGGTGGAGGAGAAGCGCTTTCTCAAGGAAGCACTGGCGGCGGGGCGCAAGACGTTCGGCGTCTGCCTCGGCGCGCAACTGATCGCCAACGCCCTCGGGGCGGAGGTTTACCAGAACCCGGAGAAGGAGATCGGGTGGTTCGGCGTGGAGTTCACGCCCGAGGCGCGCGCCCGCTTCAGCGGACTCGCCGGGCTGCCGGAGAGCCTCCCCGTGCTCCACTGGCACGGCGACACCTTCGAGCTTCCGCGCGGCGCGACACGGCTTGCGGAGAGCCGGTGGTGCGCCAACCAGGGATTCACCTGGGGGGAGACGGCGCTTGCGCTCCAGTTTCACCTCGAAGCGGGGGCGGCGGAATGCCGGGCGTGGATCGAGCATGGCGCGGGAGAGATCGCCGGAGCTGTCGGGAGCGACGGAACGATACACGGCGCGAAGGAGATCGAAGCGGGAGCCGTGGCGCACGCCGCACGGGCAAACGCGGTCTTGTATGGAATGCTGGATCGCTTCTTTTGCGAAGGGCGCGCCGGAGAGCGGCGATAAAATCCGCGATTGCCTCGACAGGCGCGGCGGCCCTCATTATCTAACCTTTTTCCAATCTTAATCACGACCATGAAAACAGAGCACGGCGGCGCGGTCGGCGCCTTTATCAATACCCATTTCCGGCACTTCAACGCCGCGACCCTCAAGGACGCCGCGAACGCCTACAGCAAGCACCTCGACGACGGCGGCGTGATGCTGGTGACCGTGGCCGGGGCGATGAGCACGGCGGAGATCGGCGTTTCGCTTGCGGAGATGATCCGGCAGGGGAAGGTCCATGCCATCTGCTGCACGGGCGCGAACCTGGAGGAGGATGTCTTCAACCTCGTGGCGCACGATCATTACGTGCGCATCCCCCACTACCGCGACCTGACGCCGGAAGATGAAAAGGCGCTCCTCGACCGTCATCTCAACCGCGTGACGGATACCTGCATCCCCGAGCACGAAGCGATGCGGCGGATTGAAAAAGCCGTCCTGGAGCAGTGGATGGAGGCCGACCGGAAGGGCGAGCGTTATTTCCCGCACGAGTTCATGTACCGGATCCTGCTGAGCGGAACGCTCTCCGGGGAATACCAGATCGACCCGCGGGATAGCTGGCTGCTCGCCGCGGCGGAGCGCAACCTGCCGATGTTCGTCCCCGGGTGGGAAGACTCCACGCTCGGGAACATGTTCGCCGGGCACTGCATCAGCGGCGACGTGAAGAACGTCCACACGGTGCGCACCGGCATCGAGGCGATGATGAGCCTCGCGAGCTGGTACGAAAGCACCGCCGCGAAACAGAGCATCGGGTTCTTCCAGATCGCCGGGGGGATCGCGGGCGATTTCCCGATCTGCGTGGTGCCGATGCTCCACCAGGATTTGCAGCGGCCCGACGTGCCGCTCTGGGGGTACTTCTGCCAGATCAGCGATTCGACGACGAGCTACGGCAGCTACTCCGGCGCCGTGCCGAACGAAAAGATCACCTGGGGCAAGCTCGCCGTGGACACCCCGAAGTTCATCATCGAGTCGGACGCCTCCATCGTCGCGCCGCTGCTCTTCGCGCATGTGCTCGGCTGGTAGGCTGGAACCTTTCGCCAACACCGTATCATGACCGCCTTTCCTCTCGCCTCCTCCTCGCGCATTCTCGTCACCGGCGGCGCGGGCTTCATCGGCAGCGCCCTGGTCTGGGAACTCAACCGGGGCGGGTGCGAGAACATCGTCGTCGCGGACTTCCTCGGCACCTCGGAGAAGTGGAAAAACCTCGTGCCGCTGCGTTTCGCCGACTACGTGGAGGCCGACGACCTCCGCCCGCGTCTGCGCGACGGCTCGCTGGGCGGGTTTGATTTCGTTTTCCACCTCGGTGCCTGCTCCGCGACGACAGAGACGGACGCCGCTTATCTGATCCGCAACAACTTCGAGTTCACCAAAGACCTCGCCGCCTGGTCGCTGGCGAACGATGCCCGGTTCGTCTACGCCTCCTCGGCCGCCACCTACGGCGACGGCAGCGCGGGGATGAGCGATGCTCCCGACAACTCGCTCGAAGCGTTCCGGCCCCTGAACATGTACGGCTATTCGAAGCACCTCTTCGATCTCTACGCGAAGCGCAACGGATGGCTGGAGCGGATCGTCGGGCTGAAATACTTCAACATTTTCGGCCCGAACGAGGGGCACAAGGGCGACATGCGCAGCGTCGTGCACAAAAGCCACGCGCAGGTCCTGGCCGACGGGGTGATCCGGCTTTTCAAGAGCTACCGGCCCGACTACGCCGACGGCGAGCAGCAGCGCGATTTCCTCTACATCAAGGACGCCGTTGCGATGACGCTGCACCTCGCCACCACCGGGGAGAGCGGGCTTTTCAACATCGGCTCCGGCGAAGCGCACACCTGGAACGAACTGGCGCGCGCGATCTTCGCCGCGCTCGGGCGGGAACCGCGCATCGAGATGATCGCCATGCCGGAGGCACTCCGGGAGAAATACCAATACTTCACTCTCGCCGACATCGGGAAGCTGCGCGCGAGCGGCTACGAAGCCGCCGTCACGCCGCTTGAGGAGGCCGTGCGCGATTACGTTACCCGCTATCTCTCCCCCGGTCGCCACCTCGGGGATGAAGGGCGGGAGTAATCTCGAACAATAAAAAAAATTACGTTTCCGCAGGATTCTTCTTCATTCGCGGGGCGGGCATCGCTAACTCTACCGCGCATGCAAACCACATTGATCCTGCTTAAACCTGATTGCGTCGCCACCGGACGGGTCGGCGAAGTCATCCGCCGCTTCGAGGAAGCCGGCTTCCAGATTCGCGGCGCAAAGATGTTCTCCCTGACGAAAGCGCTCCTGGAGGAACATTACGCGCACCTTCTCGACAAGCCGTTCTTCCCGGAGATCGCCGAGTTCATGCAGTCCACTCCGGTCATCGCCCTCGCCCTCTCGGGAGAGAACGCCGTGGAACGCATCCGCGCGCTGATCGGGCCGACCGATTCCAAGAAAGCCGCGAAAGGGACGATCCGGGGCGACTTCGGCGTGGATGTCATGGTCAATATCGCCCACGCCTCGGACTCCGAGGAAAACGCCGCGATTGAGCTCAAGCGCTTCTTCGCTCCCGGTGAAATCTTCACCTACGAGCCGCGCTACGCCGGGCAGCCCGCGTAACGCTCGGGTCTGAACTGGCCGCCTAA
>CAZYVL010000111.1:0-7930 GCA_964651005.1 uncultured Chthoniobacteraceae bacterium | reverse complement strand
CTGCTGGAGTGCTGATCGGCGCTCCCGGGCGATGCAGACGCCCCCTCCCCGGCGGGTGCGGGAAAATGGGGTTGACGGGTCGGGAAAGAAACGCTTTCCTCTTCGGCGATTTGACTCCCCCGAAAACGGCATTCCTCGCCGCGCTTTTTGCGGCCCTTTTCGCCCTCCCTCTCGCCAAAGCGGCGGCGCGGGAAGGCGAGACGTTGGTGGATGTCCGGACGGCGCGCCTCCTCACCAAGGAGAGCCTCGTCAAGACGTTCGGGCCCAAAGCCGGGAAATTCCATTACGACTCCCGAATGCTCCGCGCCGCCCAGATCGCCGAGGCGCGCGCCCGCAAACACTCCCAGAAACGCTGCTGGCGCTACGTCAAGACGGCCCTTCTGGAAGCGGACGTGATCGACTCCTACCCGAAAACCGCCTACGCCAAGCAGGCGGGCCAAGAGTTGGTGGCCGAGCACGGCTTCCGCCGCCTCCCAATCAAAGACCCGTTCAAGGCGCCGGTCGGCTCCGTGATCGTCTATGGCGGAAAGGGCGCGGGGCATGTGGAAATCCGCACGGCGGGCGGCTTCGTCAGCGATTTCGAATCGGCCACCCCTTCCAAACGCCCGTTGCTCGGCGTGTTCGTCAAGCCGCTCTAGAGCGAAAGGCAAAGAGTTTCCCTACCTCTACCCGCCCGGGATGATCGCCACGGGCAGCCCCGGGTTCACCGGCCTCCCAAACTCGGGAAACCCGTCCTCACGCCAGCCGAACGGCTGTACCCGGACGTTCCGGTCTTCCCACCCGGCGGTCTGCCTGGTCTTGGCGTGGTAGAAGATCAGATCCCCCGTTTCGCGCGAACGCAAAAAGGCGCAATGCCCCACGCCCCAGACGGCATCCGTGGCGGTGAGCACCGGGCGGGGCTGTTTCTCCCAGGAGGCCGGGTCCATCATGTCGCCCTCGCGGTGGACGAGCATCCCCAGGCAGTAATCCTTGGTCCAGGAACCGCTGGCGGAATAGATGATAAACGTCCGGCCCTTGTGCCGGAGCGCCTGCGGCCCCTCGCAGACGGGCAGCGACATCCGCTCCCACGGCAGCGTCGGCGAGGCGAGCCGGACCCGCCCGCCGACGAGCGTGGCCGGGTCGCGCATCCGCGAGATGTAGAGATTCTGCTCGCCGTCGGTTTTCCCGGGCCAGCCCGACCAGAGGGCGTAGAGCGCGCCGTCGTTCCCGGTGAACACGGTCGGGTCGATGGCCCACCCCCCGGTCTCCCAGCGGCCCCGCTCTTCGAAGCCGTCGGCGGGGTCGGGCGTGCGCGATTCCATGACGAAAATGCGGTGGTGGGCGTTCTGCCCGTCATCGGCGGCGTAGAAGAGCCACCATTTCCCACGGAGCCAGTGCATTTCCGGCGCCCAGACGTTTTGCGAGTTCGGCCCGGCGGAGGGCGCTTTCCAGACCACCTGCGAGGGCTGCGCCATCAAACCCCGGAACCGCTCCGCACTCCGCACGAGAATCCGCAGCCCGTCGGAGCGGACTTCGTAAAACCGGCCATTCCCCTGCACAACCCACGGGTCTTGCGACGGCGCGGGAAAAACCGGATTGTGCACCAGAAACGGCGCTTTCTCCGGCTCCGCTTTCGCCACGGCGACCGCCGCCCGATCCGTTCCGGCCCAGGTCGCGGGAACCGGGGCCGCCACGGACGCAAGGGAAAGCAACGCCGCGAGCAGGCGAAGCAGGAAACGGTGAAGATTCGGCGTTTTCGGCATCGGTGAATCACCCAGGAGAGGGGGCGGGGTTCCCCCGGGATGCGGAAAACCTCGCACGCGCGCCCGTGAACGCAAGACCCGCCGCGAAGTCGCTTGGCAATGAAAGCGCCGCGCCTTCTTCTCTGGATTTTCGCCTTTTTCGCGGGGGCGCTGGCGGTGTTTTTCCTGGTGCGGCGCGGTTCGCCCGCCGGTTCGCCCGTTGTGACGCTCCGGTTCTGGAACGGCTTCACCGGTCCGGACGGGCGGACGATGCTCAAGATCATCCGCGAGTTCAACCGCCAGAACCCGGACATCCACGTCCTGATGCAGCGGATGGACTGGGGCACCTACTACAACAAGCTCTTCGTGGCGGGCCTCAGCGGGCGCGGGCCGGAGGTGTTCGTGGTGCACGCGAGCAGCCTCCCCCGCTTCGCCCGGGCGCACCGGCTCGAACCGCTCGGACCGCTGATCCAGGGGCAAGGAGGCGCGCCGCTGCCGGTGGCGGACTTCGACGCGAACGTCTGGCGGGCGATGCAGATCGGCGGGGAGACGATGGCGATCCCGCTCGATATTCACCCGCTCGGGATGTACGTCAACAACCGGCTGCTGCGCGAGGCCGGGTTCTCCCGCCCGCCCGCCACGCGCGAGGAGTTCCTCGCGGTGCTCCGGCGCTTCAAGGCCCGGCGCGAGAGGGGGGAAGGCCCGCCGCGCTGGGGGTTCGTCTTTACGACGTACCGCACGAACCTCGTCGCGCTGATGGCGCAGTTCGGCGGCCGGCTGGTGAGCGAGGATGGAAGCCGCTGCCTGCTCGATTCGCCCGAGAACGTCGCCGCGCTGGAGTTCTGCGCGGGGTTGATCCGCGAGGGGCTCGCGCCGCGCCCGGAGAACTTCGACGCCTGGATCGGCTTCCGGCAGGGGAAGGTGGCGCTCGCCTTCGAGGGGCTTTTCCTCCTCCCGGATCTGGAGAAACAGCCGGAGCTCGACTACGGCGGCGCGCCGCTGCCGGTGCTTGGCCGCCGGCCCGCCACCTGGGCGGACTCGCACGGGCTTTGCCTGCGCGCCGGGCTGAAGGGCCGCCCGCGCGAGGCGGCGTGGCGCTTCATCCGGTTTCTCTCCGACCACAGCCTCCAGTGGGCGCGCGCCGGGCAGATTCCCGTCCGCCTCAGCCTGCGGGAGACGGCGGCGTTCCGGGGGATGCGCATCCAGAGCGCGTTCGCCCGCCAGATTCCGTACGTCCACTATCCGCCGCGCGTGCCGTTTATCTTCGAGTTTTTCACGGAATTCGACCTCGCCGTGGAGCGCGCCCTGCGCGGGAGCCTCCCCGCCCGGGAGGCGCTGGCCATCGCCACGGAGCGGATCAACCGCGCCATCGAACGCGACCGCCGCGAAAACGCCCCGCCAACCCCACCATGAAGCCCCGCCCACTTGCTCCCCCTCCGGGCAGCCGCCGCGCGGTCTCGCTGCTTTTCCTCGCCCCGCACCTGCTCCTCTTCGCCGGGTTCCTGATCGTGCCGCTCCTCTTCGGGCTGGGCCTCGGCTTTGTCCGCTGGGAGATGCTCTCGCCCGCGCCGCCCGCCTTCAACGGGCTGGGGAACTACGCGGAGGCGTTGCGCGACGAATACTTCTGGCGCGCGCTCCGGGCGACGCTCTATTTCGCCGTGCTGGCAGTCCCGGCCACGCTCGGGCTGGCGCTCGCCCTCGCGCTCTGCCTCCACCACCTCCCCCGGCGAAAGTCGTTCTACCGCGCGGCGTTCCTGCTGCCGACGATGATGAGCGTGAGCGTGGTCGGCATTCTCTGGCGTTGGTTCTACAGCAACGACTTCGGCCTCTTCAATGCCTGGCTCGGGCGCGTCGGCCTGGCCGTTCCGTGGATCTCGGACCCGGCGTGGGCGATGCCCTCCATCGTCGTGATGACGCTCTGGTGGACGGCGGGCAGCTCGATGCTGGTGCTGCTCGCCGGGCTTGGGCAGATCCCCGCGTCGTACTACGAGGCCGCCGCCATCGACGGCGCGGGGCGGTGGGCGCAGTTCCGCCACGTCACGCTTCCGCTGCTGCGGCCCGTGCTCCTCTTCGTCGTCGTCACGGGGTTGATCGGCGCGTTCCAGGTCTTCGGGCAGACGTTCATGGTCACGCGCGGCGGCCCGGAACTGAGCACGCGGGTGCTCGTGCAATACATTTACGAAACCGCCTTCCACCACTACCGGATGGGGTACGGCGCGGCGATGAGCTGGCTGCTTTTTGTGCTGATCGCGCTGGTGGCCGCCCTCCAGTTCCGGCTCGGGAGGAGCCCGCGATGAAAAAGAAGCTCCGCCTGCTCGAACTCTTCACGGCGCTGCTCGCGTTCCTCTTTCTCGCGCCGGTGGCGCTGATTTTTCTCACCGCGTTCAAACCCGAGTCCGAAATTCTCCACTTCGAGAGTCTCCTGCCGCAACGCTGGACGCTGGACAACTTCCGCACCGTGCTCGGCAACGCGGAGGAGATCCCGATCGCGCACTGGTTTTTCAACAGCTTTCTCATTTCCGGCTCGGTCACGCTGCTGGTGCTCGCCGTCTCCTCGCTTTCCGCGTTCGCGCTGGCGCGGCTCAACCCGCCGGGGCGGCGGTGGCTCTTTCCGATGCTCCTGGCGACGATGATGGTGCCGGGGCAAATTCTCCTCGTGCCGGTCTACCTGATCCTCAACGCACTCGGGTGGCTCGACACGCCGCTGGCGCTCATCGTCCCCGCCGGGGCCGGGGCGTTCGGCGTCTTTCTGCTCCACCAGTTCTTTGTCGATCTGCCCCGGGAGCTGGAGGAATCCGCCGCGCTCGATGGCGCGGGCGCGTTCGGCCTCTTCTGGCACGTTGCGCTGCCGCTGGCCCGCCCCGCTCTCTCCACGCTCGGCATCTTCACTTTCATCGGCTCGTGGAACGATTTTCTCGCGCCGATGGTTTTTCTCGATTCGCTCGACCGCTACACGCTCCCGGTCGGGATCGCCCTCTTCCAGACCTCCTACGCCTCCGACTACGGGCTGACATTCGCGGTGAGCGTTTTCTGCACCCTGCCGGTGATCGTGGCTTTCCTCCTCTTCCAGAAGCAGATCGTCCGGGGGCTTTCGTTTACCGGGAGCAAGGGGTAGGCAAGGCAGGAAACTTTTTTCCGGGGAAAAAGTGGCACGGAAAATTCTCTATACCCTCCTGTGCGTGTTCTCATCGCCGATGACGACCGGGAGTTTGCTTCCGCGCTGGCCTCCTATGTGCGCCATTGCAACGAGGAGGTGGTGGCCACCGTCACCTCCGGCGGGATCGACGTGGTCAAAAACGTGGACCGCTTCCAGCCCGACGTGATCGTGATGGACATCATGATGCCGAGGCTCAATGGCCTGACGGTCTGCCATCACATTCTCTCCCGGTTCCCGGAGACCCGGATCATCCTCTGCTCGGGCAAGCTGACGGCGGATCATCCGTACGTCACCCGCTCCGGTGCGGTCGCCTTCCTGCCGAAGCCGGTGCCCTTCAGCGCGATGCGGCAGCTCTTCGAACGCCTCGGCGGCAAGGGGGCGGGGGCGAAAGCCGTCGAACCGGGGATCGAGACGGAAACCAAACCCGACGCAGAGCGGATCGCGATCTGACGGAGGCCTGCTTTTTCCGGTTGTTTCCGCCGGGAGAGTCTGGAATCGTGAGGCCGCCTTCCATGCTTGTTCGAAAAATCATGCTGCTTGCCGGAGCCGCCGCCGGACTGGCCCATACGGTGCTCGGCCTCGTCGGCGTCTGCCTGGATGCAAAGGGACCGCTCCCGGTGGGGGCGCTCGTGGCCCAGTTCCTCGTCTATTCGCTCTTTACGATCCCGTTTGGCGCGGTGATCGGCCTCGGCTTCGGGCTGCTCGCGGAGGGCGCGCTGAAGCTCTTCAAGTCCAAGTAGGCGTCCCAGACGCCCGAGCTTGGGAGAGCATGGGCCGCTCAGCGGCTTTCCACGGAGCGGGGCCGCTCGGCGTGTGCGTGGGCGGCACCGTTGCCATTGCCGTTGCCGTTGCCATTCCGGCTCCCGTTGCCATTCCCATTCCCATTCCCATTCCCGTTGCCGTTGCTGTGTTGCTCCGGCTCCTCCTGCTTGTGGTAGACGGTGACGACCATCGGCGGGATGTTCTGGAGGATGTATTCGGACTCGATCCGCACGAACATCTTGGCGTGCTGCTTGAGTTCGTTGGTGCACTGGTAGATGACGAACGCGGAGAGCAGGTTCGGGGCGAGCGATTCGTGGATCGCGCGCAGGATGCTCTGCTTCTTGCCCAGTTCCAGAATGGAGAACGGAATGCCGGAGACGACGTAGTCGCAGAACTCGATGTCCCGCTTGGCGAGTTCCTCCTTGAGGTTCGCGGCGTCGGTGTTGAGGACTTCCACCCGGGGTTCGCCCGCAAACTGCTGTTTGAGGTGCTCGGCCAGCTCCGGGTCGAGCTCGAAGAGAAGCAGGCGGGAGTCGGGGTGCATCCGCCGGACCAGCTCGCGGGTGTGGCATCCTTCCCCCGGGCCGAATTCAACGATCGTGCGCGGCTCGGAGAAATCGAGCTTCCCCATCACCCGGCGGATCAGTGCTTTCGAACTCGGAAGGATGTAGGCGACTCGCAAGGGCTGGGCCAGAAACCGCCTGAACAAGAGAGAACTCATAAAGCTATGACCAAAGAGGGTGGCAGGCTATTCCCGATCATCCTTCCCTGTCCAGCCCATGATTTCGCGTTTCCGGCGGGGCGCGGGTGTCGGTTTCGGGCCGATTTCAGCCTGGCTGCGGGGGTGCTTCCGGCTTGCTGACGGGTTGGCACGGTTAAAGTTACCTCGAAAGGAAGGATTCTTCCGCCTGCTTTTGGGGGTTTCTTCACGGTTTCCTTCAGCTTCTTCACGGAAGCACCGGGTGCGACCGGTGCCACGGGGTGCTCTGCTCGTAGGCGTGCGCGATTTTCAGAAGCCCCGCCTCCTGGAACGGCTTGCCGATGAGTTGCAGGCCGACGGGCAACGGCCCTCCCTCCCCGTCCGCCTTGGCAAACCCGCACGGGAGGCTGATCCCGCAGACGCCCGCCAGGTTGGCGGCGATGGTGAAAATATCCGCCAGGTACATCCGCAGCGGATCGTCGGAACGCTCCCCGATCTTGAACGCCGGTTCGGGAGAGGTGGGGCAGACGATGGCGTCCACTTTTTCAAACGCCCGGGTGAAGTCTTCGCGGATGAGCGTGCGCACCTTCTGCGCGCGGAGGTAGTAGGCGTCGTAATAGCCGGAACTGAGCACGTACGTGCCAAGGATGATGCGGCGCTTGACCTCCGGGCCGAAGCCCTCCTCGCGGGTTTTGCCGTAGTGTTCCAGGATGTTGGCGGCCCCTTCGGCGCGGTGCCCGTAGCGGACGCCATCGAAGCGGGCGAGGTTCGCGGAGGCTTCGGCGGTGGCGACGATGTAGTAGACGCCGACGGCGTAATCGGTGTGCGGCAGGGAGATTTCGACGATCTCCGCGCCGAGCGCCTCGTACTGGCGGATCGCCTCGCGCACGGCTTTGTCCACCTGCGGGTCGATCCCGCCGACGAAGTATTCCTTCGGCATCCCGAGCCGCACGCCGCGCAGGTCGAGGTTTTCACCCAGCCCGGCGGTGTAGTCGGGCACCGGCTCGCGCAGGCAGGTGGAGTCCATCGCGTCGTGCCCGGCGATGGCGTTGAGCAGCAGGCCCGCGTCGCGCACGGTTTTGGTGAAGGGGCCGATCTGGTCGAGCGAGGAGGCGAACGCCACCAGCCCGAAGCGGGAGACGCGCCCGTAGCTCGGCTTGAGGCCGACGCAGCCGCAGAGCGCGGCGGGCTGGCGGATGGAGCCGCCCGTGTCGGAGCCGAGCGAGGCGAACGCCTCATCCGCCGCGACGACCGCCGCCGAACCGCCGCTGGAGCCACCGGGAATGCGGGAGGCGTCCCACGGGTTGCGCGTGGGGCCGAAGGCGGAGTTCTCCGTGGAAGAACCCATCGCAAACTCGTCCATGTTCGTGCGGCCAAAGGGGATCGCCCCGGCGGCCCGCAGCCGCGTGATGACCGTGGCGTCGTACGGGGCGGTGTACCCGCCGAGAATCTTGGAAGCGCAAGTGAGCGGCTCGCCCCGGACGTTGATGACATCCTTGATGGCGATCGGCACGCCGCCGAGCGGCAGGGAGACATCGGCGCGGCGGGCGGCCTCGCGGGCGGCGTCGAGGTTGCGCGAGAGATAGCCGT
>CAZYVL010000110.1:3030-8147 GCA_964651005.1 uncultured Chthoniobacteraceae bacterium | reverse complement strand
CGCGGGATGCTTCTCGATGTCACGCCTGCGGCGGCGAAGTTCCTGGCGCGCGAGGGGTACGACCCGGTTTATGGGGCGCGGCCCCTCAAACGGGCCATCCAGCACCGGCTGCTCGATCCGTTGAGCCTGGAGCTGCTCGAAGGCCGCTTCAAGGAGGGGGAGACGATCCGCGTGACGCCCGCGTCCGACGACGCCAGCCTGACGTTCGAGAAAGTCTGAGTGAAGGCCCACAATCGCCGGAGCGCCGCCGCGAGGAAGAAATCCCTTGCGTTGGAGGCGTTCGGGGGCGAGCGATAAGGAGTGACAGAAGCGTTGGGAAAGGTCATCAGGAGATGCGTTCCCGGGTTCTCCCCTCGCGAAACGGTATCCCCCCTCTCCCCCCATAAAACCGGAAAGGAACCAGTGTATGTTATTGGAAGAGCTAGTGACCGTCGCGACCTTCAACGAGTGGGATAAAGCCGACGCGCTGCGACACCGCTTCGATGGGGCGGGGATGCCCGCCCAGGTCTTCGACGAGGGCACCACCCAGCGCCTCTGGTGGTTTGCCCGCCCGAAGGCGCATATGCGCGTGCGCGTGGAGAAGAAAAACACGGAGAAAGCCATCGCCGCCATGAAGGAGTGGGACGCCACCGACCACGTTCTCGACGGCGCGATCCGCTGCCCCGAGTGCGGCTCCTCCACGGTGGAGTACCCCCAGTTCTCCCGCAAAACGGCGATGACGTTCTTCTTCGCCTTTCTGCCGCTGCTCAAACTCCTCCCGCGCCAGTACTACTGCCGGTCGTGCCAGTTCACCTGGGCCGCCGAACCCGAAGGCCCCCCGCCCGATCTCGACATTCTGAATTGGTCGGTCAAAAAACCGGCGGATAAGGAAAAGGCGTAGCGGCTCCAGCCTGATAATAAATTACAAAAATCGCGCAAAACCGAACCGCTTCAGGCAAAAATCCTGCTTGAAAAGCCGTTCATGAATATCACCCCGCCACACCGCCGCTTTAATCCCCTGACCGGCGAGTGGGTGCTTGTCTCTCCGCAGCGGACCCGGAGGCCGTGGCTGGGGAAACAGGAGGCGCCGCCGCCGCCCGGTCGCCCGGCGCATGACCCGCACTGTTATCTTTGCCCCGGTAACGAGCGGGCGGGTGGCGTGCGCAACCCGGCTTATACGGGCGTTCATGTTTTCGACAACGATTTCCCCGCGATTCTTCCCGGGCTGTTCGATGCCGCCCCCGCCTCCGCAGCGGGACCGGGAGCGGGTGACGCGGCGGCTTCCTTGCTGCGGAGCGAGCCGGTGTCGGGGCTTTGCCGCGTTCTCTGCTTTTCGCCCCGGCACGACTGGACGCTTCCCGATCTGCCGCTGGAGGCGATCCGGCTTGTCGTGGATGCCTGGGCGCGGCAGACGGCGGAACTCGGCGGGCGCTACCGCTGGGTGCAGATCTTCGAGAACAAGGGGGAGATCATGGGGTGCTCGAACCCGCATCCCCACGGGCAGATTTGGGCGAGCGATCACCTCCCGATGGACCCGGCCCGCGAAGACCGCCGCCAGCGCGCCCATTGGGAGGCGGGCCGTGCGCCGTTGCTGCTTGAAGTGCTGGCGCTGGAGTTAAAGCTCGGGGAGCGGATCGTCGCCGAAAATGCGCATTGGGTGGCGTTCGTGCCGTTCTGGGCGGTCTGGCCTTACGAAACGCTCTTGCTCCCCCGTCGCCACGTCGCGAGGCTCCCCGATCTCGACTCCGCCGAGCGCGACGCGCTTGCCGACATCCTCAAGCGGCTGCTCACCCGCTACGACCGGCTTTTTGACATCTCCTTCCCGTACTCGATGGGGTGGCACGGCGCGCCGAGCGACGATCCCGACCCGGCCCACTGGCAGCTCCACGCGCATTTCTACCCGCCGCTTCTCCGGTCGGCTTCGGTGAAGAAGTTCATGGTTGGCTACGAGATGCTCGCCGAGCCGCAGCGCGATCTTACCCCGGAACAGGCTGCGGAGACGCTGCGCTCGCTCCCGGATCATTCCTGAAAATGAAAATCGCCATCGGTTCAGACCACGCCGGATTCCGCTACAAGGAGATCATCCGGGCGCACCTGCTCGCGCGCGGGGAGGAGGCGGTCGATTTCGGCACTTTTTCGCCGGAGCCGGTCGATTACCCGCTCTTCATCCGCCCGGTGGCCGAGGCGGTGGCGCGCGGGGAGTTCGAGCGCGGCATCGTTCTGGGCGGCTCCGGGAACGGCGAGGCGATCGTGGCCAATCGCGTCCCCGGCGTCCGCTGCGCGCTCTGCTGGAACCACGAATCGGCGCGGCTCGCCCGGGCGCACAACGCCTCCAACGTCCTTTCGCTCGGCGAACGGCTGATCCCGGAGGACGATCTGCTCGCCATCGTCGATCTCTGGCTCGACACCCCCTTCGACGGCGGGCGGCATCTCCGCCGGATCGGGTTGATCGACCCTGCGCTGCGGGAAGAGGACGTGCGCTGAACGCTGAGCCGTTATCCCTCCGAGGTGGTGATCTCCACCGGGGAGAGAAGCGTGCGATGCACGGGGCACCGCTCCGCGATGACAAAAAGGCGCGCGCGCTGGGCCTCCGTTAACGGGCCGGAGAGCACGATCTCCCGCTCGATGTGGTCGGCGGCTCCCGCTTGCTCCGCCTCCCTGGGGTTGCGCCGGGAGTGGCGGAGCCGCACGGTCACGCCCTCCAGCGGCCATTCCTTGCGCCGGGCGTACATCGTGATGGTGATCGCCGTGCAGGAGCCGAGCGCGCCGAGCAGAAGCTGGTAGGGCGAAGGGCCGGTGTCCTCCCCGCCCAGTTGGAGCGGCTCGTCGGCGGCGAAACAGTGCGGCCCGGCCTGAATCCGCTGCGCCAGCGCGGAGGCATCCCCCTGCACGACCACCTCCACGGCTTCTTCCGCGCTGCCGGTTGCGCTCCCGTTTCCGGTTTGCGTTGCGTTTTCTGGATTCGGCTTCGCTTCGCTCATTGTTTCTCGCTGCCTCCCTTCGATGGAAGATCGGATTCCGCTGCCCGAACGGCTCCGCTTCCGGATGCTCTACCGTTCCCGCTCCTCCCCGGGGAACCCCACCGGGGCCAGCGCGTGGCGGTCGAAGAAATAGCGCAGCGCCTCCACCACCCCCTCGCCACACCGCGCCGAGGCGACATACCCGCCCGCCTTCGCCACGGTGGCCTTCACCTCGTCAATGGCGTTGCCCGGGGCGGCGGTCCAGTGGGCGAAGCGGCCATCGAGCATAGAGAGATCGTTGTGGTGATCGCCCGCGCTGAAGGTCTCGCGCGGGGAAATCCCCGTCAGGCGGCCCAGCTCCCCGAGCGTAGTCCCCTTGGAGTAGTGCGCATGGCAGAAGCGCAGGAAGATCGTGTTGCGCTGGTAGTGAAAGAGCGAGCCGGGGGCGCGCTGGGCGTCGAGATACGCGGCAAAGCGTTCCACCGCCTCGTCGCTCTCCCCCCTCAGGCCGACGGGCCGGTCTTTCTCGTAGATCATCTCCCAGCCCGACTCCCGCTCCGCGTACCGGAGCACGTTTTCGAGCAGCTTGCTTTCGCTTTCGAAAAGGAGATCGTGCGCCTCCAGGCAGCGGCGGTTCCAGTCGCCGTAATCGCGCCACTGGCCGTGTGCGTCGCGGTGAAAAATCTCCCGCTCGTTGGTCAGGATGTAGTCGGGTTCGAAGGGGAACCCGAACTCGGCGAGCCCTTCCAGGATAAAGGCGAGATCACGCCCCGTGTTCACGGCCCACGCGACGCCGCAACGGCGCAGGCGCTCCAGCATGGGGTGGAGCGCCGGGGAAACGGCGGGCTTGGCATCGTGATCGACCAGGGTGCCGTCGAAGTCGGTGCTCAGGAGGCGGATCATCTCCGGGAGAGTCTAACGCACCCCCCGGCCTGGCGCAAAACGATTGATCGCTTTGCGGTGATGGCCGGTTACGACTTCAACTCCGCGAAGAACATCCTCCCGGTGCCGGTCTGGATCATCCCGGCGATGGTGACCGTGACGGTCTCGCCGATGCACGCCCTGGCGTGGTTGACGACGATCATGCTGCCGTCGGGCAGATAACCGACCGCCTGGTGGGGGTCGCGCCCCGGTTTGACGAGCGCGAGCTGCATCTCCTCGCCGGTCAGCACCACCGGCGCGAGGGCTTGCGTCAATTCGGAGAGGCTCAAGACCGTGACGCCCTCCAACCGGGCGACACGGACGAGCGCCACGTCGTTGGTGAGCAGCCGCGCCTTGAGAAGCTGCGCCGCGTGGATGAGCCGCGTGTCGGTGGCGAGATCGGGATCGGCCACGGATTCGTGAATGGCGAGCGACATGTCGTTGCGCCGCTGGATTTCATGCAAAAGATCGAGCCCACGCTTGCCGCGCTCACGCTTGAGCGGCTCCGCCGAATCGGCCAGCGCCTGAAGTTCTTCGAGCACGAAGCGCGGCGTCACGAGCGAGGTGCTCAGGAACCCGGTCTGGCAGACCTGCGCGATCCGCCCGTCGATCAGCGCGCTCGTATCGACGACCACCGGCGTGTCGTGCACCGCCGTGCGGCGGAAACGGATGTACGGGATGATGAGCGAAAATTCATCCCGGTTGCTCCGCACGGCGAGCATCGTGCCGAGATAGCCGAACGTGCCGTAAACGCAGATGCCGATCACCCAGCGGGTCTGCTCGGAGGTGTAGAGCAGCACGTCGGAGGCGAAGAGCAGGCGCGTCGTCGCCAGCCCGAGGATTAACCCGAAGGTGGCCGAGGAAAAAATCCGCAGCGAGAACCCCCGCAGCAGCCGGTCCACGAGCACGATCGTCAGGCCGAAGATCAACCCGGCAACGCCGCCAGCCCAGAAGGACTCGAAGACGACATCGCCGACGCGCATCCCCATGAAGAGCCCGAAGGCGATGAAGAGCACGCGAAACAGATTGATGGTGCGCATCGGGGGAAGGCGGTGGGCGGTTTTCTTGGTGATCTCAGGGGCGGCGGAAATAACGCTTCCGCGTGGAAGGCTGCTCCGGCTTCTCCGTGCTGTCCCGGTAAAAGAGGACGCCATGCTTGCGGAGGTTGGAGATCAGCGCGCGGAGGTTCTCCGCCACTTCGGAGTTCCCCAGGAGCATCGGGATCGCCCCCGGGCCGGATTGCGCCGACTCCAGCAC
>CAZYVL010000110.1:0-2930 GCA_964651005.1 uncultured Chthoniobacteraceae bacterium | reverse complement strand
CGCGAGCGTCGGTGATCGCCTTGCGGATGTCGCCAGCGGCGAGATCGATGCTCTCCATCGTGCCTTTCGCGGAGTCCATCGCCTGCCGCGCGGTGCCGACCGCCTCCTTCGCGCCGACCACCACGTCGTTGATCCCCTTGGAAGCGTCGGCAAAGTTGTCGCTGGCGGTCTTGATGCTGGCGAATGAGCCACGGACGTTCTCCAGGTTTTCGTCGCTCAGGAAGTTGTCCTGGAGTTTGGCGATGGCGAGCTTCATGGCGTCAAGATTCTCCGCCAGCTTTTCCATCGCGATCTCGCCCTTCTTCGCCAGTTCGTCGAAGCCGCCGACTTTGATCCCGTGGATCGTCTCGCCTTCCGCGTAGATCTGTTTGGGATCGCCCGGGTTGAATTTTTCATCCGCGAACCCCTCGGGAAGCACGATTTCGACGTATTTGTCGCCCATCATGCCCGAACTGCTGATCTGGAAGGTGCTCCCGCGCGGGATCTTGATGTCCTCCCGGATGAAGAGATCGACGGTGACGCTGCCGATGCGGCCTGCGGTGATCGCCGGTTTTCCGCCGACATGGCCGACGATTGCGCCCGCGAGCTGGATGTCGGAGTTCTTCAGCAGCCCGCTGGCGTTGGGGAACTCGACCTTGAGCGGATAGAACTTGGCCAGCCCCTGCCCGAGCCGCCCGAACTGCACGGCCATGATGGCGATGGCCACCAGCCCGATCAGGACAAAGAAGCCGACCTTGAGTTCGAGTTTTTTTTCGTCGTTGTTCATGAAAAGAGGGAGTTCAGTCGGTTTCGCCCGAGCGGCCGACCACGAAGTCCTGGATGAGTGGGTCTTTCGCGGCGGTCAACTCCGTCGGGGTGCCGTAAAAATAGATCAATCCCTCGTGGATGTAGGCGATCTTGTCGGCAATATAAGTCGCGCTTTTCATGTCGTGGGTCACCACAATGGATGTCACTCCAAAGCGTTTTTGCAAGCGGCGAATCAGATGGTCGATGGAGTCGGAGACGATCGGGTCGAGGCCCGCCGTCGGCTCGTCGTAGAGGACGCAGGCGGGGCGGTTGATGAGGACGCGCGCGAGGGCGACCCGCTTTTTCATGCCGCCGCTGAGGTTCACCGGCATCTTCTCCTCGTGCCCGGTCAGCTCCACCACGTCGAGCGCCTCGGCCACTTTCCCGCGGATCGTGTCGGCGTCGCGCTCCCCCGCCTCGCGCAGCGGGAAGGCCACGTTATCGAAGACGGTCATCGAGTCGAAGAGCGCGCCGCTCTGGAACATCATGCCGACGCGCTTGCGGATCGGCAGCAGCTCGCGCTCCCGCAGGCCGACGATCTGTTGCCCCTCGATCCGGACCTCCCCGGAGGTCGGCGTCATCAGGCCGATGAGGTGCTTGAGCAGGACGCTCTTGCCGCTGCCGGAGCGGCCGATGAGCACGAGCGTCTCCCCGGTGGCGACTTCGAGGTCGATGCCGCGCAGGATCTGCTGCGTGCCGATCTGCTTGGTCAGGCCGGAGACGGAGATCATGGCGCGGGTGGTGGCGGGTGGAGCGGCGGTCTGCATGTGGCTTGGCGCTAGACTCCCGCCGGGTAGAAGATGTTGAGGACCATCGTGAGGAAGAAGTTGACGATCAGGATGGCGAGCGAGCAGCTCACCACCGCTTCCGTTGTCGCGCGACCGACGCCGACCGCCCCCGCCCGCGCCTTGAGGCCCTCGTTGCAGGAGATGAAGACGATGAGGATGCCGAAGAAGAACCCTTTGGTGAGCGCCATCTTCACGTCGCGCCCGGCGGTGAACTTGAGCATGTAGTTGACGTAATAGACTCCCGGGACGCCGAAGAGATTCACCGCGACGAACTGCCCGGCGAGGATCGCGATGCCGATGCACTCGGCCACGAGCAGCGGCATGGAGATCATCATCGCGATCAGGCGCGGGACGACGAGGTAGTCGATCGGGTGCACGCCGAGCGCGCGCAGCGCGTCGAGCTGTTCGGTCACCTTCATCGTGCCGATCTCCGCCGACATCGCCGCGCCGACGCGCCCCGCCACCATCAGCCCGGTGAGCACCGGCCCCAGCTCGCGGAACATCGAGACGGCAACGACCGCCCCGACGGCGGTGTCCATCGAGAGGCGGTGAAACTGGAAATAGGTCTGCGCGCCGAAGACGGCTCCCGTGAACGCCCCGGTGACGATCACCACCAGTTGCGAGCGGTAGCCGACCTCGAAGATCTGCCGCACGGCGAGCCGCCAGCGGATGGAAGACTTGAAAAGGGAGACCGCCGTGTCCATCGCCAGCAGGAGCAGCGAACCAAGGTAGCGGGAGAGCGAGAGCGAAAACTGGCCTAGGAAGCGGATGAACAACATGTGGAGGGATCAGGGTGCGGCGGAGCGGCGCAGTCGGCCACGGCGAAACAAACCACGCCCTGGCGGGAAGGCAAGCCGATCAGAACAGCTGCTGGGTTTTCTTTTTCTCCGGGACCTCCAGCCCCCGGGGAATCGCGCCCACAATGCGCGGCAGCAGCCCAAGGCGCTCGAACGCGAGGCGCACTTCCTGAAGGCTGAACGTCGGGGCGTCGGCCTCCATGTAGACGATATCGTGATTGCTATCCACCTTGTAGCGGATGCCGTGGATTCCCTCCAGCGCACGATCAAGCTCCAGAATCTTGTCCAGGCTGCGGACACCGGCGGCGTAGATTTCTAGTTCGATCATGGCCCCTCCCTCGGTTGTGTTCTTTTGGAGCGCCCTTATCAAACGCCAAAATGGGCCAAAGGTCAAGGAAACGACGCGGCTTTGATCCGACAAATGCGGGTTCGTGCGGGTTCGTGCGGGCTGTGCGGGCTGTGCGGGCTCCCGGGAGGGGAGAGGAAAGAAGAGAGGAGGAGAAGTGGAGCGGGTGACGAGACTCGAACTCGCGACGTCTTCCTTGGCAAGGAAGTGCTC
>CAZYVL010000109.1:0-8184 GCA_964651005.1 uncultured Chthoniobacteraceae bacterium | reverse complement strand
CGGGGTTGCCGGAGATGGAGACGCTCTCGATCACGTCGGGATAGAGCGTCCCCTGCGCGAGAAAGCGGAAGTTCTCTCCCCCGGTGGCGAGATCGCGCACCGCTTCCTCAAAGACGCGGATAAACTCGTTGCCGATGATCTTGCGCTTGGTCTCCGGGTCGGTGACTCCCGCGAGCTTCCCGAGGAAACGCGCGGTGGCGTCCACGTACTTGAGCTTGATCTGGAAATTGTCGCCGTAAAGCTTCTGCACCGATTCCGCTTCGTTGGCCCGCAGCAGGCCGTTGTTGACGAAGACGCAGGTGAGCTGATCGCCGATGGCCTTGTGAAGAAGCGCGGCCGCGACGGAGGAATCGACGCCGCCGCTCAGCCCGAGCACGACGTGATCGGTGCCCACGCGCGTGCGAATTTCCTCGCACGTCTGCTCGATGAATGACCCCATCGTCCAGTCCATTTTGCACCCACAGATCTTGTAGACGAAGTTCTGGAGAATCTCCTTGCCGCGCGGGGTATGCGCCACCTCGGGGTGGAACTGAAGGCCGAAGAAGCGCTTCCCGGCGTTCTCGATGGCGGCGAAGGGGGAGTTCGAGGTATGCCCGACGGCTTGGAACCCGGTCGGGAGCTTTGTGAGCTTGTCGCCGTGGCTGTTCCAGACGTCGAGCGAATCGGGCAGGCCGTCGAAAAGCCCGCACTGCCCGGTGCGCTCGCCCGCCTCGTTTTTCAGGCAGAGCGCGCCCGCGCCGTACTCGCGCCGGTCGGAGTGTTCCACCTTGCCGCCGAGGTGGAAGCCCATGAGCTGCATCCCGTAGCAGATGCCGAGCACGGGAATGCCAAGCTCAAAGATGCCGGGGTCCACCTGCGGGGCGTCCTTGGAGTAGACGCTCGCCGGGCCGCCGGAGAGGATGATGCCGCGTGCGTCGAGCTTCGCGATCTCCCCGGCGGTGGCGCGGTGGCTGAGGATCTGCGAATAGACGGCGCACTCGCGCACGCGCCGGGCGATGACCTGGGTGTACTGCGAGCCGAAGTCGAGGATGACAATTTTGGACACGGGGGCGGGCGCGGTCATAGAAGCCGGTCATATTGCAAACGCCGCCCCGCGATTGCAAACGACAATTCGCCCCAGGGGGCGGGGAAACGGAAAAAAACGCCCGGATGCTATGGACGCTACCGATACTACTGGCGCTACTGGTGCGGTTTGGCGCTCCCGGCCTTGGCCGTGTCACCGGGGGCCGCACCCTCCGGCGCGGCGGGGGCGGGTAGATTTGGCGATTGTGGTGGCTGCGGCGAATCCGGAACATCGAGCCGTTTGAGGGCGGGCAGGCCGTAGTCTTTCATCAGGGTGGCTTCGGAGCGGGCCACTTCCGCCGCGTCGAGGACGATTTCGCCCGGGCTTTCGGAAAACCGGATCCGGTGGAACCCATCCTTGGAATTAGCCAGCGCACCCTCGATGTCGGAGAGGCTTCGGAGCTTGACGCCGTTGATCTCAGTGACGATGAGCGAGCTCAGGTTATCGTACCCGAGCGTGCAGGGCGAGGGGAGGACGTAGCTGAGAATCACCACCCGTTCGCGCGGGTCGTTCGCGAAAATCTCGGACTGGTAGCGGTCGAGATAGACGAAGCGATCCGGCGCTTTCTTCGTCCAGCTCGCCCCCCAGCCCCGGAAGAGATACTGCCGGGAAAGCTCCTGGAAGATCAGCCCGCCGAGGATGTAGTAGCGCGGAGCGCGGTCGATCACGTACGGCTCGATGACCGATTTGGACGGGTCCGCGTGGGTGAGGGTGAGCTTCAGCGTCATGGCGTCCCCCTTGCGGACGATCTGGAAGGGAACCTGGTCGCCCGTGTCGTGGAGCGTGGAGATGAGGTGGGAGAGGGAAACCTTGCCGTAGAGCGGGTCCGCGTAGTTGCCGTCGCGGTCC
Source organism: uncultured Chthoniobacteraceae bacterium (assembly GCA_964651005.1). Classification (GTDB taxonomy): domain Bacteria; phylum Verrucomicrobiota; class Verrucomicrobiia; order Chthoniobacterales; family Chthoniobacteraceae; genus DATMFV01. The sequence goes on along the minus strand of CAZYVL010000109.1, from coordinate 6,272 downwards.
ACGGGGCGACCGTCGATGGCCGTGAGCACATCGCCCACCTGCAACCCGGCCTTTGCGGCGGCGCTTCCGGGGAGCACGTTCGTGATATACACGCCCCCTTTCTCGCCGCTTGCCCCGCTGTAGCGGCGCAGTTGCGGATCGCGCAGCGGGCTGAAGTTGACCCCCGCCTGGGGGAAGCCGATGCGGTGCCGCGCCGCGGACTTGAGGAAATGCGCGATCACCGGGGCGGGGATGGCGTCGGCGTTCTGCGTGCGCGAGTCGAAGCGGATCACCATGCCTGTGAGCCGCTCCCCGTGGACGGCGGGCGCGGTGAAGCTCCCTTCGCGCGGCTGCAATGCGGAAGTCAGCCGGTAGAGCAGGAACGCGCTGTCGCCGACCGGGTAGGAGAGCACCTCTGCGGAAGTGACCAGCGCGCGGGTGCTCAAGAGCGTGCCGTTGCCCTCAAGCTGCCAGATGGAAAGATTGTCCCCCACGCGCGATTCCCCCAGCGCAAGCGGCTTGAAGCCGTCGAGAAACCGCGCGTCCACCGGCTTGACCAGGGCGAGGTTGCATTCGTAATCCACCGCGATTACGGAAGCCGGGGTCTTCTCGCCGCTGTCGGGTTTTTCAAGCTCAACGTACGTGGCGTCGGCCACCATCTCGCCCGTCACGAGCACCATTTTCCCCTCCGGCCCTTCCAGAATGGGGCACACCGCGCGGCGCTGGTAGGGCGTGCTCTTTGTCCACGGGCGGAGAAAATCGTACGGCTGGTTGGTGACGTTGACCCGGATCACCGAGAGCGGCTTTTCCGCCGCCACCACCTTGCGGACGGGAACGGTGTGAGCGGGCAGCGTATGCGGGGCATTCGTCGTTTTCCCAAACGCGGGAGCGGCGAGAAAACACGGCAACGCGAGCAACAGGGCGAAGAGGCGGGCGGTCATGGGGCGCGGAAAGCGGTTGCGAAAGAGGCTGGAGGATCGGGCGGCGGGCTTGGGCGGGCTTGGGCTTTGGAGGCTAAGGCGTATCGCTCAGGTTTTGTTCCGCGCGGACATTGTAGCGCGTTAGGATGCGCTGCCGGGCCGCCTCCACGGCGGCGCGCTCCAGAACGATCGGGCGCTCCTGCCCGATCATCTTGATGACATAATCCCCGGCGGGCTTGGCGAATGCCTCGGAAAGCTCCTTGAGGGTCTTGATCTTCACGCCGTTGACCTCATCCACGATCCCGTCCTTGAGGTCGTCGAGGTAGGTGTTGATCGGGTCGGGCAGGATCGCGCTCAAGATGAGGATCTCCGGGTGCTCGCGGAAGATTTCGTCGCTCAGGAAGTGGTTGTAGAAGAAGCGGACGCGGAGGTCGTCAATGCGGTAGGCGTCCAGGAAATCGGACGAAAGCGGCTGGAAGAGCAGCCCGCCGAAGAGCACATACCGGGGCTGGACGCCGTACTGGTTGGCCTGGATGCGGTAAGGCAACGCCTTGTCGAAAGTCACGCGGACGTTGCTCTCCTTTTTCTCGCGCAGGATGCGGAGATCGACACTCTCGCCCCGGAACTTCCGCTCCACGATCTCCGGCATCTTCACGCGCTCGCCATCGAGCTCCACAAACCCGTCGGACTCCACCTCGTGCCCATCCACGCCGAGGATTACATCGCCCGGCTTCAACACCCCGTCGGAAGCGCCCCCCGTGACCACATCCGAGACGAGGATTCCCGTCTTCTCATCCGCCAGGCCGAGCGCGCGCCGCTGCGCCGGGTTGATGAGCGGAAACGTGCCGATGCAGAGGTCCATGTACCGGTCATAAGTGCCGTCGGCGATGTCCTTGAGGAAACGCTCCACCACGGAGGTCGGAATCATGTAGCCGACATTCTGCGCCACGTCGCCGCTATACCCCTGAAAGGCGACGCCGACCACCTTGTCATCCTGAAGGACCGGGCCGCCGCTGTTGCCCGGGTTGATCGCCGCGTTGGTCTGGATCGTGAGGTGCGCGTCCACCCCGGAGTGGGAATAGACCTGGAAGTCCACCCGCGAGACCACCCCCGTCGTCACGGAAAGCCGCTCCCCGCCAATCGGGTAGCCGTACACCGAAACCGACGACTCGATCTGCGGGATCTTCGTGCTGAAGGGGAGGGGAGCCGTCCCGTCGAAGAACTTCGGGTCGTCCACCTTCAGCACCGCGAGATCGCAGTCGTGGCCAATGTGCTCGACCCGGGCGATGTAGTTCTTCGGGTCGTTCTCCCGTTTCAGCGTCAGGAAGCGGGCGTTGCTGACGACATGGGCGTTCGTCAGGATGCGGTGCCCCTCGATCACGAACCCCGCCCCCGTCCCCCCGCTCACGCTGCCCGACGCCCACGGGATGCGGTAGTTGGGTTCCTGCGAGGTGGTGGAGATCCGGACGAGGCTTTTGCGGATTTCCGGGATCGCGACGCCGGATACCCGGAGTTGGAACGCCAGCAAAAAGAGGAGGAGCGGGGCGAAATATCGCATGGATCGCATGATGGGGCGGCTGAGGACTCGCAGATGAAGCAACCGCACTTTCCGACGGCTTCATTTCATCAGCGAGCCCGTAGACTACGCAAAAACCGCCACCCCGCAACGGCCAATCTTTCGGCAGCCCTACGGGGAAGCCCCCGCTGCTCCCTGGCCTCTCGGCCCCATGCTTCCCTTAGGCGCGCGCCGCTTTGCGGGAGCGCGCCATCCGGTAGAGCAGCCCCGCCCCGGCGATCAGCAGGAGCGTGGTCGCCCCCGGCTCCGGAACGGCCTGCGGCGGCAGCTCCTGCACGAAGACGCTGCTATCCTCGGGGACAGGCGTGGAGCTTCCGTTGAACATGCTGTGGTTGTCCGTCTCGAACCCGGTGCTCGTCGTATTGCTGTTGTCGAAGATGATCTTGTTGAACTTCAACCCGTTGGAGAAGATGTTCACGTACGCGTACGGCTGGCTGGAGTTGTTTTCGCCATCCAGGATATTCGGGTTGCCGAAATACTCGGTGGAGTCGTAAACCGTGCCGTCCACTGCGGTGACGCTCGGGTTCTCAAGCAGCGTCAGGATGTCCTTGGTGCTGAAGCGGGCTAGGAAAATATCGTCGTAGTAAAGGGAGACGCCGTTCTCCCCGTCGCCTGCCGACCACCAGAAGCCGAAGTAGTTCGCCTCGGATTTCAGGTTGAGCGTGTACGGCGTTGTCGTGCCGGACTGCGCGCCGATGGAGATGTAGTTCGTCCCGTCGGCACCGCCGAATTCGTTCGCGCCAACCACCTGTGCGGCATCGGTGAACGTGTAGGTGCCCACGTTGGAGTTGTAGGTCCCGGTGATCGGCGTGTTGGCCGTGAGCGAATCGAACGTCTCCGTCCGGGCATCCTGGACGAAAGTGCTCTGCTGGATCGGCGAGGAGATATAAACGTCCAGTGAGGCAGCGGAGGCAATGCCGGGAAGCAGCCCTGCAATGGAAGCGGTCAATAAGACACGCCTGGCGTTCGACTTGAATTTATTGATGGCAATTTCCATAGGAGGGTGAGTTGATAGCCGCTACGCAGAAATACGCAATCTTTTTTCATTGAAATTTTTCATCCTGGGAAATATCCAGAAGGATTGCACCGCGCACCAGGCACCTTCTTCCCCGGGGAAAGCCTGAAGAACGGAAAAACCCGGGATAATGGGGAAAAACCGAGAGCCGAGCGGGAACCGACCGGGCGCGACGCTCCTGGCGCTGCAAATCTTTATCAGGATGCTCAATCCTCTCTTTTTCGGGCGAAGCCCCTTGCACCGAGGACCTGGAACTCAGAGCGTCCCTTGAACCTGCTCAATGAAGGCCTTATTCGCCGAAAAGGCGTTTTAGCGAACAAAAGGCTCTGCTGTTTAATCAAACTTGCACTCCCTTAAATAAGGCGCATATTGTTCGCCAAATCTTCCGTTCCGCGAAATATGACACCTGAGCACTTTCACGAATCCCGGCGGCTGCATTGCCAGCGGCAGCAAGGAGGGCACTTCGCTTTTGTGCCGCCCCCTTTGCCTCCCGAGCTTCCGATTGACTGGGAACTCGCGACCCTGCTTTCCGAGGCGGATCGGGCGGTTGCGGAACTCAGCGGAGCTGGTCGGTTGCTGCCAAATCCGCATCTGTTAATTCGCCCCTATTTGCGGCGGGAAGCGGTTCTCAGCTCCCTGATCGAGGACACTTACGCCGAGATGGAGGATTTGCTGCTCTTCGATATTCACCCTGAAGCGGCGCCGGAGCGATCTTCGGTTCGCGAAGTCTCCAATCACATTCTCGCCCTTGAAACGGGTCTGAGACGTCTCGAAGAGCTACCGATCAGCACGCGGCTAATCCAGGAGATCCACGCCATCCTGCTGCGCGATGTGCGCGGGGGGGATTCCTCCAAAACTCCGGGAGAATACCGCCGGAGCCAGAACTGGATCGGCCGCCCCGGCTCCACGCTGTCTACGGCCACGTTCATCCCGCCACCGCCTCATCGGCTCAACGAAATGCTTTCCGCCTGGGAAAACTACCTTCACGCCGTGAGCCGCGAGCCGGATTTGGTGAAAATTGCGCTACTGCATTACCAGTTTGAAGCAATCCATCCTTTCCTGGATGGCAATGGCCGCATAGGGCGGTTGTTGATTACTCTGTTCCTCTGTGCCCGTGGGATTCTTTCCGAGCCGCTGCTTTACCTTTCTGTTTTCTTCGAGCGCCATCGCGAGGATTATTATCGCAACCTGCTCGCGGTCAGCACCGAGGGAGCCTGGAGGGAGTGGATTTTCTACTTTCTTTCCGGCGTTCGCGAGACGGCACGCAAAGCCTTGACGGATACTCGCGCGCTGGTTGATCTCTATCACGGTTTTCGTCGCCTGATGGACCGGGAAAAGCGGGTGCCAGGCGCTTGCGCTGGCGTGCTCGACGCCGTTTTCGCCACCCCCATGCTCTCCATTACCCACCACGCGGAGCGGCACAACGAGAGTTTCCAGAACGTGTCCAAGGCGGTCAATTTCTGGGAGAAACACGGTTTGCTGAAGGAAGCCACTTTGCAAAAGCGCAACCGCCTCTTCATTGCCGCTCCCGTGCTGGAGATTACCCGCCCAAAACCTTCGCACATCCTTTCTTGAACGGCTCCATCCCCTCCGTTCGCCGCGCCGCAAGACGCAAGGCGATGGCAGCGGTTCGGGAGACGCGGCTCATGTTTCATGTGGGTCGGCGTCGCGCTCGCGGAAACTGCCTGAGAGCCTGAAATCGCTCTCGACCTGCTTGGGGAAGGCTGATCCAATCCCATCCCGCGCCGGGATACCGGTATTTAGGCTATCCGCTCTTATCGAAGACTCCCCCCCTTTGCAACCGGTATGAAAATCTCCCGCCTTTGCTTCTTTCTGGCCCCCCTGCTCCTGGCGCTGCCAGGCTGCGCCCCCCTCCGGTCCAATATTCCCTTGGCGCCGCCCCAGCCGCTCTCTGGCAAAGAATGGACCGGGACGTGGACAGGGCGATATCAGGGGCCGTACGGAGCCCCTCCCCAGGCGATCATTCTGCGGCCCGACGGTTCGGGAATGGCTGTCACTTCGGACCTTTTTGGGCCGGTCCTGATTGGCAACTCCCACCGAATCACTCGAAGCCCGCTCACATGGGTCCAAGTTTCTCCCAACGAACTTGCCGTGACGCTGGGTGAAAACCAAACCGTTTCGGGCGGCGGAGCCTGGGCGTTTGGACTGAAAACCAAAGGGGCCGTCTCCTTGAAATCCACTCAGGCGGGACTCCGCATGGAGGCCCTGAGCTTCAGGAATGCCATCCTTTCGCATTCCAGCAATCAACCCGACGAAGAGATCCTGGAGAAGATCAAGGCCGAGGTGGGGAGCCTTACAAAAAGCTCCAGAAAAATGACGGCAGGCCAGGCGACCGGTGTCGTTCTCGCCGGGGCGGGCCTTGGAGCATCTGCCGCCGGAAACCATGCGATGGGCCAGCAGTTGATGAACCAGGCTTTGGCGACCTATACGGGGCAACAAGTCAAAAGCGTCGATAAGATCGGCAAGTATGATCCGAATATCTACTTTGCCAACGGACAGGGACGGGCGACCGAAACCATGAGCACCCCAAGCGGAACGGAAGCCCAGCTCCGCGAAGCCTATCCGGACGGGAAAGCCTGGGACGTCCAGTTCCTCGACGGATCGATCTGGAAAATTGCCTACGGAATGCCCACGGCGATCAAGGATCAATGCCTCAGAAGCGGTCGCGCGGCCGCCGCGGCTCAGTTCGCCCATAAAAACCACGTGCTCTCCAACAGCCCCTATAAACCGTACTCCGGCATGAAGATCGGAGTGGAGGCGA
>CAZYVL010000108.1:3013-8280 GCA_964651005.1 uncultured Chthoniobacteraceae bacterium | reverse complement strand
CAGCCCGAGCAGCCCAAGCAGCCCAAGCAACCCGAACAGTTGGAATCCGCCCCGGGCAGCTCCAGCCCGCTCCCCATCCCCTCCCCGTCCCCGAAACGCAAGGGGTCCACGGCTCCCAAACCGCAGTAGCGCCCTCACGCCCTCACGCCCGCGCCCCTTTCTCCGCGCCTCACCGGCGTCGTAATTCGGCGCTTCCTTTGCGCCGGGGGGAAACGTAGCCTCGGACCTGCCCGACCCGTTTTCTCCCGTGTCGCGCCAGGCGGCCTCAGCAACGAGCCTCTTCCCCCGTCCTTTCTTTCCCATGCCCACTTTTCCCGAAACCCCGGAACCCCCCGCCGACCTGTTCCCCCCGACCACCGCCCGACGCTGGACCCTGCCCAACGGCCTCGTCCTCATCGTGCAGGAGGATCGCTCCGCGCCGGTGGCGAGCGTGCAGGCGTGGTGCGAAACGGGATCAATCACCGAAGGGGCACAGCTTGGAGCGGGGCTTTCGCATATTCTCGAACACCTGCTTTTCAAGGGGACCGCGACCCGCAAGCCGAACGAGATCGCGCAGGCGGTGCAAGACCTGGGCGGTTACATCAACGCCTATACATCGTTTGAACGGACGGTCTACTGGATCGACCTCCCCGCGAAAGGGGTCCACGAGGCGCTCGACATTCTCGCGGACGCGATGATGAACTCGACCCTCCCGCCCGAGGAGTACGCGAAGGAGCAGGAGGTGATCCGCCGGGAGTTCGCAATGGGCGAGGACGATCCTGACCGGGTGAGCTCGCGCCATCTTTTCGCCACCGCCTACCGGGAGCACCCGTACCGGCAGCCGGTGATCGGCCATCTCGATGTCTACAACCGGCTCACGCGCGAAGACGTGCTGGCGTATTACAAGGCGCGTTACGTCCCGAACAATCTCTTCTTCGTGGTCGTGGGCGACGTGGATGCGGAGGCGGTTCACCGCCAGATCGCCACGTTTTTCGAGAAGCACCCGCGCCAGGCGCTCGCGCCGGTTTACATCCCGCCCGAGCCGCCGCAGCTTGGCCGCCGGGAGGAGCACCGGGAGTTTGCGACGGAGCTGACCCGGCTCGACATGGCCTGGCACATCCCGGAAGCGACGCACCCCGACGTGCCCGCGCTCGACCTGCTGGCGCTGGTGCTCGGCGGCGGACGCTCCAGCCGCCTCTACCGGAAGCTGCGCGAGGAAGAAGGGGCGGCCCACGCGATCCACGCCTGGTGCTACACACCGGGGCAGCCGGGGCTTTTCGGCGTGGACGCCACGCTCGACCCCGAGCGGCGCGAGGCGGTGCGCGACGGCGTGCTGGCGATCCTGGAGGACCTCAAGAAGAACGGCGTCACCGCAGAAGAACTCGCGAAGGCAAAGAGACAGACGCTCGCGGGGCATTTCAACGGGCTGGCCACGACGCACGGCAAAGCCGCCGACCTCGGGACGAACTGGCTGCTGCTCCGCAACCTCGATTTCACCCGCGACTATCTGGAAGCGGTGCGGCAGGTCACGCGCGACGACGTGGCCCGCGTCCTGCGCCGTTACTTCGAGGACCGCAACCTGACAGTCACTTCGCTCAACCCGCCCGGCTCCCTGCTCACCACCCAAGAAAAGGCAAAGCCGCTCGCGGCGGGGGAGATCCAGAAGTTCACGCTCTCCAACGGCCTGCGGCTCCTCGTCCGCGAAGACGCGCGGCTGCCGCTGGTTTCGATGGTCGCGACGTTCAAGGCCGGGCTGCTGGTGGAGACCGCCGGGGATAACGGGGTGACGCAACTCTTCTCCCGCACGCTCCTCAAGGGGACGAAAACGCGCAGCGCGGAAGAGATCGCCGACGGGATCGAATCGCTCGGCGGCAGCCTCGGCGCAGGCGCGGGGAACAACTCCTTCCATGTCTCCGCCAACGTGATGCGGGGCGACTTCGCTACCGGGCTGGAAATTCTCGCCGACGTGCTCTGCAACCCGGTCTTCCCGGAGAAAGCGGTCGCGCGCGAGAAACAGGTGCAGCACGCCGCGATCAAGGCCGAGGAGGAGGAGATGACCGTCGTGGCGCGCAACCTCCTGCGCCGTCACCTCTACCCGGGGCACCCGTACGGCCTGCGGGCCAACGGTTCCGCGGAAAGCGTCGCGGGGCTGACCCGCGAGGCGCTCGCCGACTTTCACCGGCGTTACGCCGTGGGGAGCAACGGGGTGATCGCGATTTTCGGTGCCGTGCGGGCAGAGGAAGCGCGGGCGCTGGTGGAGAAGGCGTTCGGCGCGCTTCCCCAGGGCGAACCGGCGCTGGAGCCGCCACCGCTCCCGGCCCCCCTGGAGGAGACCAAGAGCGTGGAGGAGTTCAAGGAGAAGGCACAGGCCATCGTGATGGTCGGCTACCGGGGGAGCGATCTCCACAGCCCGGAGCGCCACGCGCTGGAACTCATCGACGAGGCGAGCAGCGACCTCGGCTCCCGGTTTTTCATCCGCATCCGCGAAAAGCTCGGGCTGGCGTACTTCGTCGGCAGCAGCCATGTCTCGGGCCTCGCGCCGGGGCCGTTTGTCTTTTATCTCGGCACCGCGCCCGAGAAAGTGGAGGCGGTGAAGGCGGAGTTTCTCGACGAGATCGCCCAGCTCGCCCGGGAGGGGCTGAGCGCGGACGAACTGCGCCGGGCCAAGGCGAAGCTCCTCGGCCAGCAGGAGATCCGCAACCAGAGCCTCGACGCCTTCGCGCACGCCTGCGCGCTCGACGAGCTTTACGGCCTCGGGTTTGACGATTACCGCCGGTTGCGCGGCCAGATCGAGGCGATCACGCTTGAAGAAGTGCGGGCGGTGGCGCAAAAGACCTTCGCGCAAGCGCCTTCCGTGCTCGCCGTCGTCCGGCCCAAGCCGGGGCACGAACCCGATCCCTCCCCCCGGAGCTGATTTCATGAATAATACCCCTTCCGACCCCGCCCTCGCCCGGCGCATCCTCGCGCTGATGCGCTCTCCGCGCTACCAGCCGCTCGACAAGGTGGAACTGGCAAAAAAGCTCAAGCTCCCCCCCGACGACCGCGGCCTGCTGCGCGACGCCCTCAAGGAACTGGAGCACCGTGGCGAAATCGCCCGCGTGCGCAAGGACCGCTACATCCCCGCCGAGGAGGCGGAGCTGGTCACGGGCGTCATCCAGATCCACGCCAACGGCAGCGCGCACCTCCTGAGCGAGCGCAAGGAACTGCCCGATCTCTACATCTCTGCGGAGAACACCTGGACGGCGATGCCGAACGACACCGTGGTCGCGCGGATCGTCCACGAAGGGCTGGAGGGGATCGAAACGCTGCGGGGCCGCCGCCGCCTCGCCCCGGGCGAACGACGGGAGGGGCGCGTGATCCGCATCCTCAAGCGCGCCACCGACACCATCGTCGGCACGCTCCAGAGCACGAAGAAGTTCCACTACGTCATCCCGGACGATCCGCGCTTTATCCATGACGTTTACGTCCACCCGGGCGCGCAACCGCTCCCCGTACCGCCGCGTATCGGGGACAAGGTGGTGGTCCGGCTCGACGAATGGGAATCGCGCCACATCAACCCGGAGGGGGAGATCATCGAAGTGCTCGGGGCCGCCTCCGCGCCCGGGGTGGACATGCTCTCCATCGTCCGCAAGCACGGTTTGCCCGGCGCATTCCCCACCGCGACGCTGGAAGAGGCGGAGCGCATCCCGGAGATCGTCCCGCCCGGGGAGGCGCAACGGCGCGAAGACCTGCGCGGCGAGCTGATCTACACCATCGACCCGGATGACGCCCGCGACTTCGACGACGCGATCCAGGTGGAAAAAACCGCCGACGGGTGGCGGGTCGGCGTGCACATTGCCGACGTTTCGCACTATGTCGCCCCCGGCAACGCGCTCGACAAGGAAGCCTTTCACCGGGGCAACAGCGTCTACCTGGCCGACCGGGTGATCCCGATGCTCCCCGAGCGGCTCAGCAACGGCATCTGCTCGCTCAAGCCGGGGGTGGACCGCTTGACGCGCTCGGTTTTCATCGACTTTGGCCGCAACGGCAAAATGAAACGCGCCCGCTTCTCCCAGAGCATCATCCGGAGCGTGGCGCGGCTCACCTACAAGCAGGCGTACGCCATCCTCACCGGCAAGACGCCCGAGCCGCTCCCCGCCACGGTGCCGGACCGGACGGAGACGATCCCGCCCGCCGTCGCGGCGAACATCGCCTTGGCGTGGGAGCTTGCCTCGCTGCTGCGGAAAAACCGGTTCGCAGCCGGATCGCTCGATCTCGACTTCCCGGAGGTGAAGGTCTGGCTCGACGCGCAGGGGAAGCCGGTAAAGCTCGAAAAGATCGAGAACGACATCTCGCACCAGTTGGTTGAGGAGTTCATGCTGGTGGCCAACGAGGCGGTGGCGCGCGAGACAAGGGGGCGCAGCTTCCCCTCCATCTACCGCGTGCACGAAGACCCGGCGGAGGAGAAGCTCGCGGAGTTCCGCGAGCTGGTGCGCAACTACGGCTACCGGGTCGGCGACCTGAGCCAGCGTGCCGAATTGCGGCGGCTGCTGGAGGCGATCAAGGGAAAGCCGGAGGAGTACGCGCTCAAGATCGCCTTCCTCAAGAGCCTCAAGCGCGCCGTTTACGCCATCGAGCCAATCGGGCACTTCGGGCTGGCCAAGGTCCATTACACGCATTTCACCAGCCCGATCCGGCGGTATGCCGACCTGGTGGTGCACCGGATCATCGGGCAGATCGGCGAAACGCGCCAACGCGTCGCCGCCGCCGATCTCCCCGCCGTCACGGCGCATCTCTCCCAGACAGAGCGAACCGCCGAGGAGGCCGAGCGGGAGTCGGTGAAGCTCAAGAAGATCGAGTTTTTCTCGCTGGCCGCCGCGCGGCAGGATGAGTTCGAGGCGGTCATCCTCGATGTGCGCAACTACGGGCTGGTGGTCGAGCTGCCGGAGTACCTCATCACCGGGCTGGTCCATGTTTCGGCGCTTTCGGGCGATTTTTACACGTTCGACCCGGTGCGGTTCCGCTTCATCGGCCGCCGCAAGGGGAAGGTGTTCGCCGTGGGCGAGCGGATGCGCGTGGCGGTGTTGAAGGTCGATATCTACAAGCAGCAGATCGACTTCGGCCCCGCGCCGGACAAAAAGGAAAAGCGGGCGCAGGGGAAAGCGGCGCCCCCGTCCAGGCAGGGCCGGGGTAAAGGCCAGGGGCAGGGCCAAGGCCAGGGCCAGGGGCAAGGTAAAGCTCAGGGGCAGGGCCGGAAGGAAGCGGCTGCCTCCTCCCGACGGCGGCGAAGAGGCTAAATCAAAACGCCG
>CAZYVL010000108.1:0-2913 GCA_964651005.1 uncultured Chthoniobacteraceae bacterium | reverse complement strand
AACTTTGGCGTTGGCGGAGCGACTCTTCTGAATTCCGGGGACAAGCCTTACCAGAAACAGGGGCTCTTTGCGGATGCCCTGAAGCTTGAACCCCAGGTGGTGGTCATCATGCTCGGCACCAACGACAGCAAAGAGAAGAACTGGAAAGAGAAAGATCGCTTCATTGCGGATTACAAGGATTTGATCGCCAAGGTTAAGGCGCTCCCGACAAAACCGCGCATTTTCATCTGTCGGCCCGTGCCCACCGCCATTCCGAGTGGCAACGGCATCAACGAAGCCGTCGTTCGGGAGCAACTCCCCCTCATCGACCAGGTGGCCCGGGAGGAGCAGGTCGGGATCATCGACATCCACAGCGCCTTTGAAGGGAAGGAGAACCTCCTCGTCGATCGGATTCACCCGGGCCTTGAGGGGGCAAGCGTCATTGCAAAGACCGTGTACAAGGCGCTGACGGGGAAAGAGCATCAGGGGCCGGTGCCCTCCGTTTCCCATTCGGAATGGAAAGGCTACCGGCAACTCGAGTTCCTCGTTGGCGACCGGGTATGCAAGATTGTCTCCCCCAAAACGGCGGCGGCGGGGAATCCCTGGATCTGGCGCAACAATCTTTTCGGCGTCTGGTCCTGGGTGGACGAGGCGCTTCTGGGCAAGGGGTTTCATGTCGCCTACATCGACGTGGCAGACCTCTACGGCGGGCCCCCGGCGATGGCCCTCATGGACCAGTTTTATCAGGATGCCCTCCAGAACCATCACCTCTCCCCCCAAGTCGTTCTGGAGGGCTTCAGCCGTGGCGCGCTTTATGTTTTCAACTGGGCGGCACGCAACCCGGAGAAGGTGGCCGCCCTTTACGTAGACGCGCCGGTGTGCGACTTCAAGAGCTGGCCGGGCGGGAAGGGGAAAGGGCCGGGGGGATCGCCGGGCCAATGGAAAGCCTGCTTGCAGGCGTACCGGCTGACCGAAGAGGAAGCCCTGGCCTATCGGCTCAACCCCGTCGATCACCTCAAGCCGCTCGCCGATGCAAAAATTCCGATCATCGCCGTCGCCGGGGACCAGGATGAAGTCGTGCCGCTGGACGAGAACATCGGGCTTGTGGAAAAGCGTTATCGCGAACTGGGAGGGGAAATCAAGGTGATCCTCAAACCCGGCGCCCGGCATAACCCCCACAGCCTGGCCGACCCCACGCCCATCGTGGATTTCCTTCTCGGGACGCACTGACGAGCGGGACGGAAGCGTCCGTTTTGCAGTTTGAAAGTCCGGGAATCTCCGTTGACCGATTCCGGTGAACTTGGTACACCCGTACCGGGCTTCTTCCGATGCCCGTGCAAAGATCCCCCCCGCTTTCTCCTGATCCCAAGTCTTTTGCAATCCTCAGACGCACCACGGCATCTGCTTCTTTCCATGATTCGGGATGACTTCCACCCCAGGATCGCAAATCAGCACACACCCACACCCAGTATGAAAAACCAGCACACACCCACACGGGGAGCGGTTTCCCCATCCTATCTCTTCCAGCGCGGCATCCTCGCGGTTGCGCTCGCCTCCGTGGCGCTGGCGAGCGGCGCTTTCGCAATGGCCCCCCCTCCCCCGCCGAAAGCCCATCCGAAGTTTTCCGGATCCACCCAGAACCAGCGGGAAGTGGCCAAGGCACTCAATCACGCCATCAAGAAGGGCCAGCTCCACAAGCTGGCAAGCAGGCTGGACTCCGCAGACCTCTCCAAACTCTCGCCGGAGGCCATTGCGACGATCTTTAACATCGGCTTTGCCACTTCGCAGCTTCAGAACGTAAACCTTGAGCGTCGCCTTGAAGCCCTGCGCAACGGCAGCGCCGGGTTCAGCGCGGAGGGGATCGCCCTGAGTATTCCGGCCAGCCTGGATGAGAACAGCACCCTGACCCTGGCCGGGTTCGACGGCAAGAGCGTCGTTTCAAAGCAGGTTCTCGCGCCCGCGCCCGAACAGAGCCGCTGGGGCCTTTTTGCAACCGGCTTCGGCAACTGGGCCGACATTGAAACCACCGGCAACGCCATCGGCTCCGGGTTCTCCACCGGCGGCTTCACGCTGGGCCTGGATTACCGGGTCAACGATCACCTCGTGCTCGGCGTCACCGGCGGCTATTCGCACACCGATGCCGATCTCTACAACGCCGGCAGCCTCGATGTGGACGGCGCACGCGGCGGTCTTTATGCCACGCTCTTCGGGGACGGCGCTTATCTGAACGCCGCCGTGACCGGCGGGTACAACTCCTACCGGACCCATCGCGGCACGGTGGGCGGCATCGCCAGCGGCGACAGCGACGGCGGCGAGTTCAACGCGCTCCTGGGCGGCGGCTACGATCTCCACGTCGGCAGCTTCACCGTGGGGCCGATCGCTTCGCTCCAATACACCTATCTCGAACTCAACAGCTTCCAGGAGACCGGTTCCCGGTCGCCGCTTTACTTCCCGACGCAGAACCAGGACTCCCTGCGGAGCACCCTCGGCCTCAAGGCCGCGACCACCTGGACCGTCTTCGGCCTGGCGGTCAAACCGGAAGTGCGCGCGCAATGGAAGCACGAATACCTCGAGAGCACGGCCTCGGTCGAATCCCGCTTTGAGGGCACTCAACGGCTCTTCACTGTGGACGGGCCCGAGCTTGGGCGCGATAGCCTCCTGGTTGACGCCGGGGTCGATGTCCCGGTGAGCGACTCCCTCTCGGTATTCGCTTACTACACGGGCGAGCTTGCCCGCGACAATTACAGCTCGAATTCGGTCAGCGGCGGATTCCGTGTGAATTTCTAATCAGCGCGCCCCTGAGTATCACGTTGGGATTGTTGACGCCCCGCCCCTCTCACGAGGAGGCGGGGCTTTTTTTACAGAACCGCCCCCATGCTCTGCTGGAGTGCTGATCGGCGCTCCCGGGCGATGCAGACGCCCCCTCCCCGGCGG
>CAZYVL010000107.1:0-8301 GCA_964651005.1 uncultured Chthoniobacteraceae bacterium | reverse complement strand
ACTGGACCGGCGATTGAAGTTTCGCCCGCGACGGCCCTCGTGCTACGTTGCCCGGCTGATGAACCCGACTCCGGAACTTCTCGCCCCTGCGGGCAACTGGGACTGCGTGCGCGCGGCGGTCGCCAATGGCGCGGACGCGGTTTACTTCGGCCTGCCGCGCTTCAACGCCCGGCTGCGGGCGGACAACTTCAGCGAAGAGGAGCTGCCGGAGGTGGTCGCGTTCTGCCACCGGCACGGGGTGAAGGCGTATGTGGCCTTCAACACGCTGGTCTTTACGGAGGAACTCGAAGAGGCGGCGGCATTCCTGCGCGCGCTCAACCGCTCGGGGGTGGACGCGCTTATCGTGCAGGACATCGGGCTGGTGCGGCTGGCCAGGCGGATCGTCCCCGATCTGCCGATCCACGCCTCCACGCAGATGACGATCACCTCCCCGGAAGGAGCCGCGATGGTACACCGGGAACTCGGCATCGACCGCGTGGTACTCGCGCGCGAGCTTTCGCTGCGGGAGCTGGAGAGGTTCCGCGCCACGGGGGCGTCGCTCCTGGAGCTGGAGGTCTTCGTGCATGGGGCGCTTTGCGTGGCGTACTCGGGCCAATGTCTGACGAGCGAATCCCTGGGACGCCGGAGCGCGAACCGGGGCGAGTGCGCGCAGGCGTGCCGGATGCCGTATGAACTCATCGTGGACGGCGCGCCGCGCGATCTGGGCGACCGGCGTTACCTGCTTTCGCCGCAGGACCTCGCGGCGGTGGACGAGATCCCCGCGCTGCTGGAGGCGGGCGTACTCTCGTTCAAGATCGAGGGGCGGCTCAAGGCCCCGGAGTACGTGGCGGCGGTCTGCCAGGTGTACCGCAAGGCGCTCGACCGCGCGCTGGCGGGGGCGGCATGGGAGACGACGGCGGGGGATCGCTACCCGCTGGAGATGACCTTTTCGCGCGGCCTTTATCCGGGCTGGATGCACGGGGTCAACCACCAGGAACTTGTCTCCGCGCGCTTCGGCAAGAAGCGGGGGCCGTTTCTGGGGCGGATCAGCGAGGTGGGGCGCGATTTCGTGGAGATCGCCGCGCCGGAAACCGCCATCAAACCGGGCGACGGCGTGGTGTTCGACACCGGAGGCGATACGAACCAGGAGCAGGGCGGGCGCGTCTTCGAAGTGCGCGGCAGGCGGCTTTTCTTCGGGCGCGGCCATGTCGATTTTCACCGCATCCAGCCGGGCGACCGGGTCTGGAAAACCGACGACCCCGCGCTCAACGCGGCGCTGAGAAGGAGCTTCGCCGGAAACCTCGCGCCGCGCCGCCGCCGGGCGGTCGATCTCCGCGTCTCGGGCCGCGAGGGGGAGCCGCTTACCCTGGAAGCGACGGTGGAGGCCGAGTGCTTCCGGGTCGCTTCGCGGATCGTGCTGGAAACGGCGCGCACGGCCCCGTTGACCGGGGAGAGGCTGCGCGAACATCTCGCGCGTTTCGGCGCGTCCCCGTTTGTCTGCGGGGCGTTCCGCAACGAACTGGAAGGAGCGGTGCTCCTCCCCATCGGGGAGCTCAACCGCGTGCGGCGCGAGCTTCTTTTCCAGATGGAGGCGGAACGCGCGCGGCCCGAACACGCGATCTCCGTCGCCGAGATCGTGCGGCCCCTGCGCAAGAAAGACGCGGGGCGCGATGAAGGCGCGAACCGGGAGCGGCATCGGCTCGCCGTGCTCTGCCGGAGCGAAGAACAGATCGAGGCGGCCCTCGGCTGCGGCGTCGAGACGCTTTATGTCGATTTTGAAGACATCCGCCGCTATGCGGCGGCGGTGGCGCGGGTTCGCCAACAGAGCGCGGCGGCGGTTTTTCTCGCGACGCCGCGCATCCAGAAAGCGGGCGAGCACGGCTTTTTCAAGCTGATCGAAAACGCCGCCCCGGATGGCGTGCTGGTGCGCAATCTCGGCGCGGTGGAATACTTCCAAAAGAGTCCGCTGCGGAAAGTGGGCGATTTTTCGCTCAACATCGCCAATCCGCTAAGCGCGGAGTTTTTCATGGGAAAAGGGCTGGAGTGCGTGACGCTCTCCTGCGACCTCAACGCCGGGCAGGCGCTCGCTCTGCTGGAAAACGCGCCGCCCGCGTGGTTCGAACTGACGATCCACCAGCATATGCCGATGTTTCACATGGAGCATTGCGTCTTCGCGGCGTTTCTTTCCGAGGGCAAGTCGTTTCTCGATTGCGGGCGGCCGTGCGAGAGCCACCGGGTGCACCTGCGCGACCGCGTGGGGATGGAGCACCCGCTGCGTGCGGACGTCGGCTGCCGCAACACGCTTTATAACGCCGTGGCGCAAACGGGCGCGGAGTTTTTCGAGAGCCTGAGCCACGCGGGGCTGCGGCGCTCTCGGGTGGAGCTGCTGGAGGAGGATGCGGCGCGGACGGCGCACGTGGTGAACGCCTACCGGCGGCTGCTCGCCGGGGAGAGCGAGGGCGGGAGCCTCTGGCGGGAGCTGGCGGCGCGCTCGCAGCTCGGGGTGACGCGCGGCACGTACCGCGACGACCGGGTATAATGGAACCCGCACCCGTGCAAATCCCCTCGCCCGGGTTTTGAAATTGGGGTTATTTTCCAGCATGGCAGACCTCTTCGAAAGCACCGGCCCCGCCGCCGGGGGAACCCCCTCCGCGCCCCCCGCATCCGCGCCGCTGGCCGCCCGAATGCGCCCGGAATCGCTCGACGAGGTGATCGGCCAGGAGCACCTCCTCGGCCCGGGCAAACTGCTGCGCCGCGCGATTGAGGCCGACCGCATCTCCTCGATCCTCCTCTACGGCCCGCCCGGCGTCGGGAAGACGAGTCTCGCCCAAGTCATCGCGCGCTCCACAAGCTCGAAGTTCGAGCGGCTCAGCGGGGTGGAGAGCAGCGTGGCCGACATTCGCCGGGTCGCCGCCGCCGCGGCCAACCGGCTCCAGACCTCCGGCCAGCGGACGATCCTCTTCGTCGATGAGATCCACCGCTTCAACAAATCGCAGCAGGATATTCTCCTGCCGGATGTGGAGAGCGGCGTTTTGCGGCTCATCGGCGCGACGACGCACAACCCGTTTTTCTACGTAAATAGCCCGCTGGTCTCGCGCTCGCAGGTATTTCAACTGGAGCCGATCCGGCCCGAGGCGCTTTGCGAACTCATGAAGCGCGCGCTCGCCGATCTGGAACGCGGGCTGGGGCGGCACCAGGTCGTGGCAGAGGAGGAAGCGCTGGCGCATCTGGCCGCCGCCAGCGACGGCGACGCGCGCAAGGCGCTCAACGCGCTGGAGGTCGGCGTGCTGACCACGCCGCCGGATGCCTCGGGCGTCGTGCGGTTTACAAAGGCCGTTGCCGAAGAGAGCATCCAGCGCAAGGCGGTGGTGTACGATGCCGATGGCGACCAGCATCACGACACGATCAGCGCCTTCATCAAGAGCATGCGCGGCAGCGACCCGGACGCGGCCATCTACTGGCTGGCAAAGATGCTCTACGCGGGGGAAGACATCCGCTTCATCGCGCGGCGCATCGTGATCTGCGCGAGCGAAGATGTCGGCATGGCCGACCCGCAGGCGCTCATCCTCGCGGTGGCGGCGCAGCAGGCCGTGGAGTTCATCGGCATGCCGGAGGCGCGCATTCCCCTCGCCCACGCCGCCGTCTACGTCGCCACGGCCCCGAAGAGCAACCGCGCCTACGCCGCCATCGACGCGGCGCTCGCCGATGTGAAAAACGGCGTCACGCTCGCGGTCCCCCGCGCGCTCCGCAGCGCGAGCTACAAAGGCTCCGCCGCCCTGGGCCACGGGGAAGGATACCTCTACGCCCACGACTACGAAGGCGGCTACGTCCCTCAGGCATATCTGCCGGAGGGAAGAGTCTATTACCGGCCCACGGAAAACGGCCTGGAACGGCGCGTGAAGGAACGGCTGGAGTATTGGCGCGCGCTCCACGAGGCCCAGGCGCAGCAAGCGCAAGAGCAGAAAAAGGGGTAGTCGGGAGCGCCTCTCCTCAAGCCCTCCACTGCCCGAACGGACGCACCTCCCCGCACTCCGGGCAGATCGTGGTCGGGTGGGCATTCCCGCAGCCGGGGCATGTGGCTTCGCTCTCGAACGGGTCGAACGCCTCCCGGCACTCTCCGCACATCCAGACGCAAGCACGGATCGGCTGCGCCTGGCAGGCGGGGCACCGGTAGCCGTCGTGCCGCGGCGCGATCTCGATCCGCGCCAGCGAGCGGGCATGCCGCAGCCCGCTCCAGGAGCGCGTCAGCGCGAACCCGGCGAGCAGCACGAGCCAGATCTCCCCCTTCCACAAAGCCCAGGCAGCCCCTGCGGCGGCCCCGGCGACGCCGATCAGGCTGGCGACCATCAGGCTGCGGGAACGGCCAAGGAAGAACCAGAGGACCGAGCGCAAGATCTGCCCGCCATCGAGCGGGTAAACCGGCAGCATGTTGAAAATCAGCAGGACGAGGTTGATCGTCCCGAGCTGCCTCAGGAGGCCGAAGGTGGCCGGAGCGGTCGCGGGCCAGTCGGCCCACCGCGCCAGCGCGAGCACCCCCATGAAGACTGGCACCAGCACGGCGTTGACCAGCGGCCCCGCCGCGATGCTCCAGAGGACCGCGCCCGGGCGGGGCGGCGGGTTCACATAGGCGACGCCACCCAGCGGCCAGAGGATGATCTCCCGAGCCGTCCCCCCGACCTGGCGACAAGCCAGCGAGTGCCCGAACTCATGCATCAACACCAGCGCGAAAAGCCCGAGATACTCCGCCGCAGCCCAAAAAAGCGGGTCGGCCCCGGTAGCCCCGCCCGTGCGCCGGTCGAGCTGCCAGGCCGCCACGAGGAACCACGACCAGTGGAGAAAAACCGTGATACCGAATGCGTTGAAGAGCCGGATGGAATTCCGCGAAACAGGGGCCATTTTGGTGAAGAACGGGGGCGGCGGCGATGGGGCTTGTCGGAGGCGCTGGGAGTGCTGGGGGCTGTGGAGGGCGGCGGAGGAAAAGCTGGTTTTGGTTCGCGTTTTGCCGCATTTCCGCTTAAGGGTGAAGACCATGAAACGCGGAAAACTCCTCCCTCTGGCGATCTGCGCGGCGGCGTCAGCCCTTCTCGTTTTCCAGGCTCCGGCTTCTGCCGCGCCAGAGACTTACGAGATCGATCCGGTCCACTCAAGCATCGGTTTCAAGATCAAGCATCTTTTCTCGTTCGTCACGGGGCGCTTCGACACGGTGAAAGGCATCGTGGTCCTTGACCCGGAAAGGCCCGGGTCCTCCACAGTTCGCGTCAGCATCGGGGCCGCGAGCATCAACACCTCGAATGCAAAGCGCGACGCGCACCTGAAGACGCCCGACTTCTTCGACGTGGAAAAGTACCCCGCCCTCACCTTTGTCAGCAAGAGCGTGAAACAGACCGGCAAGGATACCGCCGACGTCATCGGCGACCTGACGATCCACGGCGTGACCAAAGAGGTGCCGCTGAAGGTCCAGTTCCTCGGCAAGGGGCCGGGGCCGCAGGGTGAAATCCGCGGCGGCTTCGAGGCCACCACGACGCTCAAGCGGAGCGAATTTGGCCTGACCTGGAACAAACTCATCGAGGGGACCGCGCTCGTCGGGGACGAAGTGACCGTGAATCTGGAGGTCGAAGCAATCCAGAAGCCCGCCGAAGCTCCGAAACCATAGCGGAGGGCGGTCTGTCGCGACAGTTCGCCTTTCGTGCGGCGGTTCGCCTTTTGTCATGGATCTGATCCTCGCCTTTGACTTCGGCACCTCCTCGCTGCGCACCGCGTTCTTCACGGCGGAGGCGCAACGCCTCGTCCAGACCACCGCCCGGGAGGGCTACCCGCTGCACACCACCCCGGACGGCGGCGCGACGCTCTCCCCCGCCCTGCTGCGCGAAGCGACGCTCCACGCCCTAGAAGCGACGATGCGCGCCCTGCGGGGCGACCGGGAGCTGGCAAAAGCGCGCATCGTCGGCATCGGCGTTTCGTGTTTCTGGCACAGCTTTGTCGGCATCGCGGAGGGCAACACCGCCATAACGCCGGTCATCACCTGGGCGGATTCCCGCTGCCGGGAGGATGCGGCGGCGCTGCGCCGGGAGTTCGACGAGCGCGACACCCACGCGCGCACCGGCTGTATGCTGCGCGCCTCGTTTTGGCCCGCCAAGCTGGTGTGGCTGCGGCGGACGCGGCCTTCGCTCTTCAAAAAAGTGCGTCAATGGGTCTCCCCGGCGGAATGGCTCCAGCGCGAGTTTTGCGGCGAGGCGCCGTGCGCCTACGGGATGGCCACCGGCACCGGGCTTTTCAACCCGAGCAAGCTCGCGTGGGTGCCCGCGCTGCTGGAGCGTTGCGAGGTCACCCCGGAGCAACTCGGCGCGCTCGGCGAGACGCCGACGCGGCTCCTCCCCGAGTGGGCCTCGCGCTTTCCCGAGCTGGCGGAAGCGCCATGGTTCCCCGCCATCGGCGACGGCGCGGCGGGCAACCTCGGCTGCGGCGCGACCCGGCCCGGCCTCGCCGCGATCAACGTCGGCACGAGCGCCGCGCTTCGCGTGATGAAGGCGGGGAGCCAAACGCATGTCCGCGCTCGCGCTCCTTTTGGCCTGTTTTGCTACCGGGTGGACGCGGAGCGGTTTCTTGTCGGCGGGGCGGTGAGCAACGCGGGCAACCTGCACGCCTGGTGCCTGCGGGAACTGAAGCTCCCCGAAGACCCCGCCGCCATTGAGCAAGCCCTGCGCGAGCGCGCCCGGCCCGAGCATGGGCTGACGATCCTCCCCTTCTGGACCGCCGAACGCGCCCCCACCTGGAACGACGCAATGCAGGGAGCCATCGTCGGCTTGACCCAGAGCACCACCGCGCTCGATCTGCTCCAGGCGACGACCGAGGCGGTCTACTACCGGATCGCACGGATCGCCGCGATGCTGACGGCGGAAAAGCACGAGGAAACCCAGGCTCACACCCAAAGCCAAACTCCGCCCCAAACCCGCCCGCGCTTCATCGTCTCCGGCGGCATCCTGAAGTCGCCCGCCTCCCTCGCCCGGCTGGCCAACATCCTCGACGCGCCGCTTTACCCGAGCGACGAGCCGGAAGCCTCTCTGCGCGGGGCGGCGGTGTTCGTCGCCGAGAAACTCGGCACGGCCATCGCCCCGCTGCGCCAGGATAAACCAGTGCGCCCCAACCGGCTTAACGCCGCGCTCTACCGGGAATCCCGGCTCCAGCAGGAGCGACTGGAGGAACTGCTGGGGGAAGAGGGGTAAACGTGGCGGGGCCGAGCCGAGCCCCCCGAGCCACCAAAACCGCCCAGCTTCAGCGAAGGCGGAGACCCGTTCGATGCGAAGCCGGGCTGGATGTCGTGGTCGCCTTCATAAAAAGGCCAATACGAGAGCCACCCCACAGATGATGACCGCACCCATCCCCAGCACGATAAAGGTGCCCAAAATCCCCCTCTGCCATCCTTCAAGTTGATCCCACTGGGCGGCCAGCTCGAAAAACGAAACGCCCGTGACAAACTCAACGAGGCCGGAAAGAGCATAAGCACCCGGCAAGGCCAGTGGCACCATGCCAAACGGCGTCAGCTGGGAACCGAGATAGGGAAGAAAAAACACGGGAATCAAAAGACCAACCCCGAAGATCGCGAAAGCGATCAGAAAGCGCCGCAACTCCTTGGGAATCGCTGATTAAATGGAGCGAGATGAAAGCGCAGGCAGTTTGGATGGATTTCCAAGCCGATTTTCCGCAGCCTCTCTGAAGAGAGGTGAGGAAAAATCGGGTGGGAAAGCCGCCAAAATGACAAGCTTACGGCTCAGCTCGCTTTAATCAGCGGTTCCCTTGCTGCGGATGGATATTTGATGCCTTGCTTTGGAAGAATCCATTTGTAGATCGTGCATTCGTTTCCTATGGCTGACCTGTGTGCTCATTTTCTTGCTCCATCCGCCGCCTGAAGGCATCAAACTCTCGCAGCAATCTTTCGTCCTTGATGGAAACATTTTGAAGCCGTTTCGGAATTTGCTCCACATCCTCAATCCAGTGGTCCGGCATCTTTCCATACCAGTCACGGTAGCATCCCGGCCCCCAAAAAAAGACTTTTCCAATGAGGGATTCAACCGACCCATCTCCCTGAGCCGCACCCTTGTAGAATGGACGCGGATTACGAATAAGCGCATAAAAGGCATGCGCATAGTAATGCGTCGCGAAAGATCCATCCACATCGCCTTGCAGCCTGGCAATTTTCTTCAATAAAGGCTCGGCAGAACCGGGTCTTGACGCAATGCTCTCAAATCTCTCTTCGACCCCCTTTTCATCATATTCCTTAAAATACACGGATGAAGCCATCCAACCAGCCAAAATCATAACCCC
>CAZYVL010000106.1:6846-8310 GCA_964651005.1 uncultured Chthoniobacteraceae bacterium | reverse complement strand
CTCGATCAGGAATTGCTTCGTCGCGATCAGTTCTGGTTCACCGAAAAGGATGAAACGGGGGCCACCCATCTTTATCCACTTCTCAATTATTCGCCCCGGAAGGGAGAAGCCTTGATGAAAGGATACCTCGCGGGGCGCTATGGAGCCGTTCCGTTCATCCCCGAAGGGCTTGTAAAGCCATGACCCGGGCGCAAAGGGCGCGAAGCAGGGAGACCATCACTCCCCGATCCGAAGGCCAGGAGTTCGGAACCGGCG
Source organism: uncultured Chthoniobacteraceae bacterium (assembly GCA_964651005.1). Taxonomy (GTDB): domain Bacteria; phylum Verrucomicrobiota; class Verrucomicrobiia; order Chthoniobacterales; family Chthoniobacteraceae; genus DATMFV01. The sequence goes on along the minus strand of CAZYVL010000106.1, from coordinate 8,055 downwards.
ACCGCTTTCTCATCGTGGTGGAGGGCAGCGAAACCGAGCGACGCTATCTCGAAGCACTTTGTGGAAAGCTCAGATTCACGGCATCGAAGGTCATCATCGAAAGCCCCGATACCGATCCCCTGAACCTGCTGGAAGAGGCCATTCGCCATCGGGATCGCGAGGCAAGGCGAGCCGAACAAACGCTTGCGGTGGCGTTCAATCAGGTCTGGATCGTCTGTGACCGGGAAACCAAAAACCACCCCCGCAAGGAGCGGCTGAAAGCCGCCTGTCTTCGGGCGCAAGCCGAGGGCATCCACGTCGCCCTCTCCATCCCCTCTTTTGAAGTTTGGCTTCTTCTCCACCTCGGAGATTTTTCGAGCGCCCTTGATTCCAGCGAAGAGGCTGAACACGCTCTGGACGACCTCCAGTTGAAGCGCGGTTATCCAAGATACGACAAAGCGCAATACCCGCTCTCCCTCTATCTGGAGCGGGAAAATCTGGTGCAAGCTTGCAAGCGCGCCGACTGGCTGCGCTCGTGGCACAAATCCTCCGATTCCTGTCGTCCGCCTCGTTTTTGGACTCGTGATTTTGCCGCATCCCCGGCAGGCAATCGCGATCCCGACGGCAATCCCTGCACCGATGTCGATGAGCTTGTTCGTCAGCTCAATCTTGCCGCGAACCCCCGTTTCCGTCTCCTGCCGTTCCCCCTCTGCAATCGTCCGGCTCCGTTTACTCGCGATTAGACTAGCTAAACTTTCCACACCCGCCGCCTCAGCCAGATGTCCACCGGCAGCAGCAACAGCGCGGCGGCGAGGAAGAACGGGGCGAGATCGCGGTGGCGGCGGACCCCCGCTTCCGGGCGGGCGAAGAGCGATTCGGCGGGCGGGTTGAACTTCCCGCCGCCGCTGGCAGCGAGCCGGGCGAGCGCGCTTTCATCGGTGCCGTTGTGAAGAAACTCCGCCGGATACGAAGGGGTGTAGCCGAAGGCCGGGCCGGCGCCGTTGCCGCCGCCGGGGTGAACGCGAATCCAGGTGGCGCCGGTGCCCGAGGTGGCGACGAAGGCGCGGTAACGCCCCGGGGCGATCTGCCGGGCGGGGGTGGCCGTGGCGGTGCCGTCAGGGAGCAGCGCGCCGACGCTCAGCGGCAGGCCGTTGCGGAACGCGCCCTCGGCGGTCACGGCGTCGATCTCCACGCGCACGCCGCCCGGCTCCGGGTAGCTCTGCACGCTCA
>CAZYVL010000106.1:4686-6746 GCA_964651005.1 uncultured Chthoniobacteraceae bacterium | reverse complement strand
AAACGGCCCCCGCCGACCAACGCGAGCTGCTTGAGGAAGGCGAGATCCTTGTCCGCGCCGCCGCCGAGGGCGACCACGGAAGTGGTGATCTTCGCCGAGGCCATCGCCGCCGCGAGATCGACCGCCGTGCCGGGAACCTGCGCACCGTCGGGCATCTCGCCTGCGGCCTTTTCCTCCGCGTCGGCGGCGTCGGAGAAAAGGATGATGTGCTTGATCTTCGCCTTCGTCTCGCGCAGCCGCGCGAACGCCTCCACCAGCGAGGTGTAGACATAGATGCCACCGCCCCCGGCGCGGACGCGGAGGATGTCGCGGGAGACCTCCGCCTTGTCGGGGTGCCGCGTGAGCGGCGCGACCAGATGCACGCGGGTGTCCACCGCCATGACGCCGAAGAGATCCTTCGGCGCGAGCACGTCGAGCGCCATCGCCGCCCCCTGGTTGGCCAGCGCCATCTTCGTCTGCCCGGCCACCTGCGCGTTCATCGAGCCGGAGCTATCCAGCACGATCATCAGGGCGACACTCGGCGTTTCCGCCGTGTCGTCGTGGTCGGTCTTGACGGGGAGGATCGCCTCGATCGGCGTGCGGAAATAGCCACCGACGCCGAAGCTGTTCTCTCCGCCGAGCATGGCGAAACCGCCGCCGAAATCTTTCACCCACCGGGCGTAGAGCTGCATCTGTGCGCGGCTCAGGGCGAGCGCGGAGACATCGCTCAAGATCAGCGCGTCGTACCCCTGCAACTCTTCGATCCGGCTCGGCAGCCCTTCGACGGGGCGCGTCTCCACCTCGATCCGGTTTGCGCTCAGCACGTTCTTGAGCGGCTGAAGGCGCTCCGGCGCGGGATCGACGAGGAGCAGGCGCGGCTTGCCGCTCTGCGCCGCCGTGGCGACGGCGCGGTTATTGCCCGGCAGCGTGTCTTTTTCCGGGGCGATCTGGAGTTCCCACGCGCTCTGGTTCTTCCCGGGCTTGAGGCTGCGGAAGCGGACCTCGCGGCTCCCGGGCTTGAGAGTGACGCTCTGCTCCCCGGCCAGGAAACCGTCGGTGTAGAGCCGCACGGTGCACGCCGTCTCCACATTGCTGCGCAGCGTGGCCGCGGCGTCAAACGGCTCCCCCTCCCGCAGTTCGCCGGGCAGGGCAAACTTCTCCACGAGCACCTCCGGGCGCGACGGGTTGCGCAGCGGCACGGTGAAGAACTCCACCCCCGCCTCGCGCAAAGCGCGCGCGGCCTCGGCGGAGCGTCCTTCGGTGTCGTAGCCGTCGCTCAGGAGGACGAGCCGCCGGATGGCGCCGTCCGGGAACGTCGCGGCGGAAAAGGAGAGCGCCTTGGCGATGGCGGTGGCATCGCGCTCCGGCTGTTGGGGCCAGGCATCTTTGTTCTCCACATCCGGCGTACCCGGCGCGGCCGCCCCGGGGGGCACAAGAGAGCGGACGGTTCCGGCGAACCCGAGGAAGATGGCCTCGTCCCCCCGGTGCCGGGCGGCGAGCGCCTTGCGCGCGTAATCCCGCCCGGCGGCCTCCGCTTCCGGCGTCACGCTGGCGGAGCGGTCCACGGCGAATACCACGGCCACCCGCCGCGAGACCCACGGCACGCGCGGCCCGGCGAGCGCAACGGCGAGCAGCGCCAGCAGCAGCGCGCGCGCCGCGAGCGTCCAGGCGCGCTGCCGGGGCGGCATCGTCTTCCGCGCCCGCGAACGCCACGCCAGGAGCGGCAGCAGCGCCAGCAGGCAGAGCAGCCAGAGAAAACCGGGACGGGCAAAAAGATCGTGCATGGCCATGGTGCTCCCTTACTCCGTGCGCCTCCGGTGAAACAGCCCCCACTCCAGCCACAGCAGGGCGAGCGCCGCCAGCGCGAGCCATTGCCACGGTGGCCGGATCGTCTCCGCCTCGAACCAGGAACGCGAGCCGGGCGCGCCCGGGGCCTTCTCCGCCGCTCCCCCGGAACGCGGCGCGGCACCGGATGGTCCGCGAAGATCGGACTCCGCCTCGCTGAAGGTGTTCACGGCGATGGAGCGCGGCGGCGTGCCCGCGCTCTCCAGGCGGTAAAACCCGTCGCGCAACGGCTGGAA
>CAZYVL010000106.1:0-4586 GCA_964651005.1 uncultured Chthoniobacteraceae bacterium | reverse complement strand
CCCTCCGCGAGCCACTGGAGGGTGTTCGACATCAGCAGCGGGAAAGCGACGCGCAGCGGCAGATCGCTCTCCGCCACGTCAAAGGCGAAAACAGCCATCCTCCGGCCCGGTTGCCCCGGTTGCCCGCGCTGCGTCCCCGCGAGGATGAGCGGGTGCTGGAAGGAGCGCAGCGGCGCGTGGAACTCCCACCCCTCCCAGCGGGGCGGGGCGATCTCCACCGCGCGCAGCAGCGTCACGTTGCGCCATTGCACGAAGCGGAGCAGCGGGCTGTCGGCATCCGAGTCGGTGACAAGCGGCTCCTTAAGCACCCCGGCGCTCCCGAGGGGGCTTGATTTCAGAAAAAGCGCGTTCCCCTCGAACGTGCCCGGGGCGGAACCCGAGGGCGATGCCGAAGCCGAAGCCGTTGGGCCGCAGTCGTCGTACACCACCACGTCGAAGCCACGCGCCATCTCCGGCTGGAAATTCCCGGGGGCGAGCAGCTCGAACTGCACTGCCGGATCGGACGCAAAGAGCTTCTCCAGAAACCAGTTCCCCGCCGTCACCAGCAGCACGCGCCGCAGTCGCGCGGCGGGGAGGAGCGTGCGCGCCGTGTTGTCGAGCGGCAGGGCGTCCTCCCCCTCCTCCAGCTTGAGCCGCGCGCTCAGGCGGCCCGCGCTCGCGCTCGCGGCGGGCAACGCGGGGAAGACATCGCTGCGGCGTTCGCCGGGAGCGAGGGAGAATGGCCTGACATCGAGCAGCGCGCCGTCGCACGCGATCTCCACGGTTCCGCGCGCCGGTTTCTCCCCGAAATTGGCAAGAGAGAGGAGCAAGTCCGCCGTCTGGGGGCTTGCAAGCTGGGCGCGGGCGGCAAAGCGGGTGATCGCCACGTTATCGCGCGGCGAGCCGACCGCCACGACCTCCAGCACCGGTGGGGTTGGGTCTTTCTCCAGCGCCGGAGCGGGAGCCGGGGTTGGAGGCGGGCGGTCCGTGAGCAGGAGGATGCGGTGTGCGCCCGGGCGCGTGGCGAGCAGTTCGCGCGCGAGCGCAAGGGAGGGGGCGAGATCGCCCGGCGCGTCGGTGGGGATCACCCCCCGCAAGCGTTCGCGCAAAAGCGCCGCGTCCTCGCTGAACGCCGAGACCACCCGCGTCTCCGGCCCCGCCGTGAGGACCGCCACGCTGTTGCCCTCCCGCGCGCCCGCCGCCCGCCGCCGGGCCAGCTCCAGCGCCCGGGCAAAGCGGCTGCCGCCCCCCGGCTCCAGCGCCTGCATCCGCGCCCGGACGTCGAGCACGATGACGGTCGATTCCCCGGAGGCGGCGATCCGTTTGAGCTCCGGGCGGACCAGCGCCAAAACCAGCAACAGCAGGATGAGCAGCGCGAGCAGCAGCGAAAGCCACTGGCGCAGCCGCCCGAGGAAGGCGCGGTGGCGCTGCTCCCCCATGGCAAGCCGCCAGAAGAGGAGCGTCGGCACGGCGACCTCCCGGCGACGCACGCGCCGCAGATAAAGCGCCACCACCACCGGCACAAGCCCGAGAAACAACCAGCCGATGGGGTTCAGGAACATCATTTGACAAGATGGCTCTCCCGCAAGACCCGCAGCACCAGATCCTCGAACGCCACGGCGGTCGTGGTCTGGATGAACCCGATGGCGCGCTGGCGGCAGCCGTGCTCCACCCCGGCGACAAACCGGCTGAACTGCTCCCGGTACGCCTCCAGCAGCGTCTTGTCGGCCATGAGATCGAACGTCTCGTGCGACTCCGCATCGACGAGCCGGAGATCGCCCTCCAGCCCCCCTTCCCCGTTCCCGGCGAGAGCGGGGTCGAGTTCCGCTTCATCAAGCACCTGCAAGGCGGAGACCTCGAAGTGCTGCTGGCGCAGATAAGCGAGCGCCTCCCCGGCCTCGGGGTCGAAAAAATCGCTCAATACGAAGACCAGCCCCCGCCGTTTCATCCGGTGGGCAAACGTGCGGAAGCTCGCGCGCATCCGCGTGGCCCCCCCCATCCCCGCCCCCGCTTCTGCCCCCGCCCCGGGCTGGCTGGAGAGCCGCCGCAGGAAATCGAGGATGGAATGGAACTGCTGCCGCCCCCGGACAAACCCCGGGTCCGCCCCCAGCTCCCCGGCGAAGGGGAAGAGATTCACCCGGTCGAGATTGGCGAGCGCCACGTAGGCGAGGGCGGCGGCGATCCGGCGCGCGTGGTCAAACTTCGTCCGGCGCGCGCCCGCCTCTCCGGCAGAGGAGGCCGACCCCGGCAGCCAGAGCATCGACGCGCTGCAATCCACCAGCAGGCAGACGTGAAGATCCTGCTCGGCTTCGAAGAGCTTTACAAAAAGCCGGTTGAGGCGGCCAAAGACATTCCAGTCTACGGCCCGGAGATCGTCCCCGGGGGCGTAGTCGCGGTAATCGGCAAATTCCAGGCTGGAGCCGGTCTGCCGCGAACGCCGTTCGGCGTGCTGCTGCCCGCGAAAAATCTTGCGCGAGAGCAGGTGTAGCTGCTCCAGCTTGGCCAAAAAGGCGGAATCGAACAGGGGGAGGGCTTCTTCCACGGCGCTTGGGAGGTTATACCAAATCTTCGAAAGAAGGAGACGCTATGGCGCAGGGGTTTTTGAGCCAGGCAAGGCGGAAGGCGGGGGCGCCATCTTTTGATAGCGACTCCGCCTGACAACGCCGCCTGACTCGAAAAGACCAAGCCCGAGCGTCTCATTATTGAAAAGATTTGGTATTATGACACGAACCATCCTCGGATGGAATCGCGCTTTGCGCAAAGGGTGGTTGGGCGAAGGGGCGTGGGTGCCCTGCGGGCTTGCCGGAAACGGCCCCATGCTGATAAAAGCCTTCCGTGGATTCGGCATCGGAGTGGGTGTCTCCCGCTCCCCGCGCTTCCCCCCTCTTTTCCTTATGTCGATTTCGCGACTCCCCCTCCGCTCCTTGCGCTCCTTGCGCTCCTTCCGCTCCTCGCGCTCCTCGCGCCTGGGCCGTGGTCTGCTTCTGCCGCTCCTGCTGGCGTTCGGCCTGAGCGCGGCCCGGGGGCAGGAGACCGCCACCGCCGATCTCTCCCCGACTCCCGCCTGGGATCTGCTGCTTTCCGGGACGACCGGGGCGTACTCGTTCGTCAATGAGCCCCTCGGGGCGCTGGTCTTCTACAACGCGGGCTACTATGGCCGGAACACGGTGATCGCCAACGTGGAAGGGGGGGCCATCTGGAGCGGGCACGAAGTCTTCGACCGCTCCGCCCTGAGCCTCCCGTCCGGCCCCACCGAGTACGTCAGCGCGGCGGGCGGCATCGCCACGGCCCCGCTGCCGTGGCAGCTCGATCTTCATGCGACGGCGGTGGGGCACGCCCTCGCGGGGACGGGCTACAGCACCGACGGCCTCACCTATGTCGGCATCGGCATGGCCCCCCTCGCGGAACTCTGGTCCGGCTCGGTCGCCACGGAGTTTGACCAGGACGATCTCGGGAGCTTCTCCATGAGCGACGAGTCGTTCCTGATGCCGTACAAGACCTTTTTCAACGGTGACCTGGGCAAAAAGCCCGATGTCATCAACAGCAGCTTCGGCTACGACGATCCGGCGGGAACGGAATTCTACACGCGGGCGATCGACGGCCTCGCCCGGCAGAATTCCAGCGTGGCGATGGTTTTTGCCGCAGGCAACAGCGGCCCGGCCCCGGGGAGCGTGGGCGGGGCGGCCTCCGGCTACAACAGCATTTCTGTCGGCGCGCTCGGCGGCACCGACTTCTCCGGCCCGGCCAGCTTCTCCTCCTCGGGGCCGTCGGATTTCTACAACCCCGAAACGGGCGAAACCGTCACGGCGGTCCGCGCCACGGTCCACATCGCCGCGCCCGGCGAGCACCTCGTCCTCGCCTACTACGGCGGAACGGGAGGAACCGGCGGCGTGACCGACCCGGAAGACCCGCTGCCGACCGATCTCTACCTGATCGACATGGCAGGCACCAGCTTCGCCGCGCCGATCGTCGCGGGCGGGGTCGCGCTGCTCAAGGATGTCGCCAAAGGGGGCGTCTACCTCTCGGGGCAGACGGAGGCGCTCGATACGCGAGTGATCCGCTCCGTGCTCATGGCGGGTGCGGAACGAACCGCCGGATGGGACAACGGCCAGCGGGACGTGGACGGCGTGAAGCGCACCACGCAGGCGCTCGACTACCAGACCGGGGCGGGCGCGATGAATCTGGAACGCTCCGTGAGCGCCTACGCGCTCGGCACGACCGACGTGGCGGGCCTCGGCGGCGGCACCGTCTCCTCCGCCGGGTGGGACTTCGGCTCGGTCGGCCTCGACGAGCAGAACGACTACCTCTTTGACACGAGCCTGCACGGCTTCGACGGCCCGGTGGAGCTGACGATCTCGCTCAACTGGTTCGTCAACCGCTCCTTCGACAACACGCTCGACCTCGCCATCGACGAGAGCTTCGCCAACCTCGATCTGGAGATCTGGACCGTCACCGCCGGGGTCTTCACGCAGCTCGTGGCGAGTTCGGAGAGCCTTTACAACAATTCGGAGCTGCTCCGCATCACGCTTGAGGATACGAAGGACTACGGTTTCCGCATCGCCTTCAAGGGCGTGACCTATGATCTCACGAACACCTTGACGAACGAG
>CAZYVL010000105.1:4146-8362 GCA_964651005.1 uncultured Chthoniobacteraceae bacterium | reverse complement strand
TGAGCGTCTCGCGCATCGCCCACGGCTGCGCCATGTGGACGAGGGTGGGGTAGATGACCGCCTCGCCGTGCGGGTGCCAGTTGCCGGAGGTATCGCCGCAGATCTTGGCGCATTTACGATGCTGCCGGTTCGGGTAGAGCGAAAGCTCCCGCATGGCGTAGAGGATGCGCCGTTGCGAGGGCTTGAGGCCGTCGCGCGCATCGGGCAGCGCGCGGGAGATGATGACGGACATCGAGTAGTCGAGGAAGGATTTCGACATCTCCTCGGCGACGTTGATCGGCTCTACTTTTTCGTTTTGGGTATACATCGGCTAAAAAATGGAATGAAAAAAAGGGGGAGGGGGGGTCAGGCGGCGGCGGAAAGCGGTGTGGTATCCCGGGCGGCGGCGAGAAGGGTGCGCAGCGTTTTCTCGGCCATCGCTTTTTTGGAAAACTGCCGGGCGCGTTCGCGGAGCCGCTCCGAGAGGGCGGCGCGCTCCTCCGGGGAGAGCGAGGCGGCGTGGGCCATCCGCCGGGCGAGGTTCGCCGGTTGAAGATCTTCCGACAACGGGAAAACGTCGCCCACGATCTCGCGCGCCGGGCTGTGCCGGGTGGCCACGGGGGGGCAGCCTTGTGCCATCGCTTCGAGCACCGGGTAGCCAAACCCCTCGCAATGGCTCGGGAAAACGAGCGCGGCGGCTCCGCAATAAAGGGCGTCGCGCACGGCGGCATCTTGCTGCGGGAGCAGGACTAGCAGCGGCTCCACCCCGCGCGCCCGTGCTTTTTCGCGCAGCGAAGGGTGCGTCGCCTCGGGGGCGACGATTACCAGGCGATAACCCGTGGCGTCGGCGTTCTCTTGGGAAAAAAGCGCGAACGCGTCGAAAAGCCCCTCGATGTTCTTGCGGATGTCCGGGAAGCCAATCCAGAAAAAGTAGCGCCCCCACTCGATGGCATGGCCGCAGTCGGCGAGGTCCGCGACCAGACGGCGCGCATCGGGAAGCGCCGCTTCCACGGCGTCCGTGCCGCTCTGGACGGTCGTGGTCATCGCCCTGGTGGAAGGCCGCCACTGGTTAAGAACGGCGGCGGTGAAGCGCGAGACGGAGATCAAATGCGTGGAACGCAGGCACGCCGTGAGCACCTGCGTGCGATGAACGATGGCGCTGAGGCTCCATTGCGGGTCGCCCAGGAAACAGAGATCGTGGATCGTGGTAACGACCTTCTGCCGCAGTGGGAAGAGGGGCGCCTGGTGGAAGGGCGAAAAGTAAACATCGGGCCGGTGCTTCGCCAGCAGCGGCGGGATGACGCACTGCTGCCAGCGGCATTGCGCCCGGAGCGAGCCGGTCGGCGTGAACGGCTTTTCCGGCGCGGCGAGCGTGACGTGTGGCGCACGCAGAACAGGCTCCTCCGCGTCAAGCGGCAGCCGGGGGACAAGGAGAAGCAGCCGCGGCGGCGCGGGGAGCTTCGCCCATTCCTCAAGCAGGCTGCGGAGGTAGGTCGCCCCGCTTGTCCTCGGCTCGTCGGTGATGCGGTGCGCATCGGTGGCGATCAGCGGTCCATCGTGCGCTTGCTCCATCGCCCTCTGGAGAATGTCCCCTTCGGTGGTCATGGGGTGATCGGTCTCGTCCGGTGCGGCTTACACATCGAGATTGCGGACATTGAGCGCGTTATCCTCGATAAACGCCCGGCGCGGTTCCACAACGTCGCCCATGAGGATGGTGAACATCTTGTCCGCCTCCACGGCGTTGCTCTCGTTGAGGTCCACCTTCAGGAGCTTGCGCTTCTCCGGGTTCATCGTCGTCTCGAAAAGCTCCTTCGCGTTCATCTCTCCAAGCCCCTTGAAGCGTTTGATCTGCACGCCGCGCCGGCCAAGCTCCTTGACGTTGTGGAGGATCTGCGGGATGGCGAAGAGCGGCGTGACGGTGGTTCGCTCGCCCTCGCCCTCCAGAAGCTCGAAGATCGGCTTGTCGTTGTCGGAGTAGTGCTCGATCTTCAACCCCTTGCGCCCAAGCTCGACGATGAGCTTCTGCACGGTGGTGGACTCGTGGAGTTCGACGAGCTTGGCGCGGCGGCGGTGGCCATTGCCGTTCCCATTTCCATTCCCGTTCTTCGGCTTTGAGCTTGTGGCCTGGGCCTGGGCGGAAGCCTCTTCGTCCGGCGGCAAAAGTTCCGCTTCGACTTCGGCGTCGTAAAGCTCCAGATCGAGGTTTTCCTGGTGGAACGCCCGCACTTCCACTTCGTTGTGGAAGTAGTGGACCTCCTCGGCGTTTCCGTCACGGACTTTCACCAGATAGGTCGGCAGTTTGCCCGTTTCGCTCTCGCGCCTGGCGAGGTAGCTCTCGAAGTCGCCGCCGTGCCGCCGGATCGCCTCGCTGAATTTGTCGAGCTTCTCCAGGAGTTCGAGGATTTCCTTGAGCTGTGTGGAGTTGAACTCCCGGCCGTCGGCCACGTTGCGCAGCCGCACATCTTCGAGCGCGAGGGAGATGAGGATTTTGTTGAGCTGCACGTCGTCATCCACGTACTCCTCGCGCTTCTTGCGCTTGATCTGGTAGAGAGGCGGCTGGGCGATGTAGATCTTCCCTTCCTTCACCAGATCGGTCATCTGCCGGTAGAAGAAGGTGAGCAGGAGGGTGCGGATGTGCGAGCCGTCCACGTCGGCGTCGGTCATGATGATGATCCGGCCATAGCGCAGCTTCGCGAGGTTGAAGGAGCCTTCCTGATCGCCGCCGCCGATGCCCGTGCCGATCGCGGTAATCATCGTCTGGATCTCCGTGTTTTGCAGCACCTTGTCGAGCCGCGCCTTTTCCACGTTGATGAGCTTGCCACGGATCGGGAGGATCGCCTGGTAGCGCCGGTCGCGCCCCTGCTTGGCGGAGCCGCCTGCCGAGTCGCCCTCGACGATGTAAAGCTCCGTGAGGCTCGGGTCGCGCTCGGAGCAGTCCGCCAGCTTGCCGGGGAGACCGCCGCCGGTGAGTGCGCTTTTGCGGACGGTTTCCCGCGCGCGGCGCGCCGCTTCGCGGGCGCGGGCGGCCATCAACCCCTTCTCCACGATCTTCTTGGCGACCGCCGGAGTGGTGTCGAAATAGGTCATCAACCCTTCGTAAGTGATCGAGGAGACGATGCCGTCGGCCTCCGTCGTGGTCAGCTTCACCTTCGTCTGTGACTCGAAGCTCGGGTTCGGGTGCTTGATGGAGACCACCGCCGTCAACCCCTCGCGCACGTCGTCGCCGGAGATGCTCGGGTCTTTCTCTTTCACCAGGCCGTTGGCCTTCGCATACTGGTTGATGGCGCGCGTGAGCGCGGAGCGGAAGCCGGTCAAATGCGTGCCGCCGTCCGGGTTCGGGATGGCGTTGGTGTAGCAGAGGATCTGGTCGTTGTACGAGTCGTTGTACTGGATGACGACATCGACATACATGTCGTCCTCGATCTCCGTCTGGTCCTTGCCGCGAAAGGTGACTTTCCGCTTGCCGCCGAGGACGATCGGCTTCGGGTGGATGAGCTGCTTGTTCTCGCCCATCTGGCGCACGAACTCCTCGATGCCGAGCTTGTAGAGAAAGGTCTCCTTGCGGGTCGGCTCGGGGCGTTCGTCGGTGAGGGTGATCTCCAGCCCCGGGTTCAGGAACGCGAGTTCGCGCAGGCGCGAGGCGAGCTTGGAGAACTGGAAGTCGGTCGTGATGGTGAAGATCGTCGGGTCCGGCAGGAAGGTGATGAGCGTGCCGGCCTGCTTCTTGTTCTTCACCTCGCCGATGACGGTGAGCTTCTGCGTGGTGACGCCGCGCTCGAAGGCCATGTGGTGGATCTTGCCGTCGCGCGTGACTTCCACCTTGAACCAGTCCGAAAGCGCGTTGACGCACTTCGCGCCGACGCCGTGCAGGCCGCCCGAGTATTTGTACGCCCCCTGGCCGAACTTGCCCCCCGCGTGCAGGTTCGTCAGAACGAGTTCCAGCGCCGGGATCTTGAACTTCGGGTGAATGTCCACGGGGATGCCGCGCCCGTTGTCGCGGATGGAGCAGGAGCCGTCCGAGTGGATGGCGATGTCGATCTTCGTGCAATACCCGGCGAGATGTTCGTCGATCGAGTTGTCGAGCACTTCGAAGACGCAATGGTGCAGGCCGCGTTCATCGGTCGGCCCGATGTACATGCCCGGGCGCTGGCGCACCCCTGCAAGCCCTTCCAGCTTGTCGATCTTCGAGGCATCGTAGACCGCCGAGGGGGAGAGATTGGCTCCTGCGGTGGAACCG
>CAZYVL010000105.1:0-4046 GCA_964651005.1 uncultured Chthoniobacteraceae bacterium | reverse complement strand
ATTCATTGGGTAAGGGTGCGGAATCGGACATGGGCAAATGAATGCGAAAAGAGTACGGGAATAAGCGAATGAACTAAATGAAACCCTACTCCTTTGGCCGGAGGGCAACAACCCTTTTTTCCGGGCCTCCCAAGACATTGGGGGCGCAAAAACCGCCCTCCACAAGATATTGGGGATTTTATAGGAATTGCAGGCGAGAACGGCGGGAAGGCCAATCCGCAGTCCGGGGTGGACACCGGCGCGGGGTTCTGGAATCGTCGCCGGTGTGACGCCCGCGAACGCTCCGTTGCCGCCCTCCGGGTTTTCCCGGTTCCGGGCGCGCGTGGTCTCCCTGGCGGGCCTCGGGCTGCTCTTGGTGCTGACGGCGCTGTTCCGTTGCTGGATGTTTCCCGATGTCTTCGTGGCGGGGCGGACGTTTTTTACCGATCCCGACTGCTATTCCCGCATGACGCGGGTGCAACGGATCGTGGAACACCCCGGGAGCGTCATTCACCGGCACGAGTTCGAGAACTGGCCGGAGGGCATCCAGCCGCACACCACCGCCCCGTTCGACGACCTGACGGCGGCACTCTCCGTGGGGATGCGCCTTTTTTCCCCCGACCCGGTGAACCTCGCGGGGGCGTGGATTTCCGTGCTGCTCGGGGTGGCGCTGGCGGCCTTCCTCTGGGTCTGGATGGGGAGCATGGGGCTCGGCTACCGGGTTCCCGCCGGGTTGCTCTTTGCCGTCAGCCCGATTTTGACACACGGGACGGCTCTCGGGCGGCCCGATCACCAGTCGCTCGTGCTTCTCTGCCTGGCGGTCGCGCTCGCGGCGGAGGGGCGGCTGCTTTTCGGGGCTTCCGGTTCCGATCGGGATGCCAGCCGCAGCCGCAGGGGGTGGGGGATCGCGGCGGGAGCGGGGTGGGGGATGGGCCTCTGGGTGTCGCTCTATGAACCGGGCATCCTTCTGCTGGCGGCGCTCGGGGTGATCCTGTTCTTGCGGCCGTGTTCGCTCTGGGCGCGGGAGCGGTGGCCCGGCTGGGGGGTGTTTTTTGCGATCCTGCTCCTCGCCACGGCGGTGGACGGGTGGCACTCGCCCATTCCCGGCCCGGTAGTCATCCGGTTCTTTCCGAACTGGGCGCGCAGCCTCGGGGAACTGCAACCGGTGCCTCCTTTTTCGTCCACGTTTTTGCGGTGGAGCCTGGCGCTCCTGCCGCTCTCGCCGTTTCTGCTCGCCGCGACGGCCTGGAAAAAACGGGGCGAGGGGCGGGGGCGGTGCGCCGGGTTCTGGCTGGCGCTGCTCGCCGCGCTCTTCGCGCTGACGTGCTGGCAGGCGCGCTGGGGGTACTTCTTCGCGCTGGTTTTCGTGCTTTCGCTGCCGTTGCAGCTTGCCGCGTTTTCGAAGCGTTGGGTGGCGCTCGCCCTTTTCGCGGTCTCCCTCCTGCCGGTGGCGCGGGAATGGGAAGAGCGCCTCGGCTGGAGCGAAGCCGGGAAAGTCCAGTTGGCGGCCCGCCTCGAACACCGGAAGGAGAACCTCGCCCTTTATGACGCGGCGATGCGGCTCCGGGCGCTGGCCGCCCCGGACCCCCGGCGGCAGGAGCCGGGGCTGCGGATCGCCACGCTTGCGCCGTGGTGGCTCTCTCCGGCACTGGTCTACTGGTCGGGCCAGCCGAGTGTGGGCGGGAGTTCCCACCAGAGCCTCCCGGGAACCGTCGATACCGCCCGCTTCTACACGACCGCCGATTGGGAGGAGGCGAAAGCGATCCTCCTGCGCCGGAGAGTCGGCGCGGTGCTTGCCTACCAGCCCGAGCGGGTGTTAGAAAACTCTGTCGCGCTCCTTGGCCTTTCCGGCCCGCTGCCGGAGGGGGTGATGGCCGCACGGCTCTACCAGCAGCCGCATTCCCCGCCGCCCGGGTTGAAGCTCTTCACGATGAACCTCGTCTTCCGCGTCTTTCTCTTTCCCGACGGGGTGGAACCGCTCCAGACGCATGCGGAGCCGGGGAAACGAAATCGTTAATCATTCCTGTCACTCTTATGAAAGCCAAAGACCTCACCAAAGAACCACCCCGCAGCCCCCGCATTCGCATTCGGGATTACGTCATCCTGGGGCGGACCATCGACAAATGCCGGGCCATTCTCGCCGGGACGGGGGGCGAGTACGATTTCGACTGCCCGCTCGACAATATTCTCTTCGGCTTCAAGGGAATCGCGGGGGCCGACTTCAAACGCGCCGTCGAGCGCGGCCTGAGCGACGAGCAGCTTGCCCTCTGGGTGGACGAGCAGGGCGTGGCCAAAACGCCGGAGGAGATTCGCGCCTGGAGCGACTCCAGCGAGGCATACTCGATGTACGACAACCCGGAAAAGCGCAACTTCTTCGTCACCGAATGCGGGAAGCTCAACCTCGACCCGCAGAAGACGACGCTCTTCGATTGGCTGGAGGCCGACGACCGCGCGAGTTATCCGGCCTAGGCGGCCCAGGCGATAGACGGGCAAGGCATCGCGCACGCTCCTGGCGGGGCCGCGCGGGGAGGAATCGGGCGGGCCGTTTTTTCGGCCTCCCGGTTCCTTGTAAACGCCCGGCGGCTCTGCTAGCGTCCCGCTTCCGCAATGTCGTTTTTGCAGCGTTTTTTCCAGCTTCGCGAGGAGCCTGACCGGGCAAAGCCGTTTCTCCAGCATCTGGAGGAACTGCGCTTCATGCTCATCAAGATGGGCCTCGCGCTCGTCGCCTGCATGGTGGGGAGCTTCTTTTTCCGGCAGGAACTCGTGCAGGCGCTCCAGGCGCCGCTGCACAAGGTGGACCCCACGCTGGTCACCAAGCTCCAGACGCTCGGGGTTGCCGATTCGATCACCATCTCCTTCCAGCTCGCTTTTTACGCAGGGATCGTCCTCTCGTTTCCGCTGCTGCTTTTCTTTCTGGCGCAGTTCGTCGTGCCCGCGCTGACGCGCAAGGAGAAGAAATACGTCTTCCCCTCCATCGGGATCGGCTTTTTCCTATTTTTGAGCGGGGTGGTCTGCTGCTATTTCTGGATTCTGCCGCAGACGCTCCGGTTTTTCTTCCAGGATGCGCAGAACCTCGGGTGGACGCCGACGTGGACGGTGCGGGAGTATTTCTCCTTTGTCACGCGGATGCTCCTTGCCTTCGGCGCGGCGGCGGAGCTTCCCGTGGCGGTGATGACGCTCGTTGCGCTCGGCCTCGTCAGCTACGATCTGCTCAGTCGCACCCGCCCTTATGCGATCGTGCTTGTTCTCGTCCTTGCGGCGGTGATCGCGCCGACGCCGGACGTGGTGACGTTTCTCTCCCTCGGCGGGCCGATGTGCCTGCTCTACGAGGGGTGCATCTGGATCGCCTGGGTCATCGACCGCCGCAGGGCGCGGCGGCTGGAGGCGGAAACCGCCGTGCTGCCAAAATCTTGACCGGGCCGGGAGCGTGTGAGAAACCCGAAGCCATGATGCGCCGCCCCTCCCTTTCGCCCTGGAGCCGCTTTCGTCCGAAGGCCGTGCGCGTGGCGCTTTTTGCGCGCTTTTTGCCGTTTTTGCTCTTGTTTGCGGGCGGCGGCGCGTTCGCCGCCGGGGTTCCCAAGCCGGAAGAGGCCGAGGCGGAGGCGATCAAGGTGGTCGCGGAGATGCGGGCGCTGGAGCCGGGTCTGCCGAAGCTCGACGTGCCGCCGGTCGCCGTGGCCGCCAAGCTGCCGCCGCTCACCCTGGCGCGCGCGCTGGAGATCGCCATCGCCAATAACGCCGACATACGGACGCGCCGCGAGCGGGTGAAGCTCGACGCGCTCGGCCTCGTCGCCGCCCGGCACGGGTACGGCCCGCAGTGGCGGGCCACGCTCTCCGCCACCCGCTCGGAGGCGGGGGTCACGCTCGATGGCCTCCGCACCTCCACCCAGTATACCGACTCCTTCCAGGGGATCGGCTTCTCGCAGCGGCTCCCGTTTGGCGGGTCGGTCTCCGTCGATCTCGGCGGCGCGTATTCCCAGGTGGAAGATTTGCAGGGAGACTATTCCCCCCGGGCGATCGTTTCGTTGACCCAGCCGCTGCTGCGTGGCGCGGGGCGCGATTTGCAG
>CAZYVL010000104.1:7359-8477 GCA_964651005.1 uncultured Chthoniobacteraceae bacterium | reverse complement strand
CCATCTGCTCACAACCCGAGATGAAGCTGTTCGGCGGCGGGTTGTGGTTCGAACCGGACGCCGAGGCCCATCAGGCGCACGGTTGGGTTTTCCTTGCGCCGGAAAGCGACGGTGAGCAGGTCGAGGTAGTCGCTTAAAAGCGGTTCGCTGCCGAGCCGCTCCACGGTGGTTCGCGTGAAGTCGGCGAACTTGAGCTTCAAAAACAGCTTGTGGATTTTGTGAGGCGGATCGGTATTGCGCGCCTCTCCCGGGCTTTCCGCCGCATTTCCTGCTTCCTGTTCCGCCTTCCTGGCCAAGTCCGCCCGCAGTTCGGCGTGCAACTCGGAGAGCTTTGCCTCGCAGGCCGCGAGCGTCGTCAGGTTTTGCAGGAAGGTCCGTTCCGTACTCAGCGATTTCCGCTCGCGGTGCGGCTCGACGGGGCGCGGGTCCACGCCACGGCAGAGGTCGAAAAGCTCCAGCCCCCATTTGCCAAAATCAGCCGCCAGTTCGGCGCGGGAATACCGCTGGAGGTCGCCGCAGGTGTGGACGCCACGGCGCTCCAGCCGCTGCGCCGTGACACTCCCGATGCCCCAGAGCTTGCGCACCGGGAGTGTCCACATCAGGCCCGCGACCGTTTCCGGGGCGACTTCGAACTGGCCGTTGGGCTTGTTCCAGTCGCTGGCGATCTTCGCGAGCAGTTTGTTGCCCGCGATCCCGGCGGAAGCCGTTAGCCCCGTTTCCGCGAAGATGGTCCGCCGGATCGCCGCCGCCACGGCGGCCCCCTGCTCTTTGCGCCCGGAGACATCGAGATAGGCTTCGTCGAGCGAAAGCGGCTCGATGCACTCCGTCCAGCGCCGGAAGATTTCCCGGATGCGGGCCGACTCCGCCCGGTAAAGCTCGAAGCGAACCGGGAGGACCACCAGCTCCGGGCACCGTTGCAACGCCTGGAAGGTCGGCATCGCGGAGCGGACGCCGAACTTCCGCGCCGCGTAGTTGCATGTCGTCAGCACGCCGCGCCGGTCGCTCTGCCCGCCCACGGCCAGGGGCCGCCCCGCCAGTTCCGGGTGCTCGCGCATCTCGATGGCCGCGAAAAAGCAGTCCATGTCGAGATGGAGAATCTTGCGGGTTTCAACTGGCGT
>CAZYVL010000104.1:0-7259 GCA_964651005.1 uncultured Chthoniobacteraceae bacterium | reverse complement strand
TCGGTGGTCTTGAGCTGGTCCCCTGTCCCGAGCAGAAGCACCTGGTCCCCGCCGAGCAGCTCCTCGTCCGCCGCAGGGTTGATGATGTTGCTGCCGGAACGCTCGATGCCGACGATGCTTACGCCCGTTTTGGTGCGGAGCTGGAGCTCCGCGATCATCTTGCCCGCCACCCAGGAGGTCGGCTCGATCGTGACGGTGAGCAGCTCCGCCTCGCGCAGCATCGGCGGCAACGGCGTGACCGGCGCTTCGTTTTTGTGATGGTGTTCGGGCGTTTGCTCGAAGGTCTCCACCAGCGCGATCTGCGCGCGGGCGTACACCCGGACAAACGCGCGCCGCAGCAGGACGACCGCCGCCACCAGCCCCAGCCCGAGCACGACGAGCATGTTGCGCGAGGGGAGGATCGCCGAACTCAGCAGCAGCGTCAGCAGCGCGAGCGCGATGCACCCGGCCGCGACGACGGTGGTGGAGATCAACCCGCGCAGCGCGACGGTGTTCTGCCCGGCGGCGGCCCGGGGCACGCTCATCTCCCCCACCAGCATCCCCGCCGCCTGGAGCTTGCGGAAGACGGCGATGAACATCGGGAGGCTCGCCGCCATCGCGGCAGCCCAGAGGATCGCCTTGATGCCGTTCTCGCCGCCGGGGGCCGTGGGCCACCAGTCGATGGCCCGGCTGCGCAGCGACGCGGCAATAATGAAGATGGAGGCGATGAGCACGAGATTAAGCCCGATCTGCAACCCCCATTTGCGCAGCAGGTTCATCCCGATATTTCCGCGCCGCCGCTCCGAGAGCGCGCCGAGCCAGCGGCTGTAGGCGGCCATGTAGCGGTGGAACGACTCCGGGGCGTGCCGGTCGATCCAGTCCGTGAACGGGTCGGAAAACTTGATGAGGAAGGGGGTCAGCAGCGTCGTGATCGCGGAGACGGCCACGGCGATCGGGTAGATGAAGTCCGCCGTGATCCCCGTGGACTTGCCGAGCCCGGCGATGATGAAGGAGAACTCGCCAATCTGGGCGAGGCTCATGCCGATGCGCATGGACGTGCGCAAGTCGTTCCCCGCGATGAACGAGCCGAGAGAGCAGGCGGCCACCTTGCCGAAGATAATGAGCGCAGTGATGACCAGGATGGGGACCCAGTAATGGAGCATTTCCGCCGGGTTGATGAGCAGCCCGATGGAGACGAAAAAGACCGCGCTGAAGAGATCGCGCACCGGGTTCATCAGCATCTCGATCCGGGCGATCTGCCGCGCCTCCGCGATGACCGCGCCGATCAGGAACGCGCCGAGCGCCACGCTGAAGCCGAGCTTCGCCGCCAGCAGCGAGACGCCGAAGCAGAGGGCGATCACCGTGAGCAGGAGCATCTCGTTGCTCTTGAAACGCGCCACGTAGTCGAGCAGCCGGGGGACGAAGATCAGCCCGACCACCAGCACTGCGGAGAGAAACGCGCCGAGCTGCAACACCGTGATGCCCACCTGCGCGGGAGCGAGCGAGCCGGTCGCCGCGAAGCCGGAGATAAGCGCGAGGATGACGATGCCCAGAATGTCCTCGACGATCAGGATGCCGAAGATCATCCCCGCGAAGCGTTCCTTGTTGAGGCCGAGTTCATCGAGCGCCTTGATGATGATCGTCGTCGAAGACATCGCCAGGATCGCCCCCAGGAAGATGGCGTTCACCTTCGTCCAGCCAAAGAGCAGGCCCG
Organism: uncultured Chthoniobacteraceae bacterium; assembly: GCA_964651005.1. Taxonomy (GTDB): domain Bacteria; phylum Verrucomicrobiota; class Verrucomicrobiia; order Chthoniobacterales; family Chthoniobacteraceae; genus DATMFV01. The sequence continues at coordinate 5,566 of CAZYVL010000104.1, read as the reverse complement.
CCTCGTACCCGAGCCACCCCATCAGCAGGATCTCCATCGTCGCCGCGATCACCGCCGTGCTCCCCACCTCCGCGAGCTTGCGCAGGCTGAACTCCAGCCCGAGCGAGAACATCAGGAGGATCACGCCCAGCTCCGAGAGCGTTTCGATCGTGTGTTTCTCCCCGATCAGCGAATAGGGCGGCGTGTGCGGGCCGATAATGAGCCCCGCGAGGATGTAGCCGAGCACGACAGGCAGCTTCATCTGCCGGAAGAGGATCGTCACGATCCCCGCCACGATCATCACGATGGAAAGGTCTTGCAGAAATAACAGGTGTGGGTGCATCGGTTCGGAAAAGGGTCGGGGGCAGTGGCCGGGGGGCGGGGTGGCGAGTTGAAGCGTGTGCGGGCAGGCGCAAGTTGCTGGTTCCGGGCCACTTGCGCACTGGTTTATGCAGGCTTCCAGGAGGGAACCCCGGCCTCCGGGGCAAGGGTAGGCGCGGACCTGGTGGGCTTCGAGTTTTTTCCCCAGATTTTTTTGTTCGCATCCCCCGGGCACGAGCGGGAGGAAAGCGGCTTGTCCGCCGGAGCCGGTTGCGGCACCGTAGGCCGCCCTTGCCCCCGATGCTCCCGAAATCCCAATGAGCCTGCTGACCCGCGACTACGACTACGCGCTCCCCGAAACGCTGATTGCCCGCCACCCCCTGGCGCGTCGCGAGGATTCCCGCATGATGGTGCTGCACCGCGCGCAACGGCGGATCGAGCACCGCTCCTTCCGGGACTTTGCGGGGTACCTGGCGGAAGGCGATCTCGTCGTGCTCAACAACACCCGCGTGATCCCCGCCCGGGTGTTTGCCGATGACGGAAAGGTGGAGCTCCTCTTCCTGGAAGCCGGGGGGGAGAACCTCTGGAAATGCCTGGTGAAGCCGGGCCGCCGGATGCGCCTGGGCCGGGGGATCACCGTCGGCGGCGTGGCGGGAACCGTCCGGGAGGTGCTGGAGACCGGCGAACGGTGGATCGCCTTCGACGCGCCGGTCGATCTCGACGCCGTGGGCCGCCTCCCGCTGCCGCCCTACTTCGGGCGCGAGGGGGAGCCGGAAGATGAGGAGCGTTATCAGACTGTCTACGCCAGCGCCCCCGGGGCCGTCGCCGCCCCGACTGCGGGGCTGCACTTCACGCGGGAGCTGCTCGCGCGCATCCCGCATGCGTTCCTCACGCTGCACGTCGGCGTCGGCACGTTCAAGCCGGTGCAGGCCGAGCGGATCACCGACCATATCATGCACCGCGAACGGTTTTGCGTCCCCGTGGAGACCGCCGCCGCGCTGGCCGCCGCGAAGCGGATCGTCGCCGTCGGCACCACCAGCCTCCGCGTGCTGGAGGCGCTCGCGCGCGAGCACGGCGGAGCCATCCCCCCCGGCGAGGGGAGCACCGATATTTTCATCCACCCCGGCCACACCTTTCGGGCTGCGGGGGCGTTGCTCACCAACTTCCACCTCCCGAAATCCACACTGCTCATGCTCGTCTGCGCCCTTGCGGGAAAGGAGTTTGCGATGGAAGCGTATGCCGAAGCCGTGCGGGAGCAATACCGCTTCTACAGCTACGGCGACTGCATGTTGATCGTGTAGCCCCGGCAGCCCCGGGGGAAATTCCGCATGAACGGCGCGGCAGCCGCTCGACGCCTCCATGCAAGGGTGTAATACACCTGGGACATGGAACCGAATGTCATCCCCACCGAACCGGTCAAAAAGCGCAAATTCAAGCGGCTGCACCAGGAAAAGTGCGGCGGCGCGCGTCTGGAGTACGACAGCTTCTCCGATGTGCGCGAGGCGTGCGAACGCAAGCTGGCGGAATGGGAGCGCCAGGGCGTCCTCTCCCCGGGGGGCCACCGGGGGAACGACTGGCTTTTCGGCGGACCGGGGAAAGCTTGATCTGCGTCAACCCGCGCCGCTCTTGCGCGCGGGAAAATCTTGGCAGACCCGGGCGAACCTGCATTATCGTCCTTTTTCAGCCCTTTTCCCGTCATGAGCGCCCGCAAACCGTCTCCCAAAACAGCCAAAACCGCCAAAGCTCCCAGAGCCCCCATTGCTTCCAAAACCGCGAAGGCCCGGAACGACCTCCGCCGCTACTCCTCGTCGGTTGTCGATGGGGCGGATCGCGCCGCGAGCCGCGCCATGCTCCACGCCGTCGGGTTCACGCGCGAGGATTTCGAGAGGCCGCAGATCGGCGTTGCCTCGCTCTGGAGCCAGGTGACTCCGTGCAACATCCACATCGACAAACTCGCGGTGGAGTCGGTCTCCGGCATCGACGGCGCGGGCGGCAAGGGGGTGATTTTCAACACGATCACCATCTCCGACGGCATCTCGATGGGCACGGAGGGGATGAAATACTCCCTCGTCTCGCGCGAGGTGATCGCCGATTCCGTGGAAACCGTCGTCGGCTGCGAAGGCTTCGACGGCCTGGTCGCCATCGGCGGCTGCGACAAGAACATGCCCGGCTGCATGATCGCCATCGCCCGGCTCAACCGCCCCGCCGTCTTCGTCTACGGCGGCACGATCCTCCCCGGCTGCATCACCGGCCAGCTCGCCGCGAACCGGCTCAACAAGGAGCGCGCCGAGGAACTTGCCAGGAAGAAGCTCGATATCGTTTCCGTCTTCGAGGCGGTCGGCGCGCATGCCAACCACAAGATTTGCGACGCAGAGCTGGAGCTGATCGAGGAGACCGCCATCCCCGGCGCCGGTGCGTGCGGCGGCATGTATACGGCCAACACGATGGCGAGCGCGATCGAGGCGCTCGGCATGTCGCTGCCGGGCAGCTCCGCGCAGGACGCCGTTTCCAAGGCGAAAGTGCTCGACTGCCGCGAGGCGGGCGCCGCCGTCCTCAACCTGCTGCGCAAAGACATCAAGCCGCTCGACATCATGACGCGCGAGGCGTTCGAAAACGCGATCACCGTCGTCATCGCCCTCGGCGGCTCCACCAACGCCGTGTTGCACCTCCTGGCGATGGCGCACGCCTGCGGCGTCCGGCTCGCGCTTGACGACTTCACGCGCATCGGCAAGCGCGTCCCGGTGCTCGCCGATCTCAAACCGAGCGGCAAGTATCTCATGGCGGAACTCGTTGCCATCGGCGGCATCCAGCCGCTCATGAAAACGCTGCTCAAGGCGGGCCTGCTCCACGGCGACTGCCTCACGGTCACCGGCAAAACGCTCCGGCAGAATCTTGCGAAGGTGAAGCCGTACCCGAAGGGCCAGCAGATCGTGCAGCCGCTCTCCAGGCCGATCAAAAAGGAGAGCCACCTCGTCGTGCTCTACGGCAATCTCGCCGCGCGCGGAGCAGTCGCGAAAATCTCCGGCAAGGAGGGGCTCTCCTTCACCGGCCGCGCCCGCGTTTTCGACGGCGAGGAACCGGCGATGCACGCGATTCTGGACGGCACGGTGAAGAAGGGCGACGTGATCGTCATCCGCTACGAGGGGCCGAAAGGCGGCCCGGGGATGCGGGAAATGCTCGGGCCAACCTCCGCCGTCATGGGGAAGGGGCTGGGCAATGATGTCGCGCTGATTACCGACGGGCGCTTCTCTGGCGGCAGCCACGGCTTCGTGGTCGGCCACATCACCCCGGAGGCGTACGACGGCGGCTCGCTTGCCATCGTGAAGAACGGCGACCCGATCACCATCGACGCCGTGAAGCGGACGCTCGACCTCGGTCTTTCCAAAGCCGAGATCGCCCGCCGCCTCGCCAAGTGGAAGAGACCGGCTCCGCGTTACAAGCGCGGCGTGTTGGCCAAGTTCGCCAAGCTGGTGAGTTCCGCCTCCGAGGGCGCTGTCACGGACGGGAATCTGTAAGTCTTGAGAGGCCACCGGGCCGCTCCGACGCCATGACCGCCCCCAATATCCTCTTCATCCTCGCGGATGACATGGGGGCGTGGGCGCTCGGGTGCGCGGGTAATGCCGAGATTCGGACTCCGAATCTCGACCGCCTCGCGGCCCGGGGGATGCGCTTTTCCAACGCCTTTTGCGTCTCTCCGGTCTGCTCGCCCGCGCGCGCCTCGCTGCTCACGGGGATGATCCCCTCCCGGCACGGCGTGCACGACTGGATTCGGCGTGGCAACTCGCCGGGGGAATCTTTGGATGGCGCGGTCGTGGAGTATCTCGCCGGTCTGCCGACCTATACGGAAGTGCTGGCGGCGCACGGCTATACTTGCGCCTTGAGCGGCAAATGGCACCTCGGCAACGCGCCCCGGGTGCAAAAGGGGCATCGCTTCTGGCGGGCGCACGCCCGGGGCGGCGGCCCGTACTACAACGCCCCGATGCTGCGCGACGGGCGGGAGGAGCGCGAGCCGCGCTATGTCACCGACGTCATCACGGAGAACGCCCTGGAATTTCTCGCCGGGGAGGCCGCGGGCGCGGGCGCGGGGCCGTTCTATCTGGGTGTCCATTACACCGCCCCGCACAGCCCGTGGGGGCGCGGGCAGCATCCGCCGTGCTTTTTTGATCCCTACTTCGAGCGGTGCCCGTTCCAGTCCGTCCCGGACGAACCGATGCACCCGTGGCAGATCAACACCGCTCCGTGGGGCGCGGGGGAGAAGCGCCGGGAATTTCTCAGCGGCTACTATGCCGCCGTGACGGCGATGGACGCCGGGATCGGCAGGCTTCTGGACGCACTCGACGCCCGGGGGCTGACCGAAAAGACGCTCATCGTCTTCACCAGCGACAACGGCATGAACATGGGCCACCACGGCATCTACGGGAAAGGGAACGGAACCTTCCCGCAGAACTTCTACGACACCTCCGTGAAAGTTCCGTTCCTGGTCTCCTGCCCGGGGCAGATCGCCGCCGGGGCGGTTTGCGACGCGCTCTTGAGCCACTACGATTTTTTGCCGACGCTGCTCGATTTTGTTGGTCTGGCTGGTCTGGAGAGCGCGGTTCCCGCCGGGCTTCCCGGAACGTCCCTGGCCGACCTCTGGCGCGGCCATTCGACAGATCGGGGGGAGGAGGAGGTGATCGTCCTCGATGAGTACGGTCCGGCCCGCATGATCCGGGCGCGAAGCGAAAAATATGTCCACCGGCATCCCGACGGGCCTCACGAGTTTTACGATCTCGCGGCGGACCCGGGGGAAAACCACAACCTCATCGGTTCGGAACGCCACCAGCCGCGCATCGCGAGCCTGCGACAGCGGCTGGAAGCGTGGTTTGCCCGCTATGCCGAGGCCGACCGGGACGGACGTTTCCTCCCCGTGACGGGGAAGGGCCAGATCGACGCGCTCGGCTCCGGCGCGGGGAAGCTTTTCGAAGACGACTGGTTCTATCTGCGGGACCGCCCCGACGCGGCGGAAGGCGAGCCGTAGCCGCCTTTCTGCGCCGCCTCTTTCGCTGGCGGCATCCGCACAAAAAGGAACCGCCTTTTCTGCCGGAGCAGAAAAGGCGGTCCTGAGTAATCCTTGAAATCTCGTGCGCTCTATCCGCTTAGACGCGGCTGCGGCGGCGGAACCGCGAGGAAGCGAGCAGCAGGCCCGCGCCCATCGCCATCGCCGCCCAGGTGGCCGGTTCCGGCACTTCGGTCGGAGTGTAGGTGTAGGTCACTTTCACCAGGCCGT
>CAZYVL010000103.1:0-8478 GCA_964651005.1 uncultured Chthoniobacteraceae bacterium | reverse complement strand
CGCCGTGGCCGGTTCGGGTTCCACCCATTTGCCGTGCTCGCGGATCAGGTCTTGCAGCCGTTCGACTGCCTCGGCTTCCGGGATGTTGAACTTCACCGGCGTTTTGCCGACGTAGAGATTCACCTTGCCGGGTGCGCCGCCGACGTAGCCGAAGTCGGCGTCGGCCATCTCGCCGGGGCCGTTGACGATGCACCCCATGATGGCGATTTTCACTCCCTTGAGGTGCGCCGTGGCGGATTTGATCCGCGCGGTGGTTTCCTGAAGGTTGAATAGTGTGCGCCCGCACGAAGGGCAGGCCACGTAGTCGGTCTTGAAAATGCGCGCCCCCGCAGCTTGAAGGATGTTATAGGCGAGCCGCAGCGACTGGCCGGGAGCCGTTTCGCCCCGGATCAACACGGCGTCGCCGATCCCGTCGCAGAGGAGCGAACCGATTGCCGCCGAGGCGGCCAGCAGGGTGGGGATAAAGTCGGTCGCTTTGCCTGCGGCGGGTGGGTGGAGGGTGTCCTTGAGGAGAATCGGGTGGCGTTCGAGCACGCGCGAGGCGAGCAGCCGGTACGCGGCGATCACCGGAAGGTCAAGCCCATCGGCGACCGTCACGAGCTTCGGCTCCGGCGCGCCGTTGAGTTCCGCCACGGCGAGATCGTCACGCGGGTCGAGCGCCACCGCCCCGGCGCGCTCCGCGACCCCCTCCGGCTTGTAGTCGCCCAGGCGGTTGATCTTGTGTGCCAGCGCGTCCCGGTTTGCCTGCGGGGTGAAGACGCGAATCGTCTCTTCGCCGCCCAGCGGCACGCCGTCCGCTTCCAGCCGGGTGGAGGCGCGTCGGCGGTATTCGAAAGGGTTGTAACCGGGCGGAATGTCGAAGCACGGGTCCGAAAGCGTCTCCGATCCTTCGGGGTCGGCCTCCGCGCACGCGTTGTGCGTGTTAAGCGCGTTGAAGGGGGCCACCAACGCCTGGGCCACGGGGATTTCGTGCACGCTATCCTCTGTCAACGAAACGCGCACGGTGTCCCCGATGCCATCGTGGAGGAGCGAGCCGATGCCGATGGCGCTTTTGATGCGGCCATCCTCGCCGTCGCCCGCCTCGGTGACGCCGAGATGGATCGGGTAGTTCCAGCCCGGCTCGGCGGCGTCGAGTTCATCGAGCCGCGCGAGGAGCAGCCGGTACGCCTGGATCATCACCTTCGGGTTGCTCGCCTTCATGGAGAAGACGAACTCGTGGTAATCGAGATCGCGCGCGATGCGGGCGAACTCCAGCGCGCTCTCCACCATGCCGAGCGGCGTGTCGCCGTAGCGGTTCATGATGCGGTCGCTCAGCGAGCCGTGGTTGGTGCCGATGCGCATCGCCACGCCGCGCGCCTTGCACAGCTCCACGAGCGGCGCGAACCGTTCGCGGATGCGGCTCAGTTCGGCGGCGTACTCCTCATCGGTGTATTCGATGATCTTGAATTTCTTGGAATCGGCGTAGTTGCCCGGGTTGACCCGGACTTTCTCCACCCACTTGGCCGCTTCCATCGCAGCCTCGGGCTTGAAGTGAATGTCCGCGACAATCGGCACGGCGCACCCCTGCTCGCGCAGCCCCCGGACGATGGCTTCCAGATTGGCGGCGTCCTTGACCGTCGGCGCGGTGATCCGGACGATCTCGCACCCGGCGGCGGCGAGGTCGAGCGTCTGCCGGATGCAGGCGGCGGTGTCCATCGTGTCGCAGGTAATCATCGACTGCACGCGGATCGGGTTCCGCGCGCCGATGCCGACGTGGCCGACCTTCACCTCGCGGGTGACGCGGCGGCGGTAAACAAACGGAGAAGCGTTCATGAAGCGGAGGCGGGACGACAGGACGACAGGAGAACAAAGAACCTCATTTCGCCGGTTGGGCCGAGGGCGCCGGGACCGGGCTGGGGGAAGCGTCTCCCCCGGCGAGGTTCTTCACAAAGGGAAGATCGGCCACGTCGAACACGGTGACGTAGAGCATGTAGCCGATGAGCAGCAGCACGCAAGCACTCTGGACCACCTCCAGCAGCTTGATGTTGATCGGCTTGCGGCGGATCGCCTCCAGGATCGCAAGGGTGATATGCCCGCCGTCGAGCACCGGCAGCGGGATCATGTTGAGCACGGCGAGGTTCACGTTGAAGAAAACGCTAAACCAGAGCGCCATCTGCCAGCCGTGCTCGCTCTGGAGCATGTCGAAGTAGAGCCGCCCGATTCCGACGGGGCCGCTCAGGTGCTGGGCTTTCACGTCGGACTTGGGCGAGAAAAGTGCTCCGACGGTCCGGGTGACGGTTTCCAGGCTCTCGCTGATCTGCTGGAAGGGACCGGGGTGCGCGATTACCAGCTTGCCCAAGTCCCAGTTCACCCCGATGAGCGGGCGTGGCGCTTGCCCCGGGGCCGGTTTTTCCACGGCGAGCACTTTGGCCTGGAGCGTCACCTTGAGCGTCTCCTTCCCGCGCCGGATCGTGAGGTCGAGCGGCTTTTGCGGTGCCTTTTCGATGATTTCCGCGACGACGACGGGGTTGAAGATCGGCGTGCCGTTGACGTGCGTGACCTCATCGCCTGGCTGCAACTTCGCTTCGGCGGCGGGCGAGCCGGGGATCACCTTGTCGATCCGCGCCGGGAGGGCGGGGCCGATCCCCACCTGCCGCAGCCCGTCCCGCTGGAACCAGTGTTTCTTCTGCGGCTTCGTCCAGGAAGACTCGATCGTCAGTTCCTTGCCGTCGCGTTCGATCTTAAAGGGGATTTTCGCCCCCTCGCTGCCGATCACATACCAGACGACGCTTTCGTTCATCGCGGTAAAACGCGTGACCGGGTGGCCGTCCACTTCCAGGATGCGGTCCCCGGGCTTGAGCCCGGCGCGTTCGGCGGGGGAGCCCGGTTCGACGAGGCCGATCACCGTGGTCGAGGCCAGTTCGTACACCGGCTTGCCCGCCATCCAGACGACGCACGCCAGCGCGAACGCCAGCCCGAGGCTGAAGAGCGGCCCGGCAAAGGCGACGATGATTTTATCGAGCGGGGAGATCGGCGGGAGCGCCTCGCGCGAGGTCTCGGAAGAGCCTTCGATCGCCTCCATCGGGGCGAGCTGCGGCAGCTTGACGAAGCCGCCCGCCGGGATCGACCCGAGCGAGTAGACCACGCCGTTGATCTTCTTCTTCCAGATCGGCTTGCCGAACCAGACGCCGAACCCCTCGACATGCAGACCGCGCCAGCGGGCCGCGAGGAAATGGCCCAGCTCGTGGACGATGATGATGGCGTTAAAAAGCACCACCAGCTCCAGGAGCACAAAAAGGAAATGCAAAGTTTGAAGGAACATCAGGTTTTCTCTCGGGTGGAAATATCAGGAACGCGCGGGGTGTTGCGCAAAGTCCGCAATCTGTGCAGCGGCGCGGGTGCGCGCCCACTGGTCCGCTTCGATTATAGCATCGAGGCCCGGGCGCGCAATGGGCCGGTGCTCCTCCATCACGGCGGCCACAGTCTCCCAGATGCCCGGAAACGAAAGCCGCCCGCCCAGGAAGGCGTCCACGGCGGCTTCATTGGCGGCGTTGAGGACGGCGGGGAGCGTCCCCCCGGTTTCCCCCGCCTGCCGGGCGAGGTCGAGGGCGGGGAACGCGTCGCGCCGTGGCGCTTCGAAGTCGAGGTGCCCCAGCGCGGCGAAATCGAGCGGCCGCAGCGTGTTGGGCACGCGCTCCGGCCAGGTGACGGCGTACTGGATCGGGAAGCACATGTCGGAATGGCTCATCTGCGCGAGGACCGAGCCGTCCACGAACTCCACCATCGAGTGGACGATGCTCTGCGGGTGGACCACCACGTCCACGCGCGCCATCTCCACGTCGAAGAGCCAGCGCGCCTCGATCATCTCCAGCCCCTTGTTAAAGAGCGTGGCGGAATCGACGGTGATCTTCGCGCCCATGTTCCACGTCGGGTGGCGGAGCGCCTGTTCCGGGGTGACGTCGCGGAGCGTCTCGGCGGCGGCGGCGCGGAACGGCCCGCCGCTGGCGGTCAGGATCAGGCGGTTCACCTCGGCGGGGCGGCGGCCCTCCAGGCATTGGAAAATGGCGTTGTGCTCGCTGTCCACCGGGAGAAGGCGGACCCCCTTGCGCCGGGCCGCTTCCATCACGATCCCGCCCGCCATGACGAGAATCTCCTTGCTGGCGACGGCGAGGTCTTTCCCCGCCTCGATGGCGGCGAGCGCCGGGCGCAGCCCCGCCGTGCCGACGATGGCGACGAGCACCAGGTCCGCCTCCGGGAGCGTGGCGAGCTCCAGCAGCCCCTCCTCCCCCGCGAAAAACCGGCGCGAGCGCCGAAGCCCCTCGGGGATCTCCCCCAGGCAGGCCTGTTCAGTGAGGCAGAGCGCGGCGTGCGGGAATTCCTCCGCGAGTTCGCACAGCTTCGCCGGGTTGCGATGCGCCGAAAGGCCGACGAGCCGCATCCGCTCTGGCAGGTCGCGGGCGACCTTGGCGGCGCTCTGGCCGATCGAGCCGGTGGCTCCCAGGACGACGACGTTTCTCATGCAGGTTCCAGGCAGATTCCAGACGGGGAGTTCAAAGAGGATTCGGGAGGCACCGGAGGTAAAAGTAAAGCAGCGGGGCGGTGAAGAGAAGGCTGTCGATCAGGTCGAGCGCCCCGCCGATCCCCGGGAGCAGTCGCCCCGAGTCCTTCACGCCGGTTGCCCGCTTGAGGAGGGATTCGGCAAGATCGCCCAGAATGGCGGCAAAGCCGAGTGCCAGCCCGAGCACGCCCGCGTGCACCGCATTGAGATGCGGCAGCTTCGGCCCGAGCAGCGCGAGCATCCCGTAACTGCCGAGCAGCGAAAAGCCGAGCGCGCCGAAAAAGCCTTCCCACGTCTTTTTCGGGCTGATCCGCGGTGCCATCGGATGCTTTCCGATGGCGGTCCCGGTGAGGTACGCGCCCATGTCGCTGAACTTCGTCACCACCATCAAATAAAGAACATAGAACTGCCCCGTCACTGCTCCGTCCGCCGAGCGCGGCGTCACGTAGACGAGCTTGTTCATGAAGGTGAAGAGCCAGGCCACGTAGAGCAGGCCGAAGAGCGTGTACGCCATCGCCGCAGGCGCCGCGTCCAGCCCCCGGAGGAGCTGCCGAAGCACGATCAACAGCAGCGAGCCCGCCAGGATGGCCGCCTCCACCTCGCCCGTCCCCGCCAGCCCCCGCGCACCGAGGCTCCAGAACACCCCGGCAAAAAGCGCCACGCCGCAGAGCATCCCGACGATCCGGAAGCTCGGCAGCCCCGCTCCTTCGTTTCCCTTCGCGTCGCCTCGCCACCCGAGCATCGCATAGAACTCCCACAGCGCCATCAGCCCCATGAGGGCGATCACCGCTGCAATGCCAGGCGCGTACCCCGAGAAAATGGTCCAGAGGACCACGCCCCAGAGGACGAGGGTGCTGGAAAGGCGGGATAAAAAAACGGCGATCATCCGGGGAGTGGGCGGGAACGTGCGCGACAATCCGGGAACCGCGCCGGGATGGCAAGCCTAGAGCGATCCTGGAGTGATCCAATAGCACCCCGGTTCACGCCTCCCACGGCATCCTCAAAACGCTCGTCCCGCCCTCCCGCTTCTCCACGCGGATCTGCACGGGAATGCGCTCCTTGAGCAGTTCGACATGCGAGATGACGCCGACGGTCTTGCCGTGGAGCCGGAGGGTGTCGAGCGCGGAGAGGGCGATGTCGAGCGTCCCGGTGTCGAGGGAGCCGAACCCTTCGTCGATGAAAAGCGAGTCGATGCGGACATTGCGCCCCGCGAGGTCGGAAAGCCCGAGCGCCATCGCGAGGCTCGCCAGGAAGCTCTCCCCGCCGGAGAGGCTCTCCGTGGGGCGGGCCGCGCCCGCCTGGTGCAAATCGACAATCTCCACCCCAAGCTCGCTCCCCGCCGCGCGGTGCAGCACGTACCGGTCGCTCAACCGGCAAAGATGCCCGTTGGCACGGCGCAGCAGGATGTCGAGCGAAAGCCCCTGCGCGAAGCGGCTGAACTTCCTGCCGTCCGCCGAGCCGATGAGCCCGCGCATCTCCGCCCACGGGAGGAAGCGGCGGCGCGCCTCCTCCAGCTCGCGCGCTTTCCCCTCGCGGGCGGCGGCCTGGCGTGCGTCCGCTTCCAGTTCCTGGCGCAGCGCGGCGCGCGCTTCGGCGGTGCGCAGGGCGGCCTCTTCGCACGCCTTGCACTGTTCCTCCGCCTCGGTAAGCGCCTCCCCCTCCGGGGCGGCGGCCTCGCGCAGCTTCGAGGCTTCGGCGCGGCGTGCCTCCCGCTCCCCCGCGAGCCGTTGCGCCTGTCCTTCAAGCCGGTTTTGCGTCTCCTGCAAGGCGTTGGCCTCGTCCGCGCCGAGCCGCGCCTCGCGCAGCGTTTCGGGCGAGGCGAAGGGCGATCCCGTCAGGCTCTTGAGCATTTCGCCCTCCTGCCGTTGGGCCGCCGCCTGGACTTCCTCCGCGCTTTTGCCCTGCTGCTCCAGGGTGGTCTCGCGCGCGGCGAGCGTGGAGCGGAGCGCCTCCAGAGCTTCCGTTGCCGCTTCCAGATCTTCGCTGGAGACGGAGAGGGGGAGCGCGAGCGCGGCGGGGAGATCCGTCTGCGTTGCCGCGTCCGGGGCGGTGGGCCGTTCCGCCCGGTTGGCCCGCTTCCGGAGTTGGGCGAGCCGCCGCCGCGCCGCTTCGGTGTGCAAGGTGGCCTGCTCCTGTTCGTTCTCCAGACGTTCCCGGTCGCGGACAGCCTGCCGGTAGGCGGCCAGCCGCGTTTCCAGGGCGGCGCGGGTTTGCGGTTCCTCGCCCGGGCCGGGGAGCGGGAGCGAAAACGGCTGGAGCGCCGCTGCCAGCGCCGCCCCGCAGGTTTCCGCTTGCGCAAGCAGCGCCTTTTCCGCGTTCGCCGTCTCCGCGATTCGGGTCTCCAGAGTGGCGAGGGCGCTTTCCGCTCCGGCAACGGCTTCGCAAAGGCGGCCGGTTTCCGCCGTGGCTTTGGAAAGCGCCAGTTCGGCTTCAGCCTTGAGGCGTTCGCGGCCCCGGAGCGCGTCGAGCACGGCCTCCCGTTCGGCCCGCGCTTTCGTGGCGGCGGCGGCCGCTTCCTCCAGGGTTTCCGCCGTAAAGACGCGGAGCGAACGGGCGAGTTGCTCGAAAGCTTCGTGCCCGTTCATCTGCTCCCGGCGCAGCTCGGCGCGCCGCTTGTTGAGATTGCGCAGTGCTTCCTCCGTGCGGGCGAGGTGCGCCGTGGCAAGCTGCGCCTCCTTGATCGCCGTGGCGTTCGCCGCCTTCGCCGTATCGACATGCCGCTGCGCCTCCTCGATCTCCTGGGATGCGGGCGCGTTCTGCGCCAGCGGATGCTCCAGCGCGCCGCAGAGCGGGCACGGCTCGCCGGGCGCAAGCTGGCGGCGTTCTTCCTCATACCCCGCCATCCGCCGCAACAGGGCGAGGTTTTCCCCCGCCCGCTCCAGCAGGCGCGCCTGGGCGCGGGCTTCGCCCTCGGTGGCGATCTGCGAGGTCCGGGCGGCTTCCAGTTCCTTTTCGAGTTCGGCTTCGGTGTTTGCGAGGTCCAGCCCTTCGCGGGCAGCCCGGTCGCGTTTTTCGAGCGCGATCCGCAGTTGCGCAAGGTCTGCCTGCTGCTTTTCCCACCGCTTTGCCTCTGCGGCGAGCGCCTCGGTGGTTTTGCCCGCCAGGAGCGCGGCGACAGCCCCGGAAGCCTCCCGGGCGGCCCCGGCAAGCCGTTGCTCCGCTTCCCGCGCCTGGGCGAGATCGGCCCGCAGCCCATCCCGCCGCGCGGCGGCGGCGCGGTGTTCTTTTTCGAGCGCCCCGGCTTCCGCCCGCCGGGTCCGCGTTTCGATCCGCGCGGCGGCCAGCTTGGCAAGCTCCTCGGCCAGCCCGGGGAGTGTCTCTTCCAGCTTGCCGTCCGCCCCGGTTTGCGCGAGGCGTTCGGCGAGCCGGGTGATCTCGCCCGCGCGTCGCGTCCGTTCGGTGCGCAGCCCCTCCAGCGCACCCCGGGCGGCCCGGAGCGCCCCGGCAGCCCGCTGCCGAAACGCCGCGAGACCGAGAGCGAGCCGGGCACGCGCCCTTTCCGCCTCGGTCCGCGCTTCCTCACGCGTGGTCGCTTCGCGGCGGGCGCGCTCCCGCAGCGCGTCGAGCGTCTGGAGCGCCGGGAAAAACGGTTCGCCCCGCCGATGGCGCGCCAGCCGCTCCAGCCCGGGGGCGGCGGCCTCCCGCTCCCGCGCGAGCGTCTCTTGCCGTTGCGCCAGATCGGCCTCTTCCCGGGCGAGCGCGACGAGGCGGCGGCCTCCTTCCAGCCGCCGGGAAAGCGCCTCGCGCCGTTCGCGCAGATCGGCCAGTTCTTTCTCCAGGCGTTCGCACGCCGCGTTCTTTTCCGCGCGTGCCTCCGGGTCGAGCAGGACGATCCCCCCGAGCGCCCCGGCCTGCCGCGCGAGCGCCTCTTCGCGCGCCGCCGCTTCGCGGAAGGCGAGCGCGCCGAGTTCGGAGTAGATGAGCGTCCCCGTCAGGCTTTC
>CAZYVL010000102.1:0-8563 GCA_964651005.1 uncultured Chthoniobacteraceae bacterium | reverse complement strand
GCGGCGACGGTGATGATGAAAAAGACGAGCATCTGCCCGTTGTAGTTCGGCAGGCCGTCAACCAGGTTGAAGCGGGCGAAGGCGACCAGAGAGAGGTTGGCCGCGTTGAGCATCATCTCCAGCGCCATGAAGATGACGATGAGGTTGCGCCGGAAGAGCACCCCCGCGAACCCGAGGGCAAAGAGCAGGCCGCTGACCAGAAGGTAATCGTTGAGCGTGAGCATTCGGGGATTTATTTCAGTTCGCGCTTGCTCAGGACGACGACGCCGATCGTCGCCACGAGGACGAGCACGCCGACCACCTGAAACGGGAGGTTGTAGTCGCTAAAGAGGGTGAAACCGATGTGGTGCACATCCTGAAGCGGCTCCGCGAGGGGCGGCGCCGTCCGGGCGCCCCCGGGGAAGCGGTTCAGGACGGTCGCAAGCTGGACCACGAACGCCGCGACCACCGCGCCGCCGCCGAGCACGGCGAGCGGCTTGATCCGGCGGCGCTTCTCCTTCTTGAGGTCCAGAAGCATGATGATGAAGAGAAAGAGCACCATCACCGCTCCGGTGTAGACGAGCACCTGGATGACGCCGATGAAGTACGCGTCGAGGCCGACGAAAAGCGCCGCAAGGCCAAGAAACGAGACGACGAGGCTCAATGCGCTGGCGACCGGGTTCCGGTTAAGGATCACGGAAGCGCCGAAGCCGAGCATCAGCGCGGAAAAGAGCCAGAAAAGGATCGGGGACATGCTGGTTTTTAAGAGGGGCGCCTTATTTCTTCTCGTTCCACTTGTGAACGAGGCCGGTCATGACGCCGCCGAGTTCAATGAGCTTCGCTTTGTCATGCACCATCTCGGCGCGGCTGGTGCCGGTGATAGCGTAATCCTTGCGCAGGAAGATGGCCTGCTCGGGGCAGACCTCCTCGCACATGCCGCAGTAGATGCAGCGGATCATGTCGATCTCGAACTCCACCGGGAATTTCTCCACCTTGGCGAACTGGTTCTCCGCCGGGATTTCGCCCGGCTTGATGCGGATGGCCCGGGGCGGGCAGATGAACTCGCAGAGCTGGCACGCCACGCAGCGGGTGCGCCCGTGCTCGTCGCTCACCAGCGTCGGCGCGCCACGGTAGTGCGCGGGGAGGTGGGCATCCCACTTCTCCTCCGGGTACTGCATCGCGACCTTCGTCTTGCCGCGCAGCATCCGTACAAGGTGCCCGACGGTGATCTTCAGCCCGGCAAAAACCGCCGGAAGATAGATCTTCTCAGCAAAAGTCAATTTGGGACGTGGAACGGTGTAAGCCATGATTATTGCGAGGAGGAAGCGAGATAGGCGAGAATCCCGGCGGTGATGAAGATATTGACGAGCGCAATCTCGAAAAACCAGATCCAGCCGAGCTTCATGAGCTGGTCATAGCGGAAGCGCGGCAGCGTCCAGCGGATGAAGATGAAAAAGATGAGCAGCGCGGAAATCTTCGCGAAAAACACGCCGATGTTCACCAGCCCCCAAAAGATGCCGGGAACGCCCGGCGCGGAGCCGTTGGGGATCCACGGGAGCGACCAGCCGCCCATGAAGAGGACGACGATCAGCGCGGAGCCGAGGATCATCGCCGCGTACTCGCCCAGGAAGAAGAGGGCGAACTTCATCGACGAATACTCTGTGTGATACCCGCCGACGAGTTCCGTTTCCGCCTCGGGAAGATCGAAGGGGAGGCGGTTGGTCTCCGCGAACATTGCGACGGTGAAGATGATGAAGGAAACGACGATGGGAATCCAGAGAAGCACCTGCTCCAGCGAAGGGAGGTGCGGTTGGGCCGCCGAGAGGCCCGGCAGGAGCATCCACCCCTCCGCCACCTGCCTGCGGATGATCTCCGCCAGGTTCAGGTTGCCGAGGATCATGAAGATCGGGACGACCGAGAGACCGAGCGAAAGCTCGTAGGAGATCATCTGCGAGGTCGAGCGGATGCTGCCGAGGAACGGGTATTTGGAATTGGCCGACCACCCCGCCAGCACGATTCCGTAGACGCCGAGCGAGGAGATCGCGAAGATGAAGAGCGGGCCGATGTTCACGTCGGCGATCACCATCGGCACCCCCGCGATGCTACTGCCGAAGGGGATGACCGCCAGGCCGACGATCACCGCGGCGATGCCGAGGCCGGGGGCGATCCAGTAGTAGAACTTGTTGACGTAGGAGGGGGTGTAATCCTCCTTGAGCATCAGCTTCATCGCGTCGGCAATCGGCTGGCCGAGGCCGCCGAGAAAGGGCGAGAAGTCTTTCTTCGCCCCGAGCAGCGTGATCGGGAAGCCGGTGCGGTTCGGCCCGAGGCGGTCCTGCATCAGCGCGCTCACGCGGCGTTCCGCGTACACGGTGTACGAGACGAGGGTGAGCACGATGCCGAGCAGGAAGACCGTCTTCGCCAGCGACGTGAGGATCAAAAACCAATCTATCTGGAGTAAAGCGTCCATCGGTTACGAAAGTTGAAGCGGCACGCCGAGATCGCCGATCTTGCTCAGGCTCAGACCGCCAAAGGCAGGGACCGCCGCCGCCATCTGCTTGAAGACGTCCTCGATGGCGTAAAGGCTATTGGAGCCATTGGAGCCGCTGACGCCCTGGATCAAATCGCGCAGGATCTCCCAGTCGTCGCGCGCTTCCCCCGGCGGCTGGATGGCCCGGTTCAGGCGTTGGAGACGGTTGTTCTTGTTAATCATCGAGCCGCGCTTTTCGGCGAACCCGGCGCTGGCGAAGAGGTAATCGGCGGCCTTCGTCGTGCTGTTGGGAAGGAGGTTGACGGCGATCAGGAGATCGAGCTTTTGCAGGTCGGCCTCGGAAAGCCCCGCTTCGGCGGCGTCTTCGCCGAGCACCAGCAGCGCCTTGATCGCCCCGGAGCGGACCCCGTCGGCAATCGCGCGGAGGCGTTCGCCCGGGTTGGCCGCGCTGACACCAAGCAGCTTCGCGCCCGCCGTGTTCGGGTTGCGGTCGGCGCTCAGCAGGATTTCGTCGCCGAGATCGAGGTGCGGCACGATGTCGTGCTGCGTCGTCCCAAGTGCTTCGGCGAGGCGGGCGGTGAGGAAAAGTTCCTCGTTGGTCTGTTTGCCGGAGGCGATGATCGCCACCTGGCTGCCGGAGTAGGTCTTTAACGCCGCCGTGGCTTTCGCGAGGGCGGTGGCCCAGTTCGGCTCCTCTTCGTCCTTTTTGAGCACCTTGACGATCGGGCCGAGAAAGCGTTCCGGGCTGTGGAGGTAGTGGAAGTTGAGGCGGCCGTGGTCGCACATCCAGACCTCGTTGACGTCGTTGTTCTCGCGCGGGGTCTGGCGGTAGATAATGTTCTCGCGCGCGCTGATCGTCGTGTTGCAGCCGGTGGCGCAGCTTGTGCAGAAGCTCTTGGTTTCCTGGAGGAACCAGACGCGCATCTTGAAGCGGAAGTCGCTCGAAGTGAGCGCGCCCACCGGGCAGATATCGACCGTGTTGAGCGAGTAGTTGCTATCGAGCTTTTTGTCCGGGTGGCAGGTGAGCGTGCTGTAGCTGCCGCGATCGACAAAGCCGAGCACGTCGTCCTTGGCGACTTCCTTCATGAAGCGGATGCAGCGCGAGCAGAGGATGCACCGCTCGTCGTCGAGCGTCACGCGCGGCCCGAGCACCACGTTTTTCGGCTTCTTGACCTTGTGTTCAAGAAAACGCGTCTTTGCGTTCCCGTATTCGACGGAAAATTCCTGGAGGCGGCATTCGCCCGCCTGGTCGCAGATCGGGCAGTCGAGCGGGTGGTTGATGAGCAGGAACTCCAGCACCCCCTTGCGCGCCTCCTGCACCATTGGCGAATCGGTGCGCACGGCCATCCCCTCCGCCACGTCCTGCGCGCACGAGATCTGCGGGCGCGGAATCCAGTTGATGACCGGGCGGCCGTCGGGGCCAATCTCCGGCTTGCGCTCCGGCCCCATCTTCGGCATCCCCATCTCGATGAGGCACATGCGGCAGTTGCCGGGCGAGGAGAGCTTCGGGTGGTAGCAGTAGCGCGGGATGAATTTGTTGGCCTGGGCGCATGCCTCGATCAAGCGCGTTCCCTTGGGGAACTGCATCCAAACGCCGTCGATCTGGACGTTCAGCATCTGGACAGGCGGCGGGGCTGTGGCTGTGGCGGTTTCGGTGCTCACGATCGGTTTTCCTCGTTCGAATACGTTCAGTGGCTGGCGCTCTCGGGGAGTTGTTCGCCGATCAGCTTTTCAGGCAGGTACTCCGGCGGGGTGGGGGGAGGCAGCGGTTTCGTGGCGCGTGCTGCGAACTCTTCGCGGAATTTGAGGACAAAACTCTGCGTCGGCCAGGAACACGCTTCGCCAAAGGCGCAGATCGTCTTCCCGGCGATGTTGTCGGCCACGTTCTTGAGCGTGTCGGGATCGCCCTCCACGCCGCCGCCCGCGAGAATGCGGTCGGTGATCTTGCGCATCCAGAGCGAGCCTTCGCGGCAGGGAGTGCACTGGCCGCAGCTTTCGTGGGCGTAAAATTCGTTCAGGTTATTGAGCGTCTCGACCATGTTGCGCGTGTCGTCCATGACGATCACGCCGCCCGACCCGGCCATCGAACCGACCGCTGCGAGCGAGTCAAAGTCCATCCGGATGTCCTCGATGCCGATCTCCTTCTCCACGAGCGAGCCGTCCTCCGCCTTCTCCTTGATCTTGTAACGCTCCCCGGCCTTGAGCACCTTCGCCGAGCTGCCGCCCGGGATGATCGCCTTGAGCGTGCGCCCCGGTTTGAGGCCGCCACAGAGGTCGTTGATGACTTCGCCCATCGTCAGCGAGCCGACCTCCACTTCAAAATACCCGGGCCGCTGCACGTCGCCGCTCACGCAGAGGATGCGGGTGCCGGTGTTGTTGGGCCGCCCGATTTTTGCGTACTCCGCACCGCCCATGGCGACGATGTGCTTCACGTTGCAGAGCGTCTCGACGTTGTTGACGATGGTGGGGCACTGGTAGAGGCCAAGCACCGCCGGGAAGTACGGCGGCTTGATGCGCGGGTAGGCGCGCTTGCCTTCCAGCGACTCGATCAACCCCGTCTCCTCGCCGCAGATGTACGCGCCCGCGCCACGGTGTACGTAGATTTCGAGATCGAACCCGGTGCCGAGCAGGTTCTTGCCGAGCAAGCCTTTCTCCCGCGCCTCGGCGATTGCTTGCTCCAGAATCTTCGCTCCGAGCGGGAACTCCCCCCGGATGTAGATGTAGGCGAGGTGCACATCGAGCGCGAAGCACGAGATCACCATCCCTTCGATCAACTGATGCGGGTCCTGGTGGATGATATAGCGGTCCTTGAAGGTGCCCGGCTCGGACTCATCCGCGTTGCAGATCAGGTAAGTCGGCTTCGGGCCGCCGCGCCGGATGAAGCCCCACTTCACGCCGCACGGGAACCCCGCGCCGCCGCGCCCGCGCAGGCCGGAGGCTTTCACCTCGCCAATGATGGTCTCAGGCGGGAGCGTGACCGCTTTGCGGAGATCCTCGTAGCCGCCGTGGCGAAGGTAACACTCGATGTCGGGCGTGTACCCCTCGCGGTCGATGTTCGCGAAGACAAGCCGCTTTTCGCGCGGGTGAGGGTGGCGACGGGTGGGCGAAGGCATGTTAGAGATACTTGGAAAGGATTTGCGCCACCTCTTCGTCCTTGACGGCTTCGTAGAAGTCATCGTTGACCATGCAGACCGGCCCGGTGCCGCAGCTTGCCAGGCATTCGACAAACTCGATGGAATACTTCCCGTCCTTGCTGACGGTGACCGGATCGCCGTGGCCGTGGCTGGAGTGCGGCTGGTGACTGTGGCACTCGATCCCCGCCTCCTTGCAGAACTTCTCCCGGAGCGCGTAGCCCCCCGCCATCGCGCAGGAGAGCGTGCGGCAGACGCGGATATGGTGCGTGCCCGCCGGTTTACGGCGGAACATCGGGTAGAACGTCACCAGCTCCAGGACGTTGATCGGCTGGAGTTCGAGCTTGTCGGCGATCCAGAGGATGGCCTCCTCGGAGATGTAGCCGAAGTGCTCCTGGAAGAGATGCAGCAGCGGGAGCGAGGCGCTTCGCTTCGACACCGGGTAGTGCGAGATCGCCTCGTCGATTTGGGAAAGAAGCTCAGGTGGAATCTGCATCGAATGAATTATCTCTCAAAGGAACCGCGAATGCCGTCCGGCAGGAGCCGGTCGCCCGCGAAGGTCAACTCGACCTTCCGGCCGTCCTGCTCGTAAATGTAGCGGGAGAGGGCGCCGGCGGACCGTTCTTCTCCCCCCGTGGAGAGGAGCGCTGCCGCTGTCGCCGGGGCCAGTCTGTGGCCTTCGACGCTCTCGGGCGGCCCCAGGATCGACTCCACCTCCTTGGTCGTCATTGCCGGTTTCACTTCGCGCAGGTTGGCGTCGCTCAGGCGCGCCTCGCACGCCGTCAGCAGCGTTGCCGCCGCCAGCGCGAGAAGGATTGGGCTTATTGGGCGTATGGTGGATGGTGGGGTCAAGGAGTCCTGAAAAAAGGGATCAACGGTCGCATTCGCCCATCACGAAGTCGAGGCTGCCGAGGATCGAAACCACGTCGCTCATCATGTGCCCCTTGAGGATTTCCGGCAGGACACTCAGGTTGATGAAGGAGGGGCTGCGGATCTTGAGGCGGTACGGGACGCCGCCCCCACGGCTGTTGATGTAAAAACCGAGTTCGCCCTTCGGGTTTTCAGCGGCGAAGTAGACCTCCCCGGGCGGGGCGTCGATCCCCTCCGTGTGCAGGATGAAGTGGTGGATCAACTCCTCCATCTTGGTGAGTACCTCGCGCTTGTCGGGGCGGAAATTCTTCGGGTCGCCGATGTTCACCGGGCCGGAGGGGAGCTTGTCGATGACCTGGCGGAGAATCTTGACGCTCTGGCGGATTTCCTCCAGGCGGATGGTGTACCGGTCGTAGCTGTCGCCGACGCTCCCGATGGGGATGTCGAAATCGTATTTCTCGTACCCGAGGTAAGGCTGCTTCTTGCGCAGGTCGTGGTCCACGCCAGAGCCGCGCAGGTTCGGGCCGGTGATCCCGTAGTCGATGGCCATCTCGCGGGTCAGCACGCCGATGTCCTTGGTGCGGTCCACGAAAATCCGGTTGCGGGTGAGCAGCTTGTCGATCTCGTCCACCTGCGGCCCCAGCCCGTCGAGGAAATCGAGCACCGCGCGGGTGAACCCTTCCGGGAGGTCGCGAATCTGCCCGCCGATGCGGGTGTAGCTGGTGGTAAAGCGCGCGCCGGTGAGCTGCTCGCAGAGGTTGTAAATCTTTTCGCGCTCCGTGAACGTGTAGAGGAAGACGGTCATCGCCCCGGTGTCCATCGCGAAGCAGCCGATGCCGAGGAGATGGGCGGAAATTCGGGCGAGTTCACATGAGAGCACGCGGATCGCCTGGCCGCGCGGCGGAAGCTCCCACCCCATCAGCTTTTCGACCGCCAGGGCGTAGGCGACGTTGTTGGCCAGCGGGGCGAGGTAGTCGAGCCGGTCGGTGTACGGGACGAACTGGTTGTACTGCATCGCCTCGGCGATCTTCTCGTCGCCGCGGTGCAGGTAACCGACATCGGGGGTGGCCTTGGTGATGATCTCCCCGTCAAGCTCCAGCACCAGCCGGAGCACCCCGTGCGTGGCGGGGTGGGACGGCCCCATGTTGATAATCAGCTTTTCCCCGAGCAGATCGTCATGGCCTTCGCCGGTCGTTTGGTTTCGCTGGTTTTCGAGATGTTGTCTGGCGCGGCCCAGGGTATCGGGGGTTTCGAACTCGTGCTGCGTGAGAGCCATGCTGGATGCGCGTTAAAAAAAGGGACGATTAAGAAAGGAGCGGGTGCTTCTGGATATAAGTGGGCTTCTGAAAGCGGGCAAGCGCAATTGTGAAAAATTTCACAAGGAACCCCGCCTTTTTCTCTGTTGGGAGCCGTTTCCAACGGTTTGAAATCGAGCACAATCCCGAGAATATCGCGGCGGCCCACCGTGCTTCCGGCAATTACCGTCCCGTTGCCTTGTAATGCAGGCTGACGGTGCGGTAGACCTGCGAACCGTTCTCCGCGCCGAAGTAAATGACCTCCATTTCGGTCCCGCGCTGGTTCCAGCGGTAGCCGACCAGGGTTTGCACGACCTCCGCGACCGGGGTTTTCGAGCGGGCGATGAGTTCGCCCTGGCCGAAGCGGCTTTCCACCTTGGCGCGCATCTCTCCCAGGAAACGGCTGTAATCGGCAGCCGTCCACTTCGGGTCCTGGTATTGAAGCTCCACCTCCACCAGGCCGCCGCCCTGGAAGTAGAAAACGGTCCGGCGGAGGTGAGGCTGCACCAACCCTTCCACGAGCCACATGTCGCGCCCGTTGAGGACGCGCCGCTCGACGATGGTTGCCTTTGCCCCGGCGAGAAGCTGCTCAATCCGGTTCCGCGAATGGCCCCACTCCAGCCCGAACGGGGCGCGCATCGCTCCCGCTTCCGCCCGGATGATTCGGGGGGCCGCGAGCGAAAAGAGGGCCAGAAAAAAGAGAACCGGCAGGGGGCGGGTCATGCGCGCAAGCTTGTTGCGCTACAGAACCGGCGCGGGAATGTCAACCCTTCGCCCCCAGGCCAGGGCAGAGCCGGGGC
>CAZYVL010000101.1:0-8577 GCA_964651005.1 uncultured Chthoniobacteraceae bacterium | reverse complement strand
GGATGGCGCTTGCCTCCTGCTGTCTGGTGTTACTGAGCCGCACATCTCACTTTCTGCTTCGATCCATTCTGAGAATCGTGGGGATTCTTGCCCTGGGTCTGGTGGTTGTCTCCTCCACGCCATTCCCCGTCTGGGTATACGGCACCTGGATCGTTCTTTTTTCCGCAGGCTGGATTCTCGTTGGCCGACCGGGGCTGGCGCGTTACAGATCGAGCTTCCCCTTTGTCTTCACCCTGCTTTCGATGACGCTTTGCCTTCTGGAGCTTCCCTACCATTTCCAGCCGGATATTCGGGTTGCACCGGGTCAGCAGGTTTACGTCATCGGCGACTCAATCAGCGCCGGAATGGGAACCTCGGAACGAAACTGGCCTGAGGTGCTCGACGAGCTTTCAGAACTCCGCGTCACCAACCTCGCCCAACCCGGAGCCACCGCCTTGAGCGCGCTCTCCCAAACCAAAGGCATCGTTGCTCCGAACTCCCTCGTCCTCGTTGAAATCGGCGGGAACGATCTGTTCGGCAACCAGCCAAGTGCCCAATTTCAAAGCGATCTGGATGCCCTGCTCGGGAAGATCGACCCTTCCAACCGGATCGTGCTATTCGAGCTTCCCCTGCTCCCTTTCCATAGCGGCTACGGCCAGGTGCAAAGAAGGCTCGCGGAAAAATACCACGCCCTCCTGATCCCCAAGAGGGATCTTGCGCGCGTCATCGGAGCCGCCGGCAACACACTGGACGGACTCCACTTATCCCAACAAGGACACAATGCCCTCGCAAACCGGGTGTTGAACCTCCTGAAAACCAGCGAGCGCAAAACCACCCGGGAGAAGCAAAGGTAACTCCCTATTGCTCTCACAAAGGCACAAAGAATACGGAGCAATATACGTCTTCCCCCTCATAACCCACCTCCTTTTTTACGACTCTCTGTTTGTGCCTTTTTTTCCAGTGCGGCGATGGTTTTCAAGTAGTCCTTTTCCACATTGTCCAGTGTTCTGGATTTGTATTTTCGATATTCCAGCTTTGCTTTTTCCTGGGCGTTGTTGTGAGAAATACGTCCGGCGTGGTCGAGCAGCTTGCGCCCGGTTGAGCGTAAAATATTGTCCAGCTCGTGCACATAATCCGCCATGCGCATTTCGCGTTGTTCAATAGCATTTAATTCAGCCAGGTCAAAATAGGCTGAAACCAGATTATTCAGCACCCGCAGTTCCTGTTCGCTCAGGTAGTTTTTGGCAATCATGGCTTCGGCCTGCGTGGGCTGGCTGCCTTTGAAATTGTTTAACCCGGCAAAGGGTTTGTCACTATCGACGCGCAGGTAAATCACTTCGCTGGCGGTATGGCCGTGGGCGGCGTAGTGCAGTTTGTTTTGCACGATTTTGAAGAAGTGGAGGCTTTGTTCGTCGCCGGGATCATAATCGCTGGCGGTAGCGTATAAGTCCAAGACCTGCCGATACATGACCTTTTCGCTGGAGCGGATGTCGCGAATGCGGTCGAGCAGTTCCTTCCAGTAACTGCCGCCGCCAAGGTGCTTGAGTCGGTCATCATTCAAGGCAAAGCCTTTTTCGAGGTATTCCTTGAGAACAGTGGAGGCCCAGCGGCGGAACTGGACGCCGCGCACGGAGCGCACACGGTAGCCGACGGCCAGAATGACATCGAGATTGTAGAGTGTGATGGTGCGGGACACTTCTCTTGATCCCTCCTTTTGAACTGTCAACTGCTGGTTGACAGTTGCCGCTTCGTCCAGTTCTCCGTCCTCATAAACGGCCTTGATGTGCTTGCTGATGTTTTGTTTGGAGGTCTGGAAAAGGTCGGCGATCTGCTGCTGGGAGAGCCATGCGGTTCCGTCCTGCAGCCGAAGGTCGATTTTGGTTTCACCATCATCGGTCGTGTAGAGAATGACATCGCTCATGCCGCCCCCCCTTCGATTCCCGCCACGATGGCATCCATTATGTTGAAATCCCAGCCATTGACGGAGCCGCGCACCTCGTTCGCAATCTGCCAGATTTGCCGCTGAAGAGCGGCGCGTTGTTGAATTAGCAGAGAGTTCCTCTTCATTCCTTCGCGCCTTCGCGTGAGTTCATGCCTTCTGTGCCATCATCGCGTGCGACCGGTCGCCGCGTGAGGGCCTATTTCCCCTCTTCGTGCGGCTTCTTCGCGTCGGTGAGGTAGATCGCCTTCCACGGCCCCATGCCGTGAAGCTGGAGGATGGTTTCCTTCGGGAACCAGCCGTAGTGGTGGGTTCCGGCGGGCATCAGCGAGAAACCGCAGCTCCGGACGGCGGTGGTGGCTTTTTCGTCGAAGAGGTCGCCTTTGCCGATTTTCAGCACGCCGGAGAGGACGGTGGCGTGTTCGTCGGCGGGATGATAGTGCGGCGCGATGCGGGTGCCTGCGGGGAACTTGATCCGCATCGTGAAGGGGCCGGGCTTGGAGGGGTCGCCTTCCAGGATCGCCATTTTGCACCCTTTGGGCAGCGAGGCGGGGGCGTCCACCCACTTCAAATCGGCCTCGTTGAGAAAGCGCGGCCCGGAGGCGGTGGCGGCTGCGGTGGCTTTCGGTTGCGGAGCAGCCCACGCCAGGGCGGGAGCGGCGAGGAGGCAAAGAAAAAGGGGAAGTTTCATGGGAATATGGAGCGTTTTGGGAGCTTTTCAGGAGGGTTTTAGCGGGCAAAAGGATCGAAAATCATCGGCTCGCCGCAAAAAAGGCAGCGCGTTTTCCGCCTTCCGACGGTGCGCCCGCATTTGGGGCACGCCTTGGGGGGCGAAGCGGGGACACGGCCATCGAGCTTGCCGTCCCGCAGGTCGATCTGCACGATCCGGCGCACCAGCTCCTGCTCGTCGTAGCCGTGCTGTTCTTTGAGGAGGCTCCAGAGCGCCTCGGTAATGAGCAGCAGGCGTTCCACGTCGGATTCCAGATCGCGCACCCGGGAAGGATTTTCGCGCCCGGAAAAAGAGGAAGGCTCCGGTTCCGGCAAGGGGGAAGGAAGCATCCTCCACGGGGTAGCGCAAAGCGGAGGCCGAAGCAAGCATCCGCCTTCCCGGCAATCAGAGAATGCAAACCATCATGAGCAGAAGATGCATCCCCAACACCCAGATCAACACCACCTGGCTCTTGTTGAGAAACGCGGCGCTCTCGTTGTCGCTCGGCACCTCCGGGTCCATGCCGAACCACCGGTCGAAATTCTTGAGCGTGACGATCCCCGCCACGAAGAGCACCACCAGGCACGCGATAAACGCAATTTTCAGGCCAAGCATTACGAATGCTGATATTGGTCCCATTTTCCGCACGAGCAAGGAAATTTGGCGCACCCCGGGGTTTCGGGGTTTCCACGAGGCGGCTTTCCGTTTTTTGAAGTTGAACTTTGGGGGGCGGCTCCTAATCTTTGGCGGCTTATGAAAGCCCGCGTCACTGTCATGCCCAAGAAAAGTGTTCTCGATCCGCAGGGAGTGGCAGTGCGGGAGGCGGTGGCCCAGCACGGTTTTCCCGAGGTGGAAGCGGTGCGAATCGGCAAATTCATGGAGATCGAACTCTCCGAAACCGCCGGAGCCGACCCCGCCGCGCTCGAAGAACGGCTCCACGCGATCTGTCGCGATCTTCTTTCCAACCCGGTCATCGAGGACTACGAGCTTCATATCGACCGCTGACCCCCCCTTTCGCTTCCACCCGCCTTTTATTTCGCCGCTCCCACCGCTCCACCAGCTCCCCTCCCCCGGCCAATGATCCCGCCTTTGCTCCACAAACGCCCGGGGATGTGGTATGGTCTCCGCTTCCACCTCTCATGAAAGCCGCCGTCATCCGCTTCCCCGGTTCCAACTGCGATCAGGACTGCCACCACGCGCTGGCAAACGTCTTCGGGGTCCCGACGGAGTACGTCTGGCATAAGGAAACCTCGCTGGCGGGGTACGATCTCGTGGTTCTGCCCGGCGGGTTTTCCTACGGCGATTATCTCCGCTGCGGGGCCATCGCCCGCTTTTCGCCGATCATGAAAGCGGTGATTGACCACGCGGAGCAGGGCGGGCTGCTGCTTGGGATTTGCAACGGCTTCCAGGTGCTCACCGAGTCGCGGCTGCTCCCCGGGGCGCTGGTGCGCAACCGCTCGCTCCATTTTCTCTGCGAACACCGGCCCCTGCGGGTCGAGGCGGTGAATAACCCGTTCCTCTCCGCCGCGCTGACCGGGCAAGTCCTCAGCATTCCGATCGCCCACGGGGAGGGGTGCTACACCGCCGACGCCGCCACGCTCGCGGAGCTCAACCGCAACCAGCAGGTGCTGCTCCGCTACTGCGACGCCAACGGGCGCATCGCGGAAACCGACGGCAAGAGCGGCACGGGCGGCAAGGACAACCCGGCAAACCCGAACGGCTCCGCCGAAAACATCGCCGGGATCTGCAACGCCGCGCGCAACGTCTTCGGCCTGATGCCGCACCCCGAACGCGCCTGCGAGAGCGTGCTCGGGAGCACCGACGGCCGGTCCATTTTCGCCTCCATCCTGAACGCCCTTGGCGTCCGCGCCGCCGCATGAACACCGCCGTCCACCTTCCCGAAGACCCCAAAATCACCTCCGAACTGATCGCCCGGCACGGCCTCACCCCGGAGGAGTACGCCCGCATCAAGACGATCCTTGGGCGCGAGCCGAACTTTACCGAGCTCGGCATCTTCTCGGTGATGTGGAGCGAGCACTGCTCGTACAAGAACTCCCGGCCGCAACTGCGGAAGTTCCCGACCGAAGGCCCCACCGTGCTGGTGAAGGCGGGGGAGGAGAACGCGGGCGTCATCGACATCGGCGACGGCTGGGCCGTGGCGTTCAAAATGGAGAGCCACAACCACCCGAGCGCCATCGAGCCGTTCCAGGGCGCCGCCACCGGCGTCGGCGGCATCATCCGCGACATCTTCACGATGGGCGCGCGCCCGGTCTTCAACCTGAACTCGCTCCGCTTCGGGCCGATCTCCGGCGAGCCGGACGCGAACGGGGAACCCGCCGCGAACGTGCGGCAGAACCGCCGCCTCTTCGGCGGGGTCGTCTCCGGCATCGCGCACTACGGCAACTGCATCGGCATCCCGACCATCGGCGGGGAGGTTTACTTTGACGAAAGCTACGAGGGGAACCCTCTAGTCAACGTCTTCTGCCTGGGCGTGCTCCGGCACGAGCAGATCGCGCGTGGCGCGGCGAGCGGCATCGGCAACCCGGTTTTCTACGTCGGCGCGGAGACAGGCCGCGACGGGCTGGCGGGCGCGGCGTTCGCCTCCCGCGAGCTTACGGAAGAATCGAAGCAGGACCGCCCGGCCGTGCAGGTGGGCGATCCCTTCAAGGAGAAGCTCCTGCTCGAAGCGTGCCTGGAACTCCTCGCCACCGACGCCGTGGCGGGCATCCAGGACATGGGCGCGGCGGGGCTGACCTGCTCGACGTGCGAAACCGCCAGCCGCGGCGGCACGGGGGTGGAGATCGACCTGGAGAAAGTGCCCAAGCGCGAGCCGGGCATGACCCCGTACGAAATTTTGTTGAGCGAGTCGCAGGAACGGATGCTCATTATCGCCAAAAAAGGGAAGGAGCAGGTCGTCCGCGAGATTTTCGAGAAATGGGATCTCCCGCACGCCGAGGTCGGCGTGGTCAACGACGACGGGATGATGCGCGTGAAGGTGGGGAACGTTGTCGTGGCGGAAATCCCGGCCCGCCCGCTCGCTGACGAAGCGCCCGTCTACCACCGCGAAACCGCGCCCCGCCCGGCCCCCGCGCCGCTGGAATGCCTCCCCGGGGCCGACATCGGGCCCGCGCTGGAGAAGCTCCTCGCCGACCCCTCCATCGCCTCCAAGCAGTGGGTCTACCGGCAGTACGACCACATGGTCCGGCTCGGCGCGGCGGTGCTCCCCGGCTCCGACGCCGCCGTCTTCCTCGTGCGCGAGGCGAACAAGCTCCTCGCCGCCACCACCGACTGCAACGCGCTTTACTGCGCGCTCGACCCCCGGGAAGGGGCGCGCGCGGCGGTGGCGGAGGCGGCGCGCAATCTCGCCTGCTCCGGGGCGGTGCCGCTGGCCGTGACCGACAACCTCAACTTTGGCAACCCGCACAAGCCGGAGAACTTCTGGCAGCTTGTCGAATGCGTGGACGGGCTGGCCGAAGGGTGCCGCGCCTTCAACACGCCGGTCACCGGGGGGAACGTCAGCCTTTACAACGAAAGCCCGGCGGGCGCGGTCGATCCGACGCCGACGATCGGCATGGTCGGGTTGATCGAAGACCCGCGCCACATCACCACGAGCGCCTTCAAAACGGAGGGTGACGCCATCCTGCTGCTCGGTGAGCTGGGGGACGAAATGGGCGGCTCGCACTACCTCAAGGTGCTGCATGGCCGCAAGGAGGGCGTTCCGCCCAGGGTGGACTTCGAAAAGGAGCGCGCGCTGCACGACACCGTGCGCGCGCTCATCCGGATGGGCCTGCTCCAGAGCGCGCACGACTGCTCGGAGGGAGGGCTGGCCGTGGCGCTTGCGGAAAGCGGCTTGGGCTTCGGCAGTGCCGCCAGCGGAGAGAAACCGCTCGGCGCGAAGGTGGACTTCGGCGTCACCGGCCTCCAGCCCGAGGTTTTGCTTTTCAACGAGTCGCACGCCCGCGTGCTGGTGAGCACCAGCGCGCAAAACGCCGCGGCGGTCGAGGCGCTCGCGCAGTGGCGCGGCACTCCGGCGCGCCGGATCGGCACGGTGGGCGGCGGCGCGCTGAAGATCGCGGCGGACGGGCACGCCTGGAACTGGGAGATGGCCCGGCTCCGGGAGGCATGGGGCGACTCCATCGCGCTTTGCATGTCGGCCACCCAATAGCCTTTCA
This sequence comes from uncultured Chthoniobacteraceae bacterium, assembly GCA_964651005.1. GTDB lineage: Bacteria > Verrucomicrobiota > Verrucomicrobiia > Chthoniobacterales > Chthoniobacteraceae > DATMFV01. The sequence continues at coordinate 1,778 of CAZYVL010000101.1, read as the reverse complement.
GCCTCTTTTTCTGTCCGAACCCTGCCCGCTCACACCCGCGAATGACCCAACCAAGCCAAGAACGAAACAGACCGGCTCATGAATGCGGCGTCTTCGCCGTGAGCGGCCACCCCAACGCCGCCGTCCTGACCTACTACGGGCTCTTCGCCCTGCAACACCGGGGGCAGGAGAGCGCCGGGATCGTGACCGCCACCGGGCCGGGCACCCCGTTCATCGCGCACAAAGGGATGGGCCTCGTCTCGCAGGTCTTCACGCCGGAAGACCTGGAATCGCTCAAAGGGACGCGCGCCATCGGCCACGTCCGGTATTCCACCACCGGGTCGAGCAACCTGAAAAACGCCCAGCCGATGGTGGTCGATTGCGCCCGGGGGCAGCTCGCCATCGGGCACAACGGCAACCTCGTCAACGCCGCCGTGCTGCGCGAGGAGCTCGAGCAGGCCGGTTCGATCTTTCAGACCACCGTGGACAGCGAGATCATCCTCCACCTGCTCGCCAAGCCGGGCGAGGTGGACACCGTGCTCTCCGCGCTGCGGCGCGTGCACGGGGCGTTCTCGCTCGTGCTCATGGGCGAGCGGGAGATCATCGGCGTGCGCGATCCGTTCGGCTTCCGCCCGCTGGTGCTGGGCCGGCTCGACGGGGCGTACATCCTCTCCTCGGAGACGTGCGCCTTCGATTTGATCCACGCCGAGTTCATCCGCGAGATCGAGCCGGGCGAGGTGGTCATCATCGACGAAAACGGCATCCGCTCGGAGTGGCCCTTCGAGGAAGCCAAACGCTCGTTCTGCATTTTCGAGTACGTCTACTTCGCGCGGCCCGACAGCCTGCTCAACGACATCAACGTCGCCAAGGTGCGCACGGCGATGGGGCGCGAGCTGGCCCGGCTCCACCCCGTGGAGGCCGACATCGTCGTCCCCGTGCCCGACTCCGGCAACTACGCCGCGCTCGGCTTCGCGCAGGAACTCGGCGTCCCGTACGAACACGCCTTTGTCCGCAACCACTACATCGGGCGGACGTTCTTGCAGCCCACGCAGTTGATCCGCGACTTCAACGTGCGGGTGAAGCTTAACCTCATCAAGGAAGCCGTGCGCGGGAAACGGGTCGTCGTCGTGGACGACTCCATCGTGCGCGGCACCACGGCGCGCGCCCGCGTGGTGACGCTGCGCGAGGCGGGGGCCAAGGAGGTGCACATGCGCGTCTCCTGCCCGCCGCACCGGTTCGCCTGCCATTACGGCATCGACTTTCCCGACCCGGCCAACCTCCTCGCCAACCAGTGTTCGCTCGACCAAATCCGCGAATACCTCGGCGCGGACAGCATCGGGTATCTCAACGTGGAGGGGATGGTGCGCGCCACGCAGCAGCCCCGTGAAAACTTCTGCCTGGCGTGTTTCACCGGCGATTATCCGATCCCGGTTGACCCCAGCCTCGACAAGTTCATCATGGAGCGGCGGCGCAGCCGGATCAGCCGCCTCGTCGAGCCGAATCCCCAGCCGCAACTCTTTCCCCCGACGGGCGCGCCCGCCCGGTAGCCAGCCCCAGCCCCGACACCCGGAGCTTCTCCACGCTTTTTCACTCCATGGCCTCATCTGTTTCAGCCTCCTCCGCGAGCAAATCCACCTCTCGCTCCAAAACGCGGAAGACCGCGAAGAAACCCGCAGCCTCTTCCGCCGCTCCCCGGAAGGCGTATGCCCGCGCCGGGGTCGATGTCGATCTCGGCAACGCGCTCAAGCGCCGCATCCAGAGCCAGGTCCAGATCACGCACGGGCCGGAGGTGCTCGGCA
>CAZYVL010000100.1:0-8600 GCA_964651005.1 uncultured Chthoniobacteraceae bacterium | reverse complement strand
AGATTAACTGTGAGGTGAAGACACTTCGCCCCCTGCGCTGCTGCGGACTCCTCCCTCCTTTTGACGATTTCCTCGGACCACGATGCAGGATGACAGAAACCTTTGATGCCAGAGCGCACAAAGACAAAATAACTTCTATCGGCTTTTTCTACGGAGAATGCTGGCGCGAAATCCCGGAAAAGGTTCTGCTCAATATAGGTGATTTCCCAACCCGCACCGATGAAGGCTCCCCCGACAGCCTGCATGGCGACTGGAAGGTGCTCGTTCGCAAACATCCAGGAAACCCCCTCCATTAAACCGTCATACCTCCCCCCTTCATAGGCAGCATCGGAGGAATCCATCCAAAGCTCGTCGGCAGGAATGACTTCCATGGGAACTCCTTGTAAGCCCGCCACACCACGAACCGGGTCGCCCACCTGCGGGACATAGGGGCCAAGCACCTTCTCGGAGGCGTAAATCTTCACCATGATCGGTGCACGATCTTCCGGCATAAGGTTGACGAGCATGAGGTGACCCTTTGCGGAAAGAAACTCGAACGGGATTACTTCTTCGACCACCGATTGAAACTCGAAATCACCTTCGCCACGCTCGAAATAACACCGAAGCGTGTCCATCCCCACAGTAATAGAAGTGAAGGTTGCAGGATCAAAATTGGGCTCCTCCTCCATCCGACGTTTCTTCTCATGCTCAAAGAAATCGCCCTCGGCGAAGGTTAACTCGCCAGGAGCTTTTTCGAGGGTATAAGCAATGGCCCCCAAACCGAAGCGAAAACGCGGCGCGCTCTCAAGCATCGACTTGAAGAACGGGTAGGCTGGACAAAAAAAGGTAATTTCGCCGCCATCGCGGGTGATTGCACGCACGCATTTTTCAAACTCAAAGTCTTTATCATCCGTGCTGGCCTCAATTGAATGGATTTCCAACTCATTATCCGCGACATCAATCGGAGCGGGATAGGCAGTCACAAACTCAAAGCTCTCGCCGGTGTTCCTGATAACAGCAACCGCAGCGAGTGGGCGTTGCATGCTGCGTATATGCCCATAACCCCCCTCCGGAATTGCATTTTCCGGTCCTTCCAAAGATTCACCCTTTTCGATGAGAAATGGTATTTGTTTCACGATATCCTCCTCCGTATTGCAGAAGGCCATCCATTTACTTCCGTGCGTCATATTCGTTGTTTCTTTAGATTTATTTTATGTGGTTTGATTCACTTTAATCAGTGCCGCGCGTTTAGGAGAAACGAGAAAGCTCGGAGTCATATCAACTCGTTTGAATAGCATAGATTTAAATCCTCACTTTTCCGTCGAAAACACCGCGCCATGTTGCTCAAGTAATTTCTCTATTTCTGCATAGGCATTCCCCTCCTGGGTACCACGATGCAAGAAAGCGTCTGTTGATGCAAAATAGAGGGCTTGCGAAATGTCGTCTGGACTATCTTCCGGCCACGGATTGTAATTCGGATCCGCACCAACCTTCAAAAGGAAGTGTACCGTCTCAGGGTCTGCATTGAGCGTGGCATTGATCAGCGCGTCACTTTCGGGATAGAAGAAGAGATTTACGTTCGCCCCTCGCTCGATAAACTGGCGCATCAACCGAATACGATCCTCGCCTTTCAAGTCCGGTATTTCTTCGACAGTTTCATCGGAATCCTTTGAACTCGGAATATATTGCGCAAGCGTGGTGAGTACAGTGTCGCCGTATCGGTCGCATGCGTTGACGTTTGCCCCATTTTCTATCAATTCCATTGCGCCGTCTATATCCAGACGGGAAACCCTATCGATCATTTTAAGATCAATTTCCCTCGGTACAGGGCGGGCATCCCAATAATTGATTAACTCGATCTGCTCCGGCGTCGGACGGTAGACCAAGCCAGCAATGTCATTCCATGTGAAGGCCACAGTCTTTTTGGAAACAGCCAAATTGTAGTCCGTAACCTGATGGGCCCATAAGGGCTTCATAATGTCCTCAAGCAGTTCTTCTGCGTCGAATATCACTTGAAGAGCCGTTCTTTCTTTCTCGGTGATGTCTGGATAATCCGGATTCACCGAAGCGACACTCAGCGAGCAGCCAGTTTCAACATAGACTGATCCGCTCGATGCCAGGCGCTCCATTTCAGCCACCAAGAAATCGGCGGCATCTGAAAAGCACGGTGGAAAAAGCAAACGCCTCCAGTTAGGAAGGAAGTCCTCCCATTGCGCATTAGCAACCCGAGGAAAGCGATCTCTCGTGTTTGCCAGCGCTCGGGTGTACACCTTCTCCGCAAACTTCCAACGAGCTGTGCAGAAGTCCATACTCGAAAAGTCACATCCATCGTGAATGCCAGAACTGTGTATCCAGTATCGGTGTGAATATCGTAGAACAGACCCTCCTGGGTGTAGCAGGATCGGCTCAAAACGCGGAATTTGATAAAATTGCTCCAGTCCGAAGCCTTTGCGAAGCACAGCTACAGTTCGGTAATCATCAATGGAGAAACGGTCACAAAAGAATGGATTTTCTACGCTCACGCTTTATAAAGTATTTGGAATTAGCAGAGAAGACCTTGGCGCTTCCAACTCGGATGCTTATTAGGCATACAAAATTTCAAGTGGGTTCAAGAATCAACTTCAATTCACCGTTGGCTCAGCTAACCGGAGAAATTTACCTGATATCAAGGGCACGAACTCCTGTGGGTTTTCCACTGAGAATCTCGCCGCCTTCGATGCGCAGAAGGTCTCCAGTGCCGCCGATTACTAGTTTGATGTCTTTCACGGCTGCGTCGATCAAATCGCCTCGCTCGGCAAGGAGTGACAACACTTTGAAGGTTTCGTCGAAATTCAAGCTGTTCCCAAACCATGGAAAGCTAGTCCGCTTCCACGAAGCGATCTCGACTGGCAATCTGACAACATCCCAATGGACAGCCTGATGTCGGCCCTTGGAATTAAAGAGCTCTGCTCCGGTCAATAACAAGTCTACACCGCCTTCAAATTGAAACAGGATTCCTTTATCGTTTTTCTTCAGGTTCTTAATGCGACCATGCAATTGATATTGTATTGCAGTTACGCGATGATTTTCGGGATGTTCGAAATAAAATATCCCATTTTTTTCTTTTGGAATTGAGATTTCCGGCTTGCTTTTTTCGCCTGCGGCCAGTGAGCATTCTGCAAAGAATGCAACGTACATCAATAGCAGGAAAAGCCCCATTGGAAATCTAAACCGTTTCATTACAAGACAGAAATTTATATTTAGCATAACGGTCCATTATTTTATTTAAAATGCCCTACAAACGCTGCATTTCAACTCCCTGTGATATTAAATGCCGCATCAAATAAGGCCATCGTTTCTGTCATTTTGAAGAGTTGTAAATTGATTGAATCTAAGAAATTTCCCTTCGGTTGGCCAATTTTGATGTCTGGACTTGCCCCTTCTAAAGAGGGGCAAGTTTGGGCAGAACAACGCAAGGCGGTTAATTTGTCAACAAGATAATCAACCCAGAGATCAACCCAGGGAAGTTGGGACGCGAGCTTTCACGCGGTCCCCCGTCCTGTCTCCCGCCCTTTACTGTGCGCCATGATTTACTCCGGGCACCCCCGGATATTCCTTGATTTCGGCCCCGGGCGGCGTGATTTTCTCGCCCATATGCCCGAAGAGAGCCATCTCGCAGAACGCGCCCGCAAGGCCGAGAAGATCATTGCCCGCCCGACGGAATACAAGGTCTGCGAGGGGTGCGACTCGATTGTCGCCGCCCGGGTTGTCACCTGCCCGAACTGCCACGGCTACCGCTTCAACGAAGAGCCGCAGGCCGTGGTGGAGCAGGCGCGGCTCCTGAGCAACCGCGCGCAGACCAGCGTGGCCTCGGAAGACTTGCTGTAAAGCCAGCTTGCCGCCACACCGCCACACCGCCGCTACGGCTGTGCCTCGATAAACTCGCCGACGCGGCGGAACTTCTCGTAGCGGCTTGCCAGAAGCTGCTCGGTCGGGATCTGCGCAAGCTCCCGGAGATGCCGGAGCAGCGCCGCCTTGAGATGCCCGGCGGCGGTCGCGCTGTCGTGATGCGCGCCGCCGAGAGGCTCGGGGATCACTTCGTCCACCAGTTTCAACTCGGCGAGGTCGCCCGCAGTCAGCTTGAGCGCCGCGGCGGCCTCGGGGGCGTGCTTGCGGTGCTTCCAGAGGATCGCCGCGCACCCTTCCGGGCTGATGACGGAATAGTAGGCGTTCTCCAGCATGAGAACGCGGTCGGCAACGCCAATGCCGAGCGCGCCACCGGAGCCGCCCTCGCCGATCACCACCGCCACGATCGGCGTGCGCAAGACCATCATCTCGCGCAGGTTGACGGCGATCGCTTCGGAGATGTGCCGCTCCTCCGCGCCGACGCCGGGGAACGCCCCGGGGGTGTCGATCATCGAGACGACAGGGAGGTGAAAGCGTTCGCCCAGACGCATCAGCCGCAGCGCCTTGCGGTACCCCTCCGGGTGCGCGCTGCCGAAGTTGTGCAGGATGTTCTCCTTCACATCGCGCCCCTTCTGGTGGCCGAGCACGACGCAGCGCACCTCTTCGAGCGTGGCGAAGCCGCCCGGCATGGCGTGGTCGTTGCCGTAGGCACGGTCGCCGTGCAGCTCCATAAAGCCGCCGAAGGCGAGATTCACGTAGTCGAGCATGAACGGGCGGGCGGGGTGCCGGGCGATCTGCACGCGCTGCCAGGCGTTGAGGTTCAGGTAGATGTCGCGCTTGGTCTGCTCGATCTTCTCCTCCATCCCGTGGATCTCGGATTCAAGATTGATGTCGTGATCGCGGAACTGCCGTTTGAGCTCCTCAAGCTTGGCCTGCAATTCGTTGATCGGCTTTTCAAATTCGAGCGGGGCAATCTTCATGGGCTGTGGCTTTGGCTGGGCTGAGCTTGGCTTACTGGATGGAAACTGGAACGCTTTTGCCCAGTAAAGTCGAGAGTTCTTCCATCTCTTTCGCCGGGAAAGCGATGCCGCCTTTGGGCGGCTTCGGCCCCTCCTCGGAGTAGAACGTGAAGCCGCGCGCGGAAAGCTCGATCCAGTACGCATTCCCGGCGTAGTCTTTCGCGTCGAAGGAAACCCGCTCCCCGTCGCGCCACGCCAGGATCTGGCGCACCTGGGCGGAGAGCGGAGCCGGAGCCACCCCCTTTTTCGGCTCGGGCGCGCCCCACTGGAGCGGGGTGTACTGCTTGAAAAAGCGCGAGGAGTTAAAGAGCGTGACGATGCGCCGCTTGCGCTCCACGAGCACGGTAAACTCGCTCCGGGGAACGTAAAGCACCTGGCCGATGCTCAGCCTGCGCGGGTTCTCCAGGCGGTTACACCGCATGAGCAGCTCCCTCGGAACCTTCAGCTTGTGCTCGATCTTGGCGAGCGCGTCCCCCCTTTGCACCTGGTAGCGGATTTTATCGGGCGAAGGGATCGGGGAGAAAAAGATCTCCACGTTAACCTCCCCGAGCGCCTTTCGGGCGTCGTCGAGCCGGGTGGAGAACGGGTAGTTATCCAGAAATCTCTGGAGCGCGAGCTGCGCCTCCGCAGGTTTGTTCTCCTTGCGGAGCGCGAGCGCCTTTTCCAGCTCCGGCACGCTCGGGTCGGGGGTTGGCGAGGCCGAGACGGACGCCTCCTCCGGGGGGAGTTCGTTCGGTTTGACGAAAAGCTCGTACGAGAGGTACGCCGCCGGGGCGAGCACGACCACGGACAGCACGAGAAGAACAACCGTCTTGAAAATCCAGATATATTTTCCCACGGCGGCGATAAAAGGTCAGAGCAGGCCGCGTTGCCGGAAATCGTCCATATTCCCCCCCGCCGACTGCTGGATCAGGTCGATGGTGAACTTCAACAGGCAGACTTCCCAGGCATCGTCCACTCCAAGGATAATCGCGCTCAACGGTTCATCCGCCCGGCCCATTGCCGCCCGGACGCGCTCCACCGCCTCGTCCACGGAGCCGTGGACGACGTTTTCCACCACGTCGCGCTTGCGGAACTGAAAGCCGTACCGGAGCAGCGCGAGCTTCCCGGGGCGGTGCTCCAGCCAGTCCGCGAACCGGCGCGCCTGCTCGCCAAACCCATCCAGCATCAACCGCGCTTCGCGCCCCGGCGCGACGATCCGGGGGCGCTCCGCCTCGATCCTCCCCTCGCGCACCCGCACCACCCCGGCGCGATCCATCAGCTCCGTGAGCAGGTAAAACCGGAAGTGCGTGCTCCCGAATGTCTCGATGCGCCGGTCGGGGGCGAGGACGACGCGGGTATTTTCAAGCGCGTACTGAAAACTGTCTTCGCTAATCATCGGGAACGACACCATACGGGACTCTCCCGCCGCCGGCCAGCGGTTCTTTCAAAGACCGGGAGACACAGGGCGCGCAACCCGCGCGGGCAAGAGAAACGAAAGGACCACGGAGGATCGCTCCGTGGTCCGTTGGGCGGGGGAGAACCCTCCGCGAAAGATTTGCCGGGGCGACGCGGCAAGAGCGCCACTCCCGTTGGGAACCTTGCTGCCTACTTGGCTTTCTCTTCGATGTACTTCACGACATCGCCCACCGTGTGGAGCTTCTCGGCGTCTTCGTCGGGCACTTCGACGGAAAACTCCTCCTCGAACGCCATCACCAGCTCCACGATGTCGAGGGAGTCGGCCCCCAGATCTTCGAGGAACGAAGCGTTGGTGGTGACCTGCTCCGGGTTCACGCCTAACTGTTCGACAATGATGTCTTTGACTTTTTCTTCGATGCTTTTCTCTGCCATATTAAGGGTGTCCTGGTTTTCGGAGTTTTCGAGTTTTCGGTTTGATTTTTCGGGGTGGGGATCGGAATGGGATTGGATTGTGCCGAAAGCACTAATGAGCACAGCCCCCTTTGGCAACAAAGATTTTTGCGGTCGGCGGGAAGAAATTTTGCGCGGCGGGAAAAGCGCAAAAGCCCGCGTGCGGCCCGCGCCGCGTTTTCACCGCGTTGCGTCGCTTCCGGGCCCGGTTTGGAATTCGGCTCGAATCCATGTTGAGCCCGGGCCGGGGTTGCCGTAGTGTGGGCGCTTTAAACCGCCTTGAAGCCATGAGCGACCGCGATCTGCCTCCCGACCTCGACCTCAAGTTTTTGCCCGACTGGCTCAAGGAACCAGCCGGCGCCAATCCGTACGCCAACTACGAGGGCGAATCCTCCTCCTCACGCGGGCCGCGCCGCGACCGCGATTTCGACCGGGGCGGACGCCCCCGCCCCAAGGGACACAACAACCGCGACGGACGCGGACGCCCCGGGTCCACCGATCGCCCTAATCGTCCCAACCGCCCGGAGCGTCCCAATCGCCCCGGCGGCGGCCCAGGCCCAGGTCGCGACAACCGCGAGCGCCGTTTCGGCAAACCGCCGGGCAAATCCGCCAGGCCAACAACCTCCGCCCCCGCCCCTGCCGAAACCACCCCCGCGCCGAACATCCCTCTCCAGGTCGATTTCATCCCGGAAACGGAAGGGATCGCGGCGCTTTCGCAGCAGATCAAGGCAAACCACCGCGCCTACCCGCTCTACAGCCTCGGCCGGATGTTCCTCAACAAGCCGGAGCGGCACCGCGTCCGCATCACCTCCAACGCGCCCGCCTTCCCGCTCTACCAGATCGGGGAAAACGGCCCGATTTCCCTCAACCGCACCCACGCGGAGCGCGAGGCTTTCCGCACGCTCAAGAGTTCCTACTACTGCGAGGAAACCCTCCAGGGCGAGCCGCCCAAGGGGAACTACTCCAACGTCGCCCGGCACCGCCTGACGGGGATTCTGCTCGGCCCCACGAATCACCACGGCTACCAGCCCGCGCTGCGCCGCCTTTACGACGCGCGCTTTAGCCGCCAGATGAATTTCAACGAGTTCCTGCGGGGGATCGAGATCGTGACCGACCCGGCGGCGATCGAACAATGGAAGAAGGAAGCCAGCTCCTCCACCGTCTACCGCACGCTCAAGGAGCCGGAGCCGCTGGAGTTCAAGAGCGCGGCGGAGGTGGAGGCGCATTTCCGCAGCCACTACCTCGAAAACGAAGTGCGCGGCCAGCGAAGCGTGGAGATCGGCGGCACGGCAAGCCGCAGCGTGCGCGACCGCACGCTCTGCGAGGCGATCCGCGCCGCGTGGGAGAAGGAGCGCGGGTTCCCCTCGCAGATCGTCAACCAGATCCGCCCGCACTTCGTCGAGAGCGGGCTGCATATCTGGAAACACCGGAAGCGGATTCTGTTCGTCTCCACGGTGCGGCCAGTCCGCTTCGGCCAGGCAGCCAAAGACATTTCCGCACACATCGCGGGCATCCTCCGCGTCATCGAGGCTTCGCCGAAGTGCAGCCGCGCCGATCTCTCCAATGAGCTGCTCAAGCCGCACGAGGCCGAGCCGGAGTTCCAGAAGCTCAAGAGCGGGCTGGCCGCCGACCTCCATTGGCTGATCGCCTCGGGCCATGTGATCGAATTTCACGACGGCACGCTCGATCTCCCGCTCACGCCCAGGGATCTCGGCGCGGAGACCGCCGCCCCGGCGAAAGAGACCCCGCCCGCCGGGGAGGAAACCGCAACGGAAACGGCTCCGACGGTGGAAGCCGCCCCGGAGCAACCAGAGCCGACAGAGCCAACGGAAGCAGTCGAGCCGCCCGCGACGGACCCGGCGTAACCCT
>CAZYVL010000099.1:0-8737 GCA_964651005.1 uncultured Chthoniobacteraceae bacterium | reverse complement strand
TCCTGATGAATTCAGCCTTGTAGGCTTGTTTTATCGCGGCTATGGGATGGCTGTGTTTATTATTGTAAAGTTCGGTGGAGTGAATTCGAAAAAATTGGCTCTGGCTGCAAATGAATCTAAAAAATGGAAGGATTCAACCAGTAGTAATTGTGATTTAGTGGTTGTTCAACTACTAAATGACGCGAATATTTACGCACCATACAATAAAGTTCTTAAGCAATTTGGTTTAAATATGCAGGTGGTCCATGCAGAGAAGATTGGCGAATATAAGCCAAGTGAATTTGGATTGCAGCGGAATGATAGGAAAAGATTGCCAGCGGAGGCGACGCTCCAACTGAATGCATCGCCGATTACTGGTAAAGGCGAGGTAAGCCCATGATTGGAGGGGATGCAATTGGAAGGGAGCGATCCTTGGTATTGGCAATCGAAAGGCGATCGGCAGAGAAGGAAGCGATCTCTTGGCAAGCAGGACTAGGGTTTACCATCGAGGGAACAAGCGAATTGAAGTAGCCCGCCCAGCCGGATATCAGAGCGGTAATGTGCCACCCATTTCCTGAAACACGCGAAAGCGCGACGCAAAGAAAAATGCACTGAGCAAAAATGCAAGTCTTGTCATCGAAAAGCTGAAAATCGATCAAGGTTCAAGGTCTGGCGCCGGGCCGACGGCAGGCTTCCGTTCTTTACTTTGCCGGGAAATGAAAATATTCCCGAGCGATCCCCACCATGTCCACGCATCCCTCCCCATCCCCAACCGGAATAACCCGCCGCGAGGCGGTGAAGCGCACCCTTCTTTTCAGCGCCGCCCTGATGACGCCGAGCTGGCTGCGCGCTCTCGATGCCCAGCCCGCCGCGACTTCCGCAGAGGGGATTCACTTCCTTGCCGTCGGAGATTTTGGCACCGGCACCGCGACCCAGAGCACCGTGGCCCGGCAGATGGCCGCCTATGCGCGGGGGCTGAATGCCCCACTCTCGTCGGTTCTGGCGCTGGGGGATAATTTCTACGGCTACCTAGCGCCCCAGCGGTTCGACATTCATTTCGAACAGATGTTCCCCAAGGACGGGCTTGACGTGCCGTTTTACGCCATCGCCGGGAATCACGATTACGGGCCGCATTACGATTCGCAGCAGGGACCCGCCAAGGTCCAGATCCAGCTAGACTATGCGGCGCAAAACCCGTCTTCCCGCTGGAAGATGCCAGCGAAGTGGTATTCCGTGGAGCTGCCCGATCCCTCCAACCCGCTCGTGCGGGTCATCATGCTCGATAGCAGCTATTTTCTGGGAGCCTTGACGCCCCAGGAAAAGCTGGACCAGCAGCGCTTTCTCGATGCCGAACTGGCCAAAAAGACCGCCGCGCCGTGGACCTGGATGGTTACCCATTACCCGATGTTCAACAACGGGCGGAATCACGAGGTTCCGGCCATCATCAAAAGGTGGGGGCCGACGCTCGTGGAGCACCAGATTCCCTTCTATCTCTGCGGCCACGATCACGACCTCCAGCACATCCAGGTGGAAGGCTATCCCACGAGCTTCATCGTCTCGGGCGGGGGTGGCGGTTCCCTCTATCAGAAAAAAGGAACCCGCCCCGGCTTTTATGCCAGCGTGTTCGGGTTCAACCATATCCACGCGACGAAAGATTGGACCGACGTTCGTTTTGTCGATACGAAAGGACGGATCCTCTACGCATTCCGGCGGATGCTGTCAGGGGAGATTCAGCCGTTGGAGAGCTGATTCTTCACGCCCAAGGCAGACCTTGAAACTTAAAGGCTCTGGATAAATGGGACAGCTCTCGCCCAACAGCACGGCCACCGGGAATCGAATATGAGGAACAGTTTAACCAGGAGGAGACTTTGAAAACAGGGCGCAGGATATTAACGGCGGCGCCCCTGGTTCTTGCTCTCTCCTTTGTTACTGCGATCACCGGATGCGCAGGAAGAACTTACACTTACAACAGCGTATATCATCTATCGGAGCGGAGCTTGGCAGAACGGAAGCAAGCAGCGAACACGGGAGATTCCAGGGCGGCCTTTGACGTTTATTTACATTATAAATTTGGGTTGATGAATCAGGAGCCTTCTCAGACAAGATATTGGCTCGACAAGGCAGCAGCTTTGGGAAATCCAACCGCCAAAAATTATCAGGACCACTCGCCCCGAGGAAATCAGTGAAGCCGTTTGCGCCCAGGCGATGGAAGCTTCGGGTGTTTGGGTCATGCTCCTCGAAATGCCTTGTGGGAAAATATTGGGCCGCTTAATATCTGGCGCATCATGAAAACGAGAAATCGAGTCAGGATCGTGTATCCGCTGGCGATGCTCTTGTTGCTGGTCTGTCATTTTCCCGCAAAGGGAGAGGATCTATCGCATTTCCGAAGGGCTGACATTCCCCGGAACGAATCGCGGCTCTCCGCGCTGGCGGGAGTCCGGGAATTTCGGTGCAACTACGATTTGGCCCGATTCAGCCAGGGCACTTTATTGATTGCCGAAGTGTACAAAGATGGAAAGCGGACTCACGTATATCGCCTTTCCCGCGCCAAATATGACGGGAGCGGGAAAAACAAGGAGGGGATCATTTCGATCGGCTGGCGGGGAGATTCGCATACGCTGGTCAGTGTTCACGATAACGGAGATTTGTACAGCCCCTGGACCGCCTTCGTTCTTCTTCCGGATTTCGTTCCCTTTGATGCGTTTTATTTCGCGGATTCCTCCCCGGAAAAGAGGGGGCCGGAGCGAAAAGGCGGCATGAGTTTCGAGCTTTATCCAGTGCTCGGAATTTGTGGCCAGAGAAACGCCAAAATTGCCTACCAAAGCGTCCACGATCAGGCCTCCTTTTTAGCGGCATGCCGAAGGTCCGGAGCCAAGGAGGCGGTTGTCTTTTCGCTCTACCTGAGTGACAGGGACGAAGACCCTTCGGTGAAATTCGATTGAGGACGGGGTAGGCGCATTGATGCAATAATCGGTTCCCGAAATCTTCATCTTGTCTGCCATGAGCTTTTCAAACGACGATGATACCGACTGGTGTTCGCTTTGCCAAAAACCATTGGTCGCGACGGACTCCGAGAAATGGCAGATGCCGGATGAGGAATGGATTGCCGTTCCGAAGTGTGAGATACCTTATATCCTCGCCGATACTCCAACGGGTGAAATATGGATATGTGAGGAATGCTACAAAAAGGGGAGCTTCGGCGGAATGGGTATCGATATTCTTGCGGAGATTCATTATGAGTTTGGCTTGGTGTACGGAGAATTTGAGCACTTTTCGGAAAGTGTGGATGCCTTACACCGGGGCCTCCGGTTAAAGCAAACGCCAGATATGCTGGCGGCTATTGCTTTCAGCTACGGCAGAATGGGAGATCATAAGTTGGAACGCGAGTTCTATCAGCAGGCGCTTGCGCTCGATCCAACCCATTTTATGGCGAGTGAGAATTTGAAGAATATGGACCGCTGAATTTCGGGGGAGGTTCGCTGCAAAATACACCTGTCGTGTTATTTGGGGGAATATTGGGCCAGGTCGTTGCAATAGCTTAAGGAGGAGGCAATCTCTCGTTCCCCCTCCGCCGTTCGTTGGGCTTTTGTTGAGCCTTTGTTGGCGCTTTTTGAGACGCTCCTTTGTCTTGCTTTGCGGTGTGTGAATCTTGTATTCTGGGGCGAATGCAAACATCAATCTCCCTTCTGGTTTTCATGGCGCTGATGGCCTATTCCCAACCATCGGCTTGCGGTCAAAACCAGTCAGGGAAACGGGCCGGGAAAAAAGAGGTTGCAGCCCCGGTTGCGCCCGGTCGTTCTCCCAAAGGCGGAGCAAAATCCGTCGAATCGTACCGGAAGGCGGCGGAGCAGGGAGACGCCGAGGCGCAGTTTCACCTCGGAGAGGGGTATGCCAAAGGGCGGGGCATTGCCAAGGACGAGGCCAAGGCGGTGGAATGGTACCGGAAAGCCGCGGAGCAAGGACACATCAAGGCGCAGTTCGGCCTCGCGGGGATGTATGACAAAGGGCGCGGCGTTGCCAAGGACGAGGCAAAAGCGTTCGAATGGTACCAAAAGGCTGCGGAACAGGGACATGCCAAGGCGCAGTTTGACCTTGGAATCATGTATGAAAACGGGCAGGGCGTTCCCGTGGATAAAGCAAAAGCGGTGGAATGGTACGGGAAAGCTGCGGAGCAGGGAGATACGACGGCGCAGCGTTTCCTTGGAGACATGTATGACAACGGGTGGGGCGTTGCCAAGGACAAGGCAAAGGCGGTGGAATGGTACCGGAAGGCGGTTGAGTCGTGCCGGAAGGCTGCGGGGCAGGGAGATGCCCAGGCGCAGTTTGACCTGGGAGCCCTCTATGCCAATGGGCAGGGCGTTGCCAAAGACGAGACCAAAGCGGTGGCATGGTACCGGAAGGCGGCGGAACAGGGAAATGCCCAGGCGCAGTTTAACCTTGGATTCATGTATGCCAAAGGGCGAGGCGTTGCCAAAGACGAGACCAAAGCGGCGGCATGGTCTCGGAAGGCTGCGGAACAGGGACATGCCAGCGCGCAGTTTAACCTCGGAGTCATGTATGAAAACGGGCAGGGCATTGCCGAAGACAAAACAAAAGCGGCCCAGTGGTACCGGAAGGCTGCGGAGCAGGGCGATGCCGATGCGCAGCGTTACCTCGGCGCCATCTACGCCGAGGGTGGGCGGGGCGTTCCCTATGACCAGACAAAAGCGGCTCAGTGGTACCGGAAGGCCGCGGAGCAGGGGAATGCCGAGGCGCAGTTCAACCTGGGGGCCATCTATGACCATGGGAAAGGCGTTCCCGAGGATGACGTGAAAGCGGTTGAATGGTACAGGAAAGCCGCCGAACAGGGATATTCCGAGGCGCGGTATAGCCTTGGAGTCATGTATAGGCATGGTGGGTGGGGCGTTCCCATGGATGAAGCAAAAGCGGTTGAATGGTTCCAGAAAACCGGGGAACAAGACCATGCCAAGCCGCAGGCTGATCCCGGAGCGGTGCGTGCCGATAAGGAAAGCGTCGCCAGGGAAAAGGCAAAAGCGGTTGAATCGTACCGGAAGGCGGCGGAGCAGGGAGATGCCACGGCGCAGTTTAACCTCGGAGAAAGCTATGCCGAAGGGTTGGGCGTTCCCCAGGATTATATCCAGGCTTATACCTGGTATAATATCGCTGCCGCAAAAGGCGAGGAGGGAGCGGACGAGGAGCGGGAAGTGGCGGGAAGATTCCTCGGCCCCGTCGAAAGAGCCAAAGCGCAAAAACTCTCCATCGAACTTTTCAAAAAAGTCGGCGACAAGAATCCGGTCGATTCTGAAAAAGTTGGGAAAGCATCGGTCTCAACCCAGGTGGCGCCTGGTCGCACCGCCGGGGACGAAGCAACGGCCCTCGAATCGTGCCGGAAGGCCGCGGAGCAGGGAGACGCCCGGGCGCAGTTTGAGCTGGGGGACCGGTATGCCAAGGGGCGTGGCGTTCCCAAGGACGAAGCAAAAGCGTTTGAATGGGTCCGGAAAGCCGCGGAGCAGGGACATGCCACGGCGCAGTTGAACCTGGGAGCCAAGTATGTCAAAGGGCAAGGCGTTCCCGAGGACAAGGTCAAAGCGGCGGAATGGTTCCGAAAAGCCGCGGAACAAGGACATGCCCTGGCGCAGTTCGATCTGGGGGTCATCTATGCCAATGGGATCGGCGTTCCCAAGGATGAGGAAAAGTCGGCGAGGTGGTACCGGAAAGCGGCGAGATCGTACCGGAAGGCTGCGGAACAGGGAGATGCCGTGGCACAGTTCACCCTGGGGGCCATGTATGCCAAAGGGGGGCAAGGCGTTCCCGAGGACAAGATCAAAGCGGTGGAATGGTACCGAAAAGCCGCGGAGCAGGGATATGCCGCAGCGCAGTCCAAGCTTGGAGTCATCTATTATATTGGGGATGGGGAAGGCGTTCCCAAGGACGATATGAAAGCAGTGGAATGGTGCCAGAGGGCGGCGGAACAGGGCAATCTCCAGGCGCAGCTCAATCTGGGAGCGATCTATTCCGACGAGGAAAACGTTGCCAAAGATAATGCAAAAGCGGCGAAATGGTACCGGAAGGTCGCGGAGCAGGGAAATGTCGAGGCGCAGTTTAACCTGGGAGGCATGTATGCCAACGGGCAGGGCGTTCCCAAGGACTATATTCAGGCTTATGCCTGGTACAATATCGCTGCGGCAGAAGACGACGCTGCGGCAGAAGACGAGGAGAATGCGGGCGAAAAACGGGATGCGATGGCAAAATACCTCACTCCCAGCCAAAGAGTCGAAGCACAAAAACTTTCAGCCGAACTTCTCCAAAGAATCGGTAAAAAAAATCCAGCCGACGATTCTGAAAAAGATTGGGAACAAGAAGTTTCAGCCCAGATTGTGCCTGCCCGGGCGGTCAAAGATGAAGGAGAGGCCGTCAAATCGTATCAGAAGGCCGCGGAACAGGGAGACGCCCAGGCGCAGTTTAACCTGGCATCCAGGTATTTCATAGGGCGGGGCATTCCCAAGAACGAGGCGAAAGCGGTTGAATGGTACGGGAAGGCGGCGGAACAAGGACATGCCAGGGCGCAGGCCAGCCTGGGAGCCATCTATGCCGATGGACAAGGCGTTCCCAAGGATGAGGCGAAAGGGGTTGAATGGTTCCAAAAAGCAGCGGAACTGGGAGAGGCTGAGGCGCAGCTTTGCCTTGGCATCCTCTACGCCGAGGGGAGAGGCGTCTCCAGGGATCTTGTGAAAGCGGTTGAATGGTACCGGAAGGCGGCGGAACAGGGGAATGCCAAGGCGCAGTCCAAACTGGGGATCATATATGACAATGGGGAAGGCGTTCCCAAGAACGAGACAAAAGCGGTCGAATGGTACCGGAAGGCCGCGGAACAGGGAGATGTCACGGCACAGGCTTGCCTTGGATTCATGTATTTCAACGGGGAAGGTGTTCCCAAGGACTACTTCAAGGCTTATGTCTGGTTTAATATCGCTGCGGCGAGAGATTGGTCTGTGCGTTCTTCGGCGAGGGCTCTGGATGAATGGGAAAAGATTGCAAGATCTCTCAGCCTCGCCCGACAAGCCGAAGCACAGAAACTCTCAACCGAACTTTTCGAAAAGATCAGTGAAAAGAGGCGAGCCGCCTCCAAGAACGCGCTGCTTCAATGAAGCCTTTCGAAAAATACAAATGACCAGTTTGCGTTAATCGGCGCGTCCCTAAAAACGGCGCACCGGCGTCGTCGATTTTTTGATCCAGCCCCGGTCAACGCGCCGCCGAAGCAGGCCGGCGGAAGGAGTTTTTCACGAAATTCGCCCCTAGCTCCCAAACCGGCCCGGGAAAACGGCGGCACTGCGTGAGCACGTCGTCCAGAGCCTCGACGAACAGGCCGACCTCTTTCTCGCCGATGATGAGCGGGGGGAGGATCTTGATTTCGTCCGTCCCGTGCGCGGCCACCTGGGAGAGAATCCGATGGCGCGCCAGCAGCGCCGTCACGATCATCTGGGCAAATAGCTCCCGCTCCACCGTGTGCAGGAGCTTCCACCCGAGCCGGGTGCCGAGTTCCCTCGGCTCGTGGAACTCCACGGCGAGCATCAACCCCTTGCCGCGCACCTCCTTGATGAGCGAATGCTTTTGTCGAAGCGCGTCGAGCCGCTCCAGCAGAAGAGCGCCCATGCGCCGCGCGTTCTCCACGAGCGCCTCCTCCTCGATCACCTCCAGAACCGCCAGCCCGCACGCCATCGCCAGGTTGTTGCGCCCGAAAGTGGAGGAGTGGACCACGCACCGGTCGAGACGGCTGAAGGTCTTCTGGTAAATCTCGCGCCGCGTCACCACCGCCGCGCACGGGACAAAGCCGCCGCTCAACGATTTCGCGATGGTGACAAGATCCGGCTCCAGCCCCCAGTGTTCAAAGCCGAACCACCGCCCCGTCCTGCCGAGCCCCGTCTGCACCTCGTCGCAAACAAGGAGCGTACCGTAGCGGCGGCAGAGCGCCTGCGCTTCCTGGAAGAACGCGCCGGAAGGAAAGCGGACCCCCTTGCCCTGAACCGGCTCGACGATCAGCGCGGCGAAGCTCCCCGTGGCAAGCCGTTCGCGGAGCGCGGCAAGGTCATCGGGCGGCGTCCGCTCCGCCCCGGGGAGATACGGGCCGAAACCGTCGCGAAAGTTCCCGCACCCCATCACGGAGAGCGCCCCCATCGTCAGCCCGTGAAAGCCGCCCTCCAGCGAAAGCAACCCCGCACGCCCCGTCGCGGCGCGCGCGAATTTGATGGCCCCCTCCAGCGCCTCCGCGCCCGAGTTGCAGAAAAAAACCGCATCGAGATGCGCAGGCAGCCGTTTGAGCAGCGCCTCCGCCAGAAGCCCACTCAGCAGCGAGCAATCCATCTGCACCATGTTGGGCAGATCGAGCTCCATCGCATCGTGGATCGCCTTTTTCACCACCGGATGGTTGCGGCCAATGTTATGGACGCCGTAGCCGCTCAGAAAATCGAGATAAGCGTTCCCCTCCAGATCGTAGAGATAAGCGCCACGGGCGTTGGCATAAACCTTGTCGAAGCCGATGGCGCGCAGCACTGTGGAGAAGGTCCGGTTGAGATACCGTTCATGGAGAGCGTGGTTCTCCCCCAACCGGCCAGCCACCCGCAATTTCAGATCGAACGCCATCGTGCTGGCCACGCAGTCTAGGAAGCCGCCACGCCCGACTCCAGCGGAAACCCGGCGGCAAGCCCCGGCCACGCCCTCCTCAAGCCAGAGGAGAGGCCTATCGGGGAATAGACGATCG
>CAZYVL010000098.1:0-8827 GCA_964651005.1 uncultured Chthoniobacteraceae bacterium | reverse complement strand
GGTCTTCGCCAACTTTTGTGGATGGGAATGGCGTTAAGTGGAGAGCCTAAAAATCAGACTTCTCATCTTCCTGCTCTGTGCATTCGCGCTCCCGGCGTTCACGGGCGCGAGCGAAGCCGATTACGATACCGGGATGCCGTTTGGTCCCGTTGGAGAACCGCAGGTGAACGCCCTGGTGCAATTTTCCAAAACACAAGGGCTCGATCTCGTTTCCGAGTTGTCCCGGGCCTACAAAAGGGACCGGAAGGCGCTGGCCACGGTTTTTCGCTTCAGCCTCAAATTCGATCGGCTCGACGATCACGCGAAAACTTATGGTCATCTCATTTACTGCGCCTTTTTTTACTTTGGCGAAAGCCCGGACGGGCACGTTTTCTGGGATGTGTTAGCCGAGCAAAAGCCCGAGGTTCAACAGCGGATCCGGGACTTCCTCTTTTATGATGTGACGCAGGCACCGAAAAAGATCCGGAAGAAAGCCGAAAAGGCTGCTCGAAAGACTTGCCCGATGCTCTTTCCCAAGGACTACGTTTTTGGACGCGACAATCCGATTTTCGGGAAACCGAATATTAAGAGGATTACCAGATAGAATGGACATACTCGAATGCTGCATGTGCGCGGTCTGTTTTCAAAAAATGGACGCACCTCCAGATACCGATTCTGATGCGGGAAATTCAGAAACAATCCCAACGGTTAATTCCATGCATTTTATTAATCTCTGAACCAGAAGCCCCCGCTCTCCTACTATTATACGATGGTATGCCTCTGTTTCCGGAGTAATCGCCAAGGGAGGATCACCGGGAATAGAGAGTTTCATAATAATCTCATACCCCTTGTCCGGAATTGTAGCTACGAGTATGGCATCACTCCCTCCGGGACCGAAACCGCCCAGCCCAACATAGCCATAGGCCTTTTTTCCAAATGGGATTTCCCGTAGCATCACCCGTTTGAGATTTGGTTCCTTTTGTGCAGCCTTCTCAGAATTTGCAATGATGGTTTTAAGCCTCGGCGAGAAAACCATTCCCTTTTCTGTAACTAAAACCGTCATCCGGGCGAACGTGCCATCTGTCGATTCGATTTTACAGGCGGCGACAATTCCCGCTCCATATTGAGCCTTTTCTTCTTTGGTTATGTTTGAAACAGCAAGTTTTGCAACTGGATATTCAAAAATGGAACCCAATTGCTCGGCTTTAATTAAAGTCGAATTCGCATGGCCATAAATCAAACCAGTGAGGATCACACAAGCCAAAACACAACCTATTTTAATCATCTTCATTGTCATTGGAAGAATAACTTTGATTCCACAGAATCAACCCTGGGTCGAAATCAATTCCATCGAAGAACACTTTCCCGGAATTGGATGTCGGTGATGCGGCGAGTGTTGCATACCCAGCTTGTACTTGCGCTGCATCATGAGACAACGCGCTTGGTTCAATATTATGAATCTGATTTTGATTTGCCTGTACACCCGGCTCTAAAAAGAGCCACTCCCAAAAGACCAACAAACATCAACAAAGCAACTTTAGGTTCCGGGACAAAGAGGACCTGGAACGCCAGATCGGTAGGATACTGCACCATAGACATGGAAAGACGGCTTCCGCCCAAATAAACATCAGACGAGCTTACTCCGTAATTATTCCAACCCGTTTCTATTCCTCCGGGGTCTTCCGCAACCAGCGTAAATGCATAAAACTGCTTATCCATCAATTCGACAGATTTATCCAAGGTGATCCGCGCCCAATCCGCTGAACTGGAGAGATCGGCTTCAAACAACGTGCCGGTTCCCAAAATGCTTTTGCCCAGCGTCGAGGTTTCCGGATCAAACTTGTATAGCTTGAGTGCCACATTGGAACCGCCATATGAGGCAGAGACATATAGATCAACCGCGTTGATGGAGTAATCACCAGTAGCCTTGAAAGATTGCCCAAAACCGGCACGGGAGTAATCCTGCAAACTTCCGAAGCTCGGCTGTGAAATTAAAACCGTTTGGGCAAATGCCGGTCTGGTCGCAACCAAACAAATAAGCACCAGGATCGCCTTCAGTATAGTCTTCATACTTTCATCAAGAAATTGCGTTCTGCGTTCGTGCGTCATGCAAATTGCGGCCAGCGGCCGCGATCTGCCCGGCGCGTTTGTGCTTAAAGTAATATCCGGCGCGTAAGCCATGCAAGAAAGTATTCGGCGGTATGAGAGCCTCAGCAATCGCGAAGAGCGCGCCCGTTTCTCTCCATCCCTTCGCGTCTTCGCGCCTTCGCGTGAGTTCATGATGGCGGTCGGAGAGCGGGAAACGCATCATTCCTCCCGCAGCCGCCGGAGCTTCTCCAGCGCGCGCCCGGAGTCGATCTGCTCCGCCGCGCGCGCCAGCCCTTCTTCCAGATCCGCCGCCAGCCCCGTGACCACGAATCCGGCGGCGGCGTTGAGCTGCGCCAGTTCCCGGCGCGGGCCGCGCAATGTCCCATCCAGGATGCCGAGAAGCGTTTTCGCGTTCTCCTCCCGCGAGCCGCCGCGCAACGCCTCCAGCGAGGCCGGGCCAAGCCCGAGTCGAACGAGCGCCTCGGGTGTGAGACTCCTTTCGACAATCGCTTCGGGGCGGATGTCATGGATCTGCGTTGGCCCGAGCGTGGAAACCTCGTCCATGCCCCGCGCCCCCGCTTCCGGGCCGCACTTCCCGTGCACCACCCAGGCGCGCTTGCGGCCCAGCCGCCGGAGCACGGCGGCGTATTTCGGCAGCGCCGCTTCGGAAAACAGGCCGACAAGCTGGCAGGCGGGCCGGGCGGGATTGAGCAGCGGCCCGAGCAGGTTGAAAAGCGTGGTGACGCCTTCCGCCGCGAGGCTTTTGCGGACCGGGCCGATCACCTTGAAGGAGGGGTGA
The DNA here is from genome assembly GCA_964651005.1 of uncultured Chthoniobacteraceae bacterium. GTDB lineage: Bacteria > Verrucomicrobiota > Verrucomicrobiia > Chthoniobacterales > Chthoniobacteraceae > DATMFV01. The sequence continues at coordinate 5,961 of CAZYVL010000098.1, read as the reverse complement.
TACTGCGGGGCGAAGAGGAATCCCAGCCCGGCGGTTTCGACCTTCGCGCGGAAGGCTTCGGGCGGAAGGTCGATGCGGACGCCGAGCGCCTCCAGCACGTCCGCGCCGCCGCATTGCGAACTGACGCTTCGGTTGCCGTGCTTGACGACGACCGCGCCGCCCGCCGCGAGGATGAACATGCTCGTGGTGGAGACGTTAAAGAGGTCGAGCCGGTCGCCGCCGGTGCCGCAGACGTCGAGCATCGGGCCGGGGAGCGCCGCCGGGTCGAGGCCCGGGTCATTGGCGCGCGCCAGGAACGCTTCCGCGAAGGCGGCGATCTCCGCGTCGGTTTCCCCCTTGGTGGCCAGGGCGCGCAGGAAGTCCGCTTTCAGCGCGGGGTCGATCTCTTCGGCAAGCAGGAACCGGGCGGCAGCCTCGACCTCCTCCGGGCCGAGGGGCGCGCCGCCGTGCAACACGCCCACGAGATCATGCAGGGAGCGGCCGGAGGCGGAGAGCATGGCGGGCGGGGGGAGGGAGGCTGGCAGGCAGGCAGGCACGCGGGCCTAGGAGAGGCACGCCATTTCGGAATGCGGATGCTGCGGGGAGAGGCTGAGCTCGCGCAGCAGTTCGAGGTCGCTGTCCTTGCCGGGGTTGGCGGCGGTGAGGAGCTTGTCGCCGTAGAAGATCGAGTTTGCCCCGGCGAAGAAGCAGAGCGCCTGCGCCTCGCGGCTGAGCCGGGTGCGCCCCGCGCTGAGGCGGACTTTCGACTTCGGCAGGGCGATGCGCGTGGTGGCAACCAGCCGCACCAGTTCGAAGACATCCACCGGCTCCTGCTCCTCCAGCGGCGTGCCGGGCATCGCCATCAGGCAGTTGATCGGGACGCTCTCCGGGGCGGGGTTGAAATTCGTGAGCACTTCGAGCATCCGCAACCGGTCGATCTCCTGTTCGCCCAGCCCGATGATGCCGCCGCAGCAAACGGACATCCCGCTCTTCTGCACCGCGCCGATGGTGTCGAGGCGGTCCTGGAAGGTGTGCGTGGAGACGATCTGCGGGTAATACTCGGGCGAGGTGTCGATGTTGTGGTTATACGCGGTGACACCCGCTTCCTTGAGCTTGCGCGCCTCTTCGTCGCCGAGATGGCCGAGGGTGACGCACACTTCCATCCCGAGCTGGCTGACCTCGCGCACGGTGTCGAGCACCTGCTCGAAGCGCGAGTCGCCGTCGCGCACGCCTTTCCAAGCCGCGCCCATGCAGAAGCGGGTGGACCCGCCGTCGCGGGCGGCCCGGGCGCGGGTAAGGATCTCCTCCTTCTCCATGAGGCGCTCGATCTGGACGCCGGTGGAGTAGCGCGCGCTCTGGGCGCAGTAGCTGCAATCCTCCGAGCACCCGCCGGTCTTGATGGAGAGCAGCGTGCAGAGTTGCACTTCGTCGCCCTTCCAGTGTGCGAGATAAACGTCGCGGGACTGCTGGATGAGTTCGAAGAACGGCTGATCGTAGATGCGCTGGAGTTCGGCGAGATTCATGGGAAGGAGCCTACTCTAACGGAGCGTTTCCCCCTTCTGCAAGCCGCGCGCAACGGGTCAGGCTCCGCGGCTCTGGAGCGCGGCGTGGATCTCCCGCACGATCCCTTCCACGTTGTAACGGTATTGCCACTTCGGGTAGTCGGCCTGGAAGCGGCGCACGTCGCTGATCCACCAGATGTGATCGCCGATGCGGTTGTCTTCCTTGTAGGTCCAGTCCAGCTTTTTGCCGCAGATACGCTCGCCAAGCTCGATGGCTTCGAGCATGGAGCAGTTCGAGTGGCGGCTTCCGCCGATGTTGTAGACGGCTCCGCTGCGCGGCGCCTGGAAGAACTGCCAGAAGGCTTCCACGAGGTCGTAAGCGTGAATGTTATCGCGCACCTGCTTGCCCTTGTAACCGAAGACCTGGTAGGGCCGCCCGAAGTAGATGCACTTGAGCAGGTAGGCGAGGAAGCCATGTAGCTCCGTCCCGGCGTGGGCGGGGCCGGTCAGGCAGCCGCCGCGAAAACACCCGGTCTTGATCCCGAAGTAGCGCCCGTACTCCTGCACGAGGACGTCGGCGGCCACCTTGCTGGCTCCGAAGAGGGAGTGCTTGGTCTGGTCGATCGACATTGTTTCGTCGATCCCCTGCTCGTACTGGTGCCCCGGCTCGATCTCCCAGCGCAGCTCCTTCTCGATGAGCGGCAGGCGGTTGGGCGTGTCGCCGTAGACCTTGTTGGTGCTGGTGAAGATGAACGTCGCTTCCGGCGCGTGGCGGCGCGTGGCCTCCAGAAGATTGAGCGTGCCGGTGGCGTTCACGGAAAAATCCATGAACGGGTCCCGCGCAGCCCAGTCGTGCGAGGGCTGGGCGGCGGTGTGGACCACCAGGTCGATCTTGGCGTCCTTCACGGCTCCGGCGAAAAGGGTGTCCACCGCCGCCTGGTCGCGGATGTCGATTTCGTGGTGCCGGTAGCGGGAAAGCTCGCTCTCAAGCTGGCAGCGGGTCTGGCGGGTGGAAGCCTCGCTGCCGAAAAAGCGGGCGCGCATGTCGTTGTCGATCCCGATGACGTCGAACCCCTCCGAGTGAAAGCGTTTTACAGTTTCCGAGCCAATGAGGCCGGCAGATCCGGTGACAAGAATCGACATGATTAAGGATGGTAAAAAGAGGTGAAAAGAGCAGGCGCATCCTAAAGGAACCGCCCGCGAAAGCAAGCCCGCCGCAAAGAGAGGCACATGGACGGGAGGCCGGACCCGCCTTTTGCCCCTTCGCTCCCGGCTTGTTCCCGCTCCGCTCTTTGCCGCTCTTTTGCCGTTGCTGCTGATGGCGCACCTGTGCAAATGTTTCTTTTTTCATGAGCGCGACCGCCCTTTCTCCCCTGCCCTTCGACACCGTTCTGGGCACCCGGCTCACGCTGACAAGCTATGAGCAACTCTCCGGCTACCTCTTCGAGCGGAGCCGCGAGCCGGGGGTGATCGCGGTCGATTTCACCAACACGCACATCGTCACGATGCGGCGCACGGAGCCACGGTTCCGCGAGATGACCGAGGCGATGGATCTCTTCATCCCGGACGGGATGCCGCTGATCTGGTGCCTCAACGCGCAGGGGGCGGGGCTGACGGATCGCGTCTACGGGCCGACGTTCCTGCGCGAATGCGTCACGCGCAGCCCGGCGGAAGTGCGTCACTATTTTCTGGGGGGCAACCAGGCGTGCCTCGACGCGCTCCTGGCCAACGCGCGCAAGTTCAACCCCGCGCTCACCATCGCGGGCGCGCGCAACGGCTACTTCCGCCCCGAGGAAGAGGCCGCCATCGTGGAGGAGATCAAGGCGTGTAGCCCGGATCTGGTCTGGATCGGCCTCGGCACCCCGAAGCAGCAGGAGTGGGTCGCCCGCTGGAAGTCGCATTTCTCCGCTGGGGCGCTCCTGGCGGTCGGCTTCGCCTTCGACGTGAACGCGGGCACCAAAAAGGACGCTCCCGCCTGGATGCAGCGCCTCGGGATGACGTGGATCTTCCGCATCGCCAGCGAGCCGCGCCGCCTGCTCAAGCGTTACCTCGTCAACAACAGCCAGTTCGTCCGCCTGCTCCTTCAGGATCTTTGGCAAAAGGCGAACGGCCAGACGCCCCGGGACTGAGAAAAGGCGCACCGATGTTCGCCGATTACCACACCCACACGTCGCTCTGCCGCCATGCCGTGGGGTGGCCCATCGACTACGCCCGCGCCGCCGTCGAACGTGGCGTGCCGGAACTCGGGATCTCCGACCACAGCCCGATGGCCGAGCCGTTTGACGACTGGCGGATGCTCGCGGAGGAGCTGCCGCGTTATCTCGACGCCGTGGAGGAGGCGCGCGTTGCCTTCCCGCACCTGCCGATCCGCCTCGGGCTGGAGGTCGATTATCTCCCCGGGCAGGAGGGGTGGATCGAACGGCTCGCGGGGATGGCGCCGTGGGATTACCTGATCGGAAGCGTCCACTACATCGCCCCCGGCTGGGACGTGGACAACCCCCGGTTCCTCTCGCGCTTTGCGGAGCGGCCCGTGGCGGAAATCTGGGATCTCTACTGGAAGGCTTATGAGCAGTGCATCCGCAGCGGGCTTTTCGACTTCGTTGCCCACCCGGATCTGCCGAAGAAATTCGGGCATCGCCCGCCGGGCGACCTGCGCCGCTACTACGAACCGGCCATCGCCGCGCTGGCGCAAACCGGCGGCGCGTTCGAGATCAACACCGCCGGGCTGCGCAAACCGGCGGCGGAATGCTACCCCGAGCCGGAATTCCTGCGCCTGGCGCGCGAGGCGGGCGTGCCGCTGATCGTCGGCTCCGACGCGCATGCGCCCGGGGAGGTGGGCGCCGGGTTCGAGATCGCCGCCGCGCTTGCGCGCGAAGCCGGGTACACGGAAACGCTCCGGTTCACGCGGCGCACGCGGCGCGCCGTCCCCCTGCCTGAATAGAGGTGAGCGCGGCGGGGATCGTTCCGAGGGCTACTTTTTTGTGCCCTTGTTCATCGCGGCGGTGAACCAGTCGAACCCGCCTCCGCCGCTCCGGCTTTGCCCGCCGTTGGCTCGACCGCCGCCAGAGGGCGGGCGGTTCCCTTCCGGGCGCGGGCCACGGCCAGAGGGACCAGAGGAGGGGCCAGAGGAGCGCGGGGAGAGATCGGGCTTGCTCTTCATGGAGAGGGCGATCCGCTTGCGCTCCAGGTCGATCTCCAGCACCGTCACGGTGACTTTCTGCTGCACCTTGACGACATCCGCCGGGTCTTTGACGAACTGATCGGAGAGCTGGCTGACGTGGATGAGGCCGTCCTGGTGCACGCCGATGTCCACGAACGCGCCGAAGGCGGCGACGTTGGTGACGATGCCCGAGAGCTTCATCCCCACCTGGAGATCGCTGATCTTGTTGACCCCTTCCGTGAACGAAAACGCCTCGAACTGCTGGCGCGGATCGCGGCCCGGCTTGGCGAGTTCGCTCACGATGTCGGTGAGCGTCGGGAGACCAACTTTGTCGGAAACGTACTTTTGCAGGACGATTTTCTTGCGGGTCAGCTCGTTCTTGATGAGGTCGCGCACGGAGCAGCCGAGGTCGCGCGCCATGGCATCGACGATCGCATAGCTCTCCGGGTGCACCGCGCTGGCGTCGAGCGGATTCCCGGCGTCGCGGATGCGCAGGAAGCCCGCCGCCTGCTCGAACGCCTTCGGCCCGAGGCGCGGAACCTTGAGCAGTTCCTGCCGCGATTTGAACGCCCCGTGCTCGTTGCGGTAGGCGACGATGTTCTCGGCGATCCCCGGCCCGATGCCGGAGACGTAGGCGAGAAGCTGCTTGGAGGCGGTGTTGAGTTCCACGCCGACGCGGTTGACCGAGCTGACGACCACATCGTCGAGGCTCTTCTTGAGCGCGGTTTGATCGACATCGTGCTGGTACTGGCCGACGCCGATGGACTTCGCGTCGATCTTGACGAGCTCCGCCAGAGGGTCCATGAGGCGGCGGCCGATGGAAACCGCGCCGCGCACGGTGATGTCGTGGTCGGGAAACTCCTCGCGCGCCACCTCGGAGGCCGAGTAGATCGACGCGCCGCTTTCGTTGACCATGACGACCGGCATCCCCGCCGGGAGGTTGAGCTTACGCAGGAAGCCTTCGGTTTCGCGGCCCGCCGTGCCGTTGCCGACGGCAACCGCCTCGATCTTGAAGTGTTTGACGAAGGCGAGCACTTTCTCGGCGGCCTCGGCGGCGGAGCGCGCGCCCTGCTCCGGGTAGATCACGTCGTTGTGCAGCAGCTTCCCCTGCGCGTCGAGGACGACGACCTTGCAGCCGGTGCGGAAACCGGGGTCGATGGCGAGGACCGTTTTCTGCCCGAGCGGCGAGGCAAGCAGCAGTTCGCGCAGGTTGTCGGCGAAGACGCGAATCGCCTCCTCGTCGGCGCGGCGCTTGAGCTCCAGGCGCATCTCCGTCTCCATCGCCGGGCCGAGCAGCCGCTTGAAGCTCTCCTGCACGGC
>CAZYVL010000097.1:4831-8948 GCA_964651005.1 uncultured Chthoniobacteraceae bacterium | reverse complement strand
GAACGCAAGCTCCAGGAAGAACCAGAGGATCATCGCCACCCCGATCCCACATTTCACGGCGGCGGCGGCGACCGTGCCGAGCAGCGTGCCCCAGCCCGAACGGACGGCGGCGGGGAGCTTTTGCCCGGCGGCAAGCTCTCCGAGCAAAACCCCGAGCAGCGGCCCGGCGATCACCCCCCAGAGGCCGAAGAAAAGGCCGACGACTCCTCCGGCGATCCCGCCCAACGCCCCCGCGCGGGTGGCGCCGAAGCGGCGCGCGCCAAGGCTCCCGCCCAGGAAATCGAGCGCGAAGGAGAGCAGCAGGAGGACGAAGAGCACGGAGAAGGCCGGCCAGCCGATGCTCTCCGCCGGCCCGAACGCCAGCCGGTGCACCACCGCCCCGGCGAAAATCAGCGTCGTCCCGGGGAGCAACGGCACGAGCGTCCCCACCAGCCCGAGCAGGAAGAGCGCCACCGTCAAGCACCACCAGAGGATGTCCATTTTTGAAGATTGCAGTTCGCCGCCCCGCAACTTAAGCTCCGTTTCGAAGCGGGAGCGAATGGATTTGCGCGAAACCATTGGAAAAACCTTCATTGGCAAACCTTTGGCGAAAGCGCCGTTCCGCCCCGCCCTCCCCCGCCCTGCCCAATCCCCAACTCCCCAGCCCCTTTTGGGGTTCCCGGGAGCCGGAAAACAGGAGGGGGAGATTGAATGATCCATCCACTCCGTACCTCAAATTCCGCTCTATCCAAATCATGGCACTTCCCGTTGGCAGCAAAGCCCCCGAATTCACCCTCAAGTCCAAAAAAGGCGATACCGTCTCCGACGTGACGCTCGGCGAAAACTTCGGCAAGGCCAATACGGTCCTCCTCTTCTTCCCCCTCGCCTTCACCGGTGTCTGCACCCAGGAGATGTGCGAGATTTCCAGCGGGCTTGCCGCCTATGAGTCGCTCCAGGCGCGGGTGATCGGCATCAGCGTGGACAGCCCCTTCGCGCAGGATGCCTGGGCGCAGAAGGAGAAGCTCGGCCTGACGCTGGCGAGCGACCTCAATAAAAAGACCGCCGCCGCCTACGGCGTCCTGCTCGACGACCTCCTCGGCTTCGGCTCGACGGCGGCCCGCGCGGCGTTCGTGATCGACCGCAACGGCGTCATCCAGTACGCGGAACAGACCCCCACGCCGAAGGATCTGCCGAATTTCGAAGCGATCAAGGCGAAGCTGGCTGAACTCAACGCCTGATCTCTCCGTTCCACTCCGCATCCGCCCCGATTTTCTCCATTCCCTATTCCCCATTCCATGAGCGATCTTTTCCACACTCTCCGCACTTTTGACCTCGGCGCCGGGCGCACCGGCCGTTTCCATTCCCTCCCCGCGCTACAGGAAGCGGGCGTGGGCGCGATCTCCCGGCTGCCCGTGAGCATCCGGATCGTTCTGGAATCGGTCCTGCGCAACTGCGACGGCAAGAAAGTCAGCCAGGAGAATGTCCGCCAGCTCGCGAACTGGAATGCCAGGAACCCGGCTCCGGAGGAGATCCCGTTTCTGGTCGCCCGCATCGTCCTGCAAGACTTCACGGGGGTGCCGCTGCTGGTGGACCTCGCCGCAATGCGCGCTGCGGTGGCCGCTCTCCAGCGCGACCCGAAGATGATCGAGCCGCTCGTGCCGGTGGACCTCGTGGTGGACCACTCCGTGCAGGTCGATTTCGCCGGGTCCGCCGAGGCGCTCCGGCTGAACCTCGACATGGAGTTCACGCGCAACCGGGAGCGGTACGAGTTCCTCAAATGGGGCCAGCAGGCGTTTGAAACCTTCGGCGTCGTTCCGCCGGGGATCGGCATCGTCCACCAGGTCAACCTGGAATACCTCGCCAAAGGGGTGCTCCACCAGGGCGATCTCTACTACCCTGATACGCTCGTCGGCACCGACTCGCACACCACGATGATTAACGGCCTCGGCATCGTCGGCTGGGGGGTCGGCGGGATCGAGGCGGAGGCGGGGATGCTCGGCCAGCCGGTCTATTTCCTCACGCCGGAAGTCGTCGGCGTCCACATCACCGGGCGGCTGCGCGAAGGCGTCACCGCCACCGACCTCGCGCTGCACATCACCCAGATGCTCCGCGCGCGGAAGGTCGTCGGCAAGTTTGTCGAATTTTACGGCGAGGGGGCCGAGTCCCTCCCGCTGCCCGACCGCGCCACGATCGCCAACATGGCCCCCGAGTACGGGGCGACGATGGGCTTCTTCCCGGTGGATGCCGAGTCGATCCGCTATCTCGCCGCCACGGGGCGCACCGAAGAACAGTGCGCCGCGTTTGAAAACTACTTCAAGGCGCAGGGGATGTTCGGGATGCCGCGCAAGGGGGAGATCGATTACTCCGTCGATCTCGAACTCGACCTCGCCGATGTCCAGCCGGGCGTGGCCGGGCCGAAGCGGCCGCAAGACCGGATCAACCTGAACGATCTCAAGCAGACCTTCGGGGAGATCCTCTCCCGGCCGATCCCGGAAGGCGGCTATGGCAAACCGGCGAACGACCACGCGTTCCGCGTCCCGGTTCACCTCAACGGCACGCGGATGGAGCAGTGCAACGGCCTGGAATCGACCGATACCCTCACCAACCACCCCCAGGAGGGCGAACAGCGGAGCAAGCTGGAGATGGTCAGCAACCGCCCCACCTGCGACCCGGTGGACGATTTCCCGGTCAATCCCTTCGGCACGGGCGACACGCAGGTCGGCAACGGGAGCGTGCTCATCGCCGCGATCACGAGCTGCACGAACACCAGCAACCCGAGCGTCATGATCGCCGCCGGGCTGGTGGCCAGGAGGGCCGTGGAACGCGGGCTGCATGTCGATCCCGCCGTGAAGACTTCGCTCGCCCCCGGTTCGCGCGTGGTGAGCGATTATCTCGCCCGCACGGGGCTCCAGCCGTATCTCGACCAGCTCGGGTTCCAGATCGTCGGCTTCGGCTGCACGACCTGCATCGGCAACTCCGGCCCGCTGCACCCGAAGATCGAGGAGGCGATTACCAAGTACGATCTAGTCACCGCGTCGGTGCTCTCCGGGAACCGGAATTTCGAAGCGCGCGTGCACCAGAGCATCCGCGCGAACTTCCTCATGTCGCCGCCGCTCGTTGTCGCGTTCGCGCTCGCGGGCCGGATCGACATCGACATGGCGAACGAACCGCTCGGGACAGGCGCCGACGGCGCGCCGGTCTACCTCCGCGAACTCTGGCCGAGCCTGGAGGAAATTCGCGAAACGATGGCCTCCGCCCTCGCGCCGGAAATCTTCCGCAAGCTCTACACCGACTTCGCCGGGCAGAACCCGAAGTGGAACGAGATCCCCTCCAGCACGGGCGGCGTATACGAGTGGAACGCGCAGAGCGACTACATCCAGGAGCCGCCTTTCTTCGATGGGTTCGGGATGGAGCCCGGGACCATCGTGCCGATCTCCGGCGCGCGCCCGCTCGGCATTTTCGGCGATTCCGTCACGACCGACCACATTTCCCCCGCCGGGGCGATCAAGCCGAGTTCCCCCGCCGGGAAATACCTCGTCTCGCGCGGGGTCGATCCGGTCAATTTCAACTCCTACGGCAGCCGCCGTGGCAACGACCGCGTGATGACGCGCGGTACCTTCGCCAATGTCCGCATCAAAAACCTGATGGTCCCGGGCGTGGAAGGCGGTGTCACCCGGCACTTCCCCGACGGCGAGCAGCTCTCCATCTACGATGCCGCAGTGAAATACCAGGCCGAGGGCGTGCCGCTCGTCATCCTCGCGGGGCAGGAGTACGGCACCGGCTCCAGCCGCGACTGGGCCGCGAAGGGGACGCGCCTGCTCGGGGTCCAGGCGGTGATCGCCGCCAGCTATGAGCGCATTCACCGTTCGAACCTCGTCGGCATGGGGGTGCTCCCGCTCCAGTTTGAGGAGGGGACCACCACGAAGACGCTCGGGCTGGACGGCTCGGAGCGGTTCGACATCACCGGGATCGGCGAAGACCTTCAGCCGCGCCAGAAGGCCAACCTCGTGATCCACCGCGAGGATGGCTCACAGCAGAGCGTCCCGGTGATCGTCCGGATCGACACCCCGATTGAGATCGACTACTACCGGCACGGCGGGATTCTCCCCTACGTGCTGCGGGAAATCCTTGCGAAATA
>CAZYVL010000097.1:0-4731 GCA_964651005.1 uncultured Chthoniobacteraceae bacterium | reverse complement strand
GCCTCGTTGCTTTCGCTCCAGCGGCTGGCGGAAGTCGAGGCCCGGTCTACGCCCCTCCCCCGCTCCGCTCCGGCCCCGGAGCGGAAAACCGGGGCGGCTCCGGCTCGCCCCATTCCATCCCCCGAATCCGCCGAACCGACCGAATCCACTGGACCCACCCAGCCTGTCGAGTCCGTCGGGCAGGGCGGTTCCAAAGCGGAGCGTCTGGAGCGTCTGCGGCAGCAGGTGATCGCGTGCATGAAGTGCGAGCATCTTGCCGCCAGCCGGACGCAGGTGGTCTTCGGCGTTGGGGATCCGGACGCGCAGTTGATGTTCGTGGGGGAGGCTCCCGGCGCGGATGAAGACCGCGAGGGAGAGCCGTTCGTGGGCAAGGCGGGCCAGCTTTTGACGAAAATCATCGGGGCGATGGGGCTGCGGCGCGAGGAGGTCTACATCGCCAATGTGCTCAAATGCCGCCCCGATGTGCCTCCCGGGGCTTCGGGCAACCGGAAACCGACCCCGGCGGAGATGGCGGTCTGCCTGCCGTACCTCGCCGAACAGATCGAGATCATCGCGCCCAAATGCCTGGTCGCCCTCGGCGCGACCGCGATGGAGGGGCTTCTCAACGAGGCGGCCCCGATGCACGCGCTCCGTGGCCGCTGGCATGCCTTCAAGGGGATTCCGCTGATGGCCACCTACCACCCTGCCTACCTGCTCCGCAACCAGAGCAATACGGAGAAGCGGAAGGTGTGGGAAGATATGCTCCAGGTGATGGAGCTTCTCGGGATGCCCGTCAGCGCGAAGCAGCGCGGGTATTTCCTGCCGGGCTGAAAACCCCGATCCGCCCTGCCGTTTACGAGATTTTCATCCTGAACTTGGCGGCGCAGAGCCAGAAGAGGGCGAGCGACATTGCCGTCAGGATCACCAGCGGCTGCCAGAACTCCGCGAGGCTCGCGCCGCGCAGGATGATGCCGCGCATCAGGTCGATGAAGTAGGTGGTCGGCAGGACGGCGCCGATGGCGTAGAAGATCCACGGCATCGTCTCACGCGGGAAGATGAAGCCGGAGAAAAAGACGCTCGGCAGGATGAGCGCCATCGACATCTGGAGCGCCTGCATCTGGTTTTCCGCGCGCGTGGAGAAGAGCAGGCCGATGCTCAAAAGCCCAAAGACGTAGACGACCGTGGAGAGCGCCACGCTCAGCAGGCTCCCCTGGATCGGGACATGAAAGAGAAACCGCATGATGGCGAAGAGGAAGGCCGCCATCGCCACGCCGACACAGAAATAAGGCGTCAGCTTGCCGAGCATCAACCCCCAGCGGGAGAGCGGGCTGACCAGGAGCTGCTCCAGCGTGCCGCGCTCCCGCTCACGGACCACGGCCATCGCCGTGGCAAAGGTGGTGGAGATTTGCAGCACTACGCCGATCACCCCCGGCACGTAGAAGTTCGGGCTGCGCATCGCCGGGTTGTAGAGCATCTGGGGGCGGATCTCCACAGGCATTTCCTTAAGGCCCGCTCCGGCGAGGAGCCGCTGGAGCGACTGCGTGAGCGTGACCGCCTGGCCCGCGTTGAGCGCGGCGAGCGCGGTGGTGGAGTTGGAGCCGTCGATGGCGAGCTGCACCTGGGTGGAACGCCCGGCGTGGAGATCGCGCGAGAACCCGGGGGGAATCTGCAACCCCGCGCGGGCGCGCCCCTGGCGGATTTCCGCCGCCATCTCCTCGCTGCTCTCCACCCACCGGGCCACGCGGAAGCTCTCCGTGTTGACGAATTTTTCCACGAGCGTGCGGCTTTCGACGGTGTGCGCCTGGTCGCAGACGACCAGCGGCATGTGCTTGACGTCGTTATCGAGCGCGTAGCCAAAGGCGATCATCTCCACGAGCGGCGGGAAGAGCATGAAAAAAAGCGTCATCGGGTCGCGCAGGACGACGATGAACTCCTTGAAAAGAATGGCGCACAATCCGCGAAACATCGGGAAGGAAAAAAAGAGGCTTGCGGCTGGGGAGTCCCTGTTCCTTTTTCCCTTCCCCCTTCCCGTTCACCGCGATGCCAGCTCTTTCGAAGGTATGGTATAAGCCGAACCGGCGGTGGAAGCAAACCCCTTTGCATTGTCTTTTGCATCGTCTTTTGCATCGTTGCGAAGGAGTGCGAAATTGGGAGCGCGGAATTGGGGGTTGAGGAATCAAATTCATTGCGTCATCTTCTAAAAGCCGTACTCTGCTTTCCCTACCCCAAATGGCACGACGAGCACGTTCTTCCACTACGCCAGCATGGATCGCTGCAGCCTGCCTGCTTTGCCTTGGATTGGCAGCGGGCGGATACTGGGTTTTCTCTCAGGTCAACGATCCGTTCCGCACCCTCGCCCCGTTCCCCTCCCCGGCTTATCTGGAGAATTCCAACAGCCTGCGGGGGAATACCTACCGGCTCACCGGGACGGTTGCCAACCAGCTCGGTTGGTCGCCGAAAACGGGCCGCCTCTACTCCATCGACCTGGACGACTCCGGCGATGTCCTCCCGATCCTGATCCCCACGGCATTCGATGCCATGAATCTCCAGAAGGGGCAGCACTTCACCTTCGAGGTTGAAGTGGGCGACCGGGGCATTCTCAAGGCAAGAAATCTGCGCAAGGCATGAAAGTTCCCCTCTCTCTTTTCCTCGCTTTTCTTCTCGGCCCGGCCCTCGGTATGCACGCGCAGGTTCCTGACGCGCCCGGCTCCAGGCATTCCTCCCGCCCCCCCCGGTCTCGCCCTGCGCCATCCACTTCTTCGCCCGCCTCTTCGCCAACGGAATCCCCGGAGGCCAAGCCTGACGGGAATGGCAACGGTGCGTCTTCCGGCACGTTTTCGCTCCCGACATTCAACCCGGACACGGAGATGGTCACCTGGAACGGGACGAGCTGGAACGTGTACGACAACCGGCTCTTCCGGGCGCGCTTTGAGAAATACCTGAACGCGCCGGAGGAGACCGACGACGAGAACCGGCGCTACCAGGAGCTTCTCGACACGATTCTGGAGCGGATCAGCCCGCAGCATCTCACGCCCAAGCGTCTTGACGAGGCGTTCCAGCTTCTGCCGCAAGCCTCCCGCTTTAAGATCGACGCGCGGCTTTGCGAAGGGATTTCCGACGCGGTTTACTCCGCATGGCGGTCGATGAAAAACGCACAGCAGCTGGAAAAAGCAAACGCCGTGCTGGAAGCTGAACGCAAACAGGCCATCTGGAACCAGAAGGTGGCCGGATCGGATGCCCGCACCACAACGCCACCCTCGGGGCTGAAGGGCAAGGCGCTTGAGGAATGGTACAAGGTCCAGCAGGAAAAGCGCGACATGGAGGTGCTCCCCTACACGACGCGGCTTGCGGAGACCCTGGCCGCCATCAAGGCCAACCAGGCGAAGAAGGAGCTCTCGAAGGTCCAGGCCAAGATCGAGTTCCAGATGCTCGCGATGCAGCTTTTCCTCCAGCGTCGCTTTCAGCATGTGTTAATCGCGACGCGCTTTTACCGCGCCGTCTTTGACGAGGGCGACAACACGCTGCGCCTCGGGAGCGACACAAAGGATCTCTTTGCCAAGACGACGGGCAGCCCGCCGACGGTCATCACCCTCGATGCGATGGCGAGCGAGGCGATCCGCGACGCCAACGAAGGGGTGGAAGCGTACAAATTCCTCGCCTCGAAAAACGAGATGGAGAGCGCCACGAAGCGGCTCGCGGAAGCCTTCGGGATCGGCGAATACCTCCCTTCCCTGCGCACTCTCCCGCGCGAGAGCAAGCGGCGGGCGCTGGAGTTCTCCCGGCAGGCAAGCCAGCTCGTCTCCGCTCTGGAGGTGAAGGACTACGCCCTGGCGGAAAAACTCGTCCACGAGCTTGAAAAGACCGCGAAGGATTTTGACAACTCCAAGCCGATGGCGGCCATCGAAACCGCCCGCACCGTCGCCGCGATGCATCTGGCCAAGGCCCGCAACGCAGCCGTGAGCGGCGACAGCGCCACGCTGGAAGAGGAACTCAAGGCCGCCACGGAGATCTGGCCGCGCAACCCCGCGCTCGCCGAAATCAGCGGGCGCATCTTCAACACCGCCGACGTACAGCAAAAGGCGCTTGCGGATTTCGACCAACTCCTGGCCCAGCACAACTTCCGGCAGATTTTCGACGACCGCGTGCGCTTCATCGCGGCAACGGCGCTCTACCCCGACCGGCAGGAGAAGCTCAAGACCGTGCTCGATGATATGCAGCAGATCGAGAGCGCGATCATCCGCTCCACCGAGATCGCCCGGCACGGCGATTACGCCGGGGCGTGGGAGAACGTGGAGACGGTTTTCCAGAAGTTTCCCCAGGATAACAAGCTCAACCAGGTGCGTGCCGATCTGACCACCAAGGCGGCGGATTTCGTTCGGACGCTGCGCACCGCGCAAGACCTTGAGGAAAAAGGGCAAACGGGCGCAAGCCTCGCCTGGTACCTCAAGGCGCAGAAGATCTACCCCGCGACGGAGTTTGGAAAAACGGCCATCGACCGCCTGGTCAAACAGGTCTTGCCTGAAGCGCCTGAAGCGCCTGAAGCCTCCCAGGCATCCGCGTTCGGGACCGCCACGCGCTGAATGGCGTGGCCAGGCGGCTCGCCGCCAAGGGCGGATCCGGTGGGATGCTCAAAGCGCATGGAGCGGCCCCGGGGCTTTGACCTGTGCGCTTGGCTTTTTACGGTGCAGTCACCCTCTCCAAAACCGGTAGATTCCCAAACAGGTTTCGCTTCGGATCAAATTCCAGGTTTCG
>CAZYVL010000096.1:0-9041 GCA_964651005.1 uncultured Chthoniobacteraceae bacterium | reverse complement strand
ATGGCCATCCCCATTCCCCGAGCCGGGAAAAAAGGACCGGCTTTCAATGGTCCCTTAACCGTTCCTCAACGCTCCCCTGGAGGCGGGCTTTCGAGGAGGAGGCTCCCGCCGGATTCGCACGCCACTTGCAGGCGCCGCGCCCCCGTCGCCCTCTCCCAGAGCGGCAGCCGCGTGCGCCGGGTGACGAGGACGCTCTGGCGCTCTCCCGCCTTGTCTTTTCCCCAGACGGCGTTGGCCGCACGGGGGGAGGCGGGGTCGGGCGCGGGTTTGAACGGGAGGAGGTCCGGGTCGAGGTAAAAGAGCAGGCTGCTCGCCCCGAAGCGCGCGCCATCCACGACGACGCGGGTTTGCTCCACCCCGCTTGCGTTGATGCACCGGGCGATTTCCGCGCAGGAGAAATACGGGGAGAGCTTCGCCGCGATGTCCACAAAGGCGTACCCCGCCGGGAGCATCGCGCCGAAAAGGGCGATGACGGCAAAGCGGCGGTGGTGGGAAAAATCGAGCGCGAAGGCGACGGCGGCGAACAGCACGAAGGCGAGCATCGCGATGAAGACCACGGAGGCGATCGAGGGCCAGAAAAAGTCCGGGATGCCGCGCACGAAGTCGGCGATGGCGGGGAAAAGCCCGAGCAGCCCGCCACGAATGTGGCCAGTGAGCGCGAGGCACCCCGCCCCGACCGCGAACACCACGGCGGCACAGCGGAGAAAGCCACGGCGGCTCAGCGTCTCCAGCCCGCGCGCCACCCAGAGCGCGAAGGCGGGCCAGACCATGAGCGTGTCAAAGAGGCTCCCGGAAGGGGCCAGGACGATCACCGCCAGCCCCGCGACGAGCCATGCCAGGGCAAAGGCTTCGTCCCACTCCAGCCGCCCCGAGAGCAGCCGCGCCGCCGTGGAGCACGCCACCGGCACGAGCAGCACCGACCACGGAAAGAGCAGCGCCGCCTGCCACTCCACGATGCGCCGCGCACCCGTCGGCGGGACGGAGCCGCTGCCCCACATGCCCCAGAGCGCCGCCCCCGCCGCCAGCGCGGCGAGGACCAGCGCCCCCTCCCACGAGAGGAGCGCGCGCAGCCGCAGCCGTGCCTTGCGATGCAGCAGCGCCAGCAGCAGCAGCGCGGCCAGGGGGATCGCCGCCGCGAGCGCGCCCCCCGCGAGAAACGCGCCGCCGAGCGCGAGCCACGCGAGGAAGAACCATTGGCGGCGGCCCCGGCGGTGCGCGCAGCCGCGCGCCAGGCAGAGGAAGACCGTCGCGACGAACGCCGCCGCGAGCGGGGCCGCCGTGAGCGTCCGCCCGAGCATGAACATCCCCGGGGTGCAGAGCAGCAGCATCCCCGCGACAAAGCCGCGCCATGTTCCGCCGAAGCATTCGCCGAGGCGGATCGCCAGCCAAACCATCGCCAGCACGCCGAGCGCGGCGGGCAGGCGCGCGCCAAATTCGCCGATGCCGAAAAGATGCATCGACCCCTTGCAGAGCCAGACCGCCAGCGGGCCGCCGGGCGACGCCATGCCGTCGGGAATCCAGCCGCGTTCCAGCAGGAGCTGGCGCGCCGCGCCCGCGATGTCCCCCTCCCGCCCGTTGGCCAGCGGGTTCCACCCTGCGGTGAAGAGATGGAAGACCACCGCCAGCGCGAGCACCATCACGCGCAGCACGCGCGGGCCGAGCGGGGGCCGCAGAACCAGCGGCGGCAGCATCGGCGCTTCGTCGAGCGGGAGCGTTTCCGTGGGCATCGGAACAAACTTCGCCGGAGAGCCGGGGCGGAGCAAGCCTCCAGCCCGCCCGTCTCCCCGCTCCGGGCTGGATCAGGCCCGTTTTCCGTTGGCGACCAGATGCGGGTAACGGACGGCCCACTCCTCCGGCAGCCGGATCGCCTTCCCCTCCGGCATCCGCACCACCGCGAGCATCTGGCGCGACTCCGCGATGAGCGCCCCGTCCGAAGGGCGCACGACGCGAAACGCGCACCAGAACCGGCTCCGCGCGATGCTCGCCAGCTCGCCGTGTACGACCAGTTTGTCCCCGAGGACGGCGGGGCGGCGGTAGTCGATCTCCGTGCGCGCCACGACCGGGAAAACGTGCGTCGCCGCCATTTCGCTCAGCCCCATCCCGAGCTGCGCGGCGAGATGCGTGCGCGCCGTTTCGATAAAGCGCAGGTAGGCGATGTTGTGGACCACCGCCGCGCAGTCCGTGTCGAAGAACATCACTTCCACCGGGGTTTCCACCCGGGGCGTGAGCGGATGGGGATCGCCCGGGCTTCCTGCGCTCTCCGGGTCGCCGACGTGGGGAGGGGTTGGATTCATCGTGCTTTCCCTTTGATAAATGGCCGGGATAAGATTGGGGAGCGGAATTGTTCTGCCAACTCCGATTCCGGGTTGGAGACGCCATCCGGATTATGGAACCGACCGAACCCAACCCCAATCCCGGGATGCCCGAAGGGGCGCGCTATCCGCAATCGCGTCCCGTCCCGACAGGCCGGGACGACCGGAACTGGGCCGTCATTGCGCACCTGAGCGCCTACGCGGGGCATTTCTTCCCGTTCGGACACATCATCGGCCCGCTGGTGGTCTGGCTTTTGCGCCGGGAGAGTTCCCCTTTCGTGGAGGACCAGGGGAAGGAGGCGCTCAACGCGCAGATCAGCTACACGCTCTACGCCATTGTCGCCGGGGTGCTCTGCTTCATCCTCATCGGCTTTCCGCTGCTCCTGGCGATCTGGATCGCCGATGTCGTTCTGGTCCTCCTCGCCGCCATTTCTGCCAGCAAGGGGAGGGCGTACCGCTATCCCCTCGTCCTGCGGCTGGTAACGTGACGGCGGGAAAGTTCCGGTGGCGCTTTGGCGGGAGTTGGAGTAGCGTCGTCGCCCGCCATGCCGATCCGCAGCAACCAAGTCCTTTATCTCGACAGCAACGCGACCACCCAGGTCGATCCCGCCGTGATCGAGGCGATGATGCCGTACCTGAGCGATTTTTACGGCAACCCGTCGAGCGCGTACCGGTTTGGCTCGCAGGTGGCCGAAGCCATCCAGCGCGCCCGCGAGCAGGTGGCGGCGCTTCTCGGGTGCGATCCGCACGAAATCATTTTCACCAGTTGCGGGACGGAAGCCAACAACGCCGCGATCCTCTCCGCGCTCCGGCTCGACCCGGACCGCCAGCACATCGTCACCACCACCGTCGAGCACAGCGCCGTGCTCAAAACATGCGAGGCGCTGGCCAAGCGCGGCTATGAAGTGACGTGGGTCGGCGTGAACGAACGTGGGCAGATCGACCTCCAAGAGCTGGAGCGGGCGATCCGCCCCGACACCGCCATCGTCTCCGCCATGTGGGCCAACAACGAGACGGGGGTGCTCTTTCCCATCGGGGAGATCGCCGCGATCGCCCGCGCCAAGGGGACGCTCTTCCACACCGACGCCGTGCAGGCCGTGGGGAAGATCCCCATCCGGCTCAACACGCCGGGTGCGGCGCCGATCCATTTCCTGAGCGTCTCGGGCCACAAGCTGCACTGCCCCAAGGGCGTCGGCGTCCTTTACGCCAACCGGCGCGCGCGCTTTTACCCGCTGCTGACCGGCGGCGGCCAGGAGGAGGGACGGCGTGCCGGGACGCAGAACGTGGCGAGCCTCATTGCGCTCGGGGAAGCCGCCGAACGCGCCGCCGCCGCAATGGAGGATGAGAACTCCATCGTCCGCGCCTTGCGCGACCGCTTCGAAAACGCGGTGCTCGAACGCATCCCGGGGACGGAAGTCAACGGCGACCGCGAAGCGCGCCTGCCCAACACCTCGAATCTCTCCTTCCCCGGCGTGGAGGGCGAGGCGATCCTGATGCTCCTCGACCGGGAGGGGGTCTGCTGCTCGGCGGGGTCCGCATGCACCTCCGGGTCGATCCACCCTTCCCACGTGCTCCGCGCGATGGGCTTCTCCACGGAGAGGGCGCGCGCCAGCCTCCGGTTTTCGTTTTCCCGGTTTAACACCGAGGAAGAGACGGATCGCGCGGTGGAGATCCTCTGCCGCGTGGTGGACAAACTCAAACGCGCGGCGGGCGTCGGCGCGTAGCACTCCCGAGAAGCTAAATCTCCAGCCGCTTCTCAAACCGGCTCAGCAGCCGGTTGCCTGTTTGCGTCAAGACCGCGACATCCTCGATCCGGACGCCGCCCAGCCCCGGGTAGTAGAGGCCCGGCTCGACGGTGAGCACCTGTCCGGGCTTGAAACAGGTCGTGCCGAAGCGGGATGCCTCGTGAATCTCCAGGCCGAGGCCGTGGCCCGTGCCGTGGAAGAACCCGGTCCAGCGCCCTTTCTCCCGGCGGGTCGGGTAGCCGCGTTCGGTGAAAAACCGGGTCACGTCGTCATGCACCGCGCCGCCGTCCGCGCCCGGCTTCATCGCCCGGAGCGCCCGCTGCTGCCCTTCGCGCACCGTCTCCCAGAGCCGCCGCTGGGCGTCGCTCGCCTTGCCGCGCACGACGGTGCGCGTCATGTCGCCGAAATAGCCGGTGCGCGCGTCGCGTGGGAAAATATCGAGGATAATCAGCGAATCCGCCCGGAGCGGCCCGTGCCCGCGCTCGTGCGGATCGCACGCCTGATCGCCACCCGCCACGATGGTGTTGGCGGGGAGCCCCCCCGCGCGCAGAATCGTGCAGTCGATCTCCGCGCGGAGCCGCTCGGAGGTGAGCGGCTTGCCGTCCCAGGAGAGGGAGAGCCGCCGCGCCTTGTCGATCTTCGCGGCGGCGAGCACTTCCATGCCCCGGGCCATCCCTGCCTCGGTGATGGCGAGCGCATGCCGCAGCGCGCGCAGCTCTTCCGGCGTCTTGAATTCGCGCTCGGGGAAGAACATCCCCTTGCACGGGTGGAGCGCCACGCCCCCTTCCGCGAGCTTCGTCGCGAGGCCGAGCGGAAAGGAGGAGGGCACCTCCACGCTCCGGATGCGCCGCTCCTTCAAAAGCTGGAGGAGCACGGCGGAAAAAGGCGTTTGCCCCCCCCCGGCGCGCGCCGCCACCTCGCTCTGGGAGAGCACTTCATCCACACGCGCCTGGGCGCGCCCCCGGTCGATCTCCAGATCGTTGAGCAGGACGAGCGAGCGTCCGCCTTTTTCGAGATAAGCAAAGGGGTCCGGGGCGAAGAACCGGGTGGCGTAGAGCAGGTCGGCATCGTGCTCGCTGGCGGCAACGATCAGGCGGGCCTTGGAACGGTTTTTGGAGCGAGGTTTTGGGCGAGGCTGGGAGCGGGAGGGGGAGGCGGTCATGGGGGACGAATGGAGGATGGAAAGCGCGCGGCTCGGAATCCGCCTGCCAGTCTCCCGCGAGGGAGGAGCACGGTCAAGCCCCGGCGGCGTGGCGGGTCTGCGGCTCCGGGGAGGTGCGCTTTTTCCATTCGCAACCCGCAATCCCGAGTGCGGCCCGCTTGCAAACCGGCCCGACTCCGGGCAAGGTAAAGGTTTCTCATGAGACAGATCGGCATCGGCATCGCAGGCTTCGGGACCGTTGGCGCGGGGGTGTTCAAGCACCTCTCCGGCAACCGCCGCCTGCTTTGCGAGCGGCTGGGGCTGGAGCTGGAGGTGCGCCGGATCGCCCTGCGCGACCCTGCGAAGGCGCGCCCCATCGCGCCGCCCCGGGAGCTGGTTACCCCGCACTGGCGGGATTTGATTGAAGACCCTTCCGTCCAGATCATCGTCGAGCTGATGGGCGGCGTGGAGGAGCCGCTCCAACTCGTGCTGGCGGCCATCGAGAAAGGGAAGATCGTCGTGACGGCCAACAAGGCGCTGCTGGCCGGGCACGGGAAGGAGATTTTCGAAGCCGCCGAACGCCGCCGCGTGCCGATCTTCTTCGAAGCGGCGGTGGCCGGGGGGGTGCCGATCATCAAGTCGATCCGCGAGGCGTTCGTGGCGAGCCATATCCGCTCCATTCACGGGATCATCAACGGCACGAGTAACTACATCCTCACGCGGATGACGCAGTCGGGCCTCGGCTTTGCCGATGCGCTCGCCGAGGCGCAGGCAGCCGGATTCGCGGAGGCCGACCCGACGCTCGACGTGAACGGCTGGGACGCCGCCCACAAGGCGATCATCCTCGCCTCGCTCGCCTACGGGTTCTGGGTCGGGATGTGCGAGATCGACGTGGAGGGGATCGAGAACGTCGCCCCCGCCGACATCGAGTTTGCCGGGCAGCTCGGGTACAAGATCAAGCTGCTGGCGGTCATCAAGGCGGACGAGCGGGGGCGCGTGGAGGTGCGCGTGCATCCCACGCTGGTGCCCGCCTCGCATGTGCTCGCCTCGGTCAACGGAGTCTTCAACGCGGTCGCGGTGCATGGCGACGTGGTGGGCGAGACGCTCTTTTACGGGCGCGGCGCGGGGCAGGACCCGACGGCCAGCGCGGTCATCAGCGATCTCGCCGAGGCGGCCATCGCGCTCGAAACGCCGCCGCCGCACGTCGGCTTCACCCCGCACGGCCTCTACGGCACGTGCAAGCCCGCCGACGAAGTGGTTTCCCAGCACTACCTGCGGCTCTCCGTCGTGGACAAGCCGGGGGTGCTCGCGCAGGTCGCCAACGTCCTCGCGGCGCACGAAATCGGCATCTCCTCGGTCATCCAGCCGGAGGCGCACGCGGACGAAGCCACGCCGCTCATCCTGATGCTCCACGACGCCACGCGCGGGCAGATGACCGCCGCGCTCGAAGAACTCTCGCGGCTCGCCTGCGTCAAACGGCCGCCGCGCATGATCCGCGTGGAAACTTTCCAATGAGCTCCCCGTCCCGCCTCGCCTCTTCCCCTGCCGCCCTCGCTACCCCGCCGCTCAACGACCGGGGGCTGATCGCCCGCTACCGCGCGTTCCTCCCGGTCACGGAGGCGACCCCGGTGATCTCCCTCAACGAAGGCTCCACGCCGCTCATCCATTCGCCCCGGCTCAGCGAACGGATCGGCCGGGGCCGCCAGGTTTTCCTCAAGTACGAGGGGCTGAACCCGACCGGCTCCTTCAAGGACCGGGGGATGACCGTCGCGCTTTCCAAAGCCGTGGAAGAAGGCGCGCGCGCCGTCATCTGCGCCTCCACGGGGAACACCTCCGCCGCCGCCGCCGCCTACGCCGCGCGCGCGGGGATCGGCTGCGTCGTGCTCCTTCCGGCGGGGAAAATCGCGCTCGGCAAGCTGGCGCAGGCGTTCATCTACGGCGCGAAAGTCGTCGCCATCGAAGGGAACTTCGACGCGGCGCTGCAACTCGTGCGCGAGATCGGCGAAACCGAGCCGATCGCCATCGTCAATTCGATCAACCCGCACCGGCTCGAAGGGCAGAAGACCGCCGCGTTCGAAATCATCGAGGAACTCGGCGACGCGCCAGCCCTGCACATCCTCCCGGTCGGCAACGCCGGGAACATCACCGCATACTGGCGCGGCTACCGGGAATTCCAGCGCCTTGGCCGCGCCGCGCGGCTCCCGAAGATGCTCGGGTTCCAGGCGGCGGGAAGCGCGCCGATTTTTCACAACCGGGTCATCGAAGCGCCCGAGACGGTCGCCACCGCCATCCGCATCGGCAACCCCGCAAGCTGGGCGCTCGCCTCGGAGGCGATGCGCGAGTCCGGGGGAGCCGTGGACATCGTGAGCGACGAGGAAATCCTCGCCGCGCAAGCGTGGCTGGCCAGCCACGAGGGGATTTTTGTCGAACCGGCCAGCGCGGCCTCCGTCGCGGGGCTGCTCAAGTCCGCCGAAGGGCGCGGCGTCTTCGGGCTGGAAGCGTTGCCGGAGGGGGCGTCCATCGTCTGTACCGTCACCGGGCACGGCTTGAAAGACCCCGGCGTGGTGGAGGAACGGATCGGCAGCGTGATCCCCGCACCTGCGGAGAAAGCGGCGATCCTCGACCTGCTCGGGTAACGCCCGGATCACGACCGCCCCCGGGGCCGGAGAAGTTTGACAATGCCCCGATTGGCTCCAGACTTTCCCGCATGACCGCCGCGCCGCCGCCGCTGCTTGAAGTCCGCAATCTCGTCATCCGGTTCGCCACGGAGCAATCCGTCGTGGAGGCAGTGAAGGGGATTTCTTTTTCGCTGGAGAAAGGCGAGGCGCTTGCGGTCGTGGGGGAGAGCGGCTCGGGCAAAAGCGTCTCGGCCCTCGCGCTCACGCGGCTGCTCCCCGAGCCGCCCGCCGAATACGGGGGCGGGGAGATCCTGCTGGAAGGGCGCGATGTCCTGAAGATGAGCGGGGCCGAGCTACGCCGCATCCGGGGCTCGCGCATCGCGTACGTTTTTCAGGAACCCTCCACGTCGCTCAACCCGGTTTTCACCATCCGCAACCAGATCGCGGAAGCGATCCGGCTGCACCGCCCCGAAGTGGCGGACCTCGACGGCGAGGTGGTCAAATGGCTCGGGCTGGTCGGGATCGTGGACCCGGAGAAGCGGATGTGGGATTACCCGCACCAACTCAGCGGCGGGATGCAGCAGCGGGCGATGATCGCGATGGCGCTTTCGTGCCGCCCCGACCTGCTCGTTGCCGACGAGCCGACCACCGCCCTGGACGTAACCATCCAGGCGCAGATCATCGACCTGCTGCGCGACCTCAAGGCGAAGCTCGGCATGAGCCTGCTGCTCATCACGCACAACTTCGGCATCATCGGCGGCATCGCCGACCGCGTGGCGGTGATGTTCCGGGGCAAGATCGTCGAGCACGGCCCCGTGGAGCAGGTTCTGCGCGCCCCGCAACACCCCTACACACGGGCATTGATCGACTGCATCCCAAAGCTCGGCCAGCACAAACGCCGCCTGACCACGATCAACCACGCGGAGCTGGAGGCGAATTGAGGAACCCATGAATATCGACGACCAAAACATCGACGGCGCTCAATGTACCAATGCCAGCCTCGAAGAAGAGCGACGTTCCGCGACGTGAATCTCAAGGGAGCCCGCTTCGACGACGTGGCCCTCACGCGTCCACTCCCTCAGTCTGAAAGCAAGCCCTCCCGTGGAAAAGGGCTCGGACGAAAACCTGCGGTTTGATGCCTTTTCGGGATGCCCCCCCGGGTACGATGGAGCGAAGGCTCGAATCGCGGTAAGTCCCGTAAGTCGGCTCTCCATCAACTTTTGTG
>CAZYVL010000095.1:0-9503 GCA_964651005.1 uncultured Chthoniobacteraceae bacterium | reverse complement strand
GGGTGCGTGTGGCAATCCAGGCACCAGCGCATGTAAAGCGAGTGCGCCTTGGCCACGAGCGGCATCTGGTCCACCCGGCCGTGGCAGCTCACGCAGCTCACCCCCTTGGTGACGTGTACGCTGTGGTTGAAGTAGACGTAATCCGGCAGCGCGCTGACTCGGTTCCAGCGGATCGGCTCGTTGCGCAGCAGGCTTTCGCGCACCGGCGCGAGCAGCGGCGCCTCCGTCCAGAGCTGCGAATGGCAGGTCATGCACGTCT
The DNA here is from genome assembly GCA_964651005.1 of uncultured Chthoniobacteraceae bacterium. GTDB lineage: Bacteria > Verrucomicrobiota > Verrucomicrobiia > Chthoniobacterales > Chthoniobacteraceae > DATMFV01. The sequence continues at coordinate 9,244 of CAZYVL010000095.1, read as the reverse complement.
GCGTGGGGGGCATCCCGGCGAAGGAGGCCGTCTCCACTCCGGTGTGGCAGTAGCGGCAGTCGATCCCCAGCCCGGAGACATGGTGCTCGTGGCTGAAGGGGACCGGCTGCTCAAGGGGGATGCCGACCGCCGTGGCGTACGGCGAGTGAAACCAGAGCCACACCCCACCCGCCAGCGCCACCAGCATGAGCACCGCCGCCGCGAGCACCCCTGGGGCTGCGGTATTGCTGGCTGGAGAAAAAAGCTGGGCCATTGTCTGCTGCGCTTCAAGCGCAACAGCTCAATCGGTTCCGACCCGTTTTCCGGGTGGACCGGAGGCTCCGCGATGCCGTTGCTACCTCTGCGGGCCCGCGCCTTGGAGCCGCTCCTCGAACGGCGCGAGCGCCTCCTGCTCCCGCGCCAGGCAGGCGGCGTGGTGCTCGAAAAACCGGAGCGCCGCGCCCTCCGGCGTCCACGGGGTCAGACTTCCGTTCGCCTTCCGGTCGGCCCCTCCGGTTGAGAAAAGGGAAAAATATTGCCGGTAAGAAATGCCGACAAACGGCTCGAAGCGCACCGCCCGCGCCGGGTCAGCCGTCCCGCCCTCCCCGTCGATCCAGACCGAATCGGAATAAAGCCGCCGCGTGAAGCTCTTCGGGTACGGCTCCACGTAAACGACCCGCCGCAGCCCGGAGGCGATGATGTGCTTGGCGCAGTTGTGGCACGGGAAGGTGGTCGTATAAAGCGTGCACCCCTCCACGGCGATGCCGCGCTTGGCCGCGTCCATCAACGCCGCCATCTCCGCGTGCACGGAGCGGCCATACTCGATCACCTTCATCAACTCCGCCTGCCGCAGCGCGGAACCGGGGAGCAGCGCCCGCTCCAGCAGTTCCTCCTCGCCCAGGTTCTCGAACGATTCCTCCAGCCACCCGCTGCGCTGGAGCCGCGCGAGGATGTCGCGCAGGAAGAGGAGCTTCATCTGGTCGTTGAAGTCGTAGCCGCGCAGGTGGTCGCGCGCGTCGCCCTCGTCGCCCTCCCAGTAAAGGCCGCCGCCCGCCTTCGGCACGTCGTTGCAGCCGAGCGCGATGAGTTCCCCTTCCTCCGTGCAGATCGCCGCCCCGACCTGCCGCGCGAGCGAGGCGGAGCGCACCCCCGCTGTGACGGCGTGGAACATCCCGTATTCGTCGCGCGTCGGCGCGTGGAAGAGGTTGCCAAAGAGCAGCTCGACGATCCGCGAGAGCGAGCGTTCCAGCTCCTCCGGGCCGCCGTCAGCCTCCACGAAAAAGTCGGCCAGCGGAAAGGTGGCCTCCACGTTGCGGCCAAAGATTCCCTCCGGCTCCTCGGCATCGCGGTGCAGGATGGCCGCCGCCAGCGCGTCGGGGTCGAGCGCGGGCGGCTCGCTGCACGACTGGAGGATGCGCTCGCGCAGATAACGCCGCCGGGAAGCCTTGGAGGCGTATGCCCCGAGCGCGATGAAGCTCTTTCCGTACACCTCGCGGAGAAGCGCCACCTCCTCGGGCGTTTTCAGCGAGCGGATGATGTACGCCGTCCGGGGGGGCTCACTCTTCCTTGTTTCCCTTGCCTCCCTTGCTTCTCGAATAGCGCGCATAGCGAGCAGCGCCATCGCCGCTTTGCATTCGAGCCGGGAGCGGAAGCGGTTCCCTGCGTCCATCAGCGCGTGGTAATACTCGCCGATCGGCTCGGGATGCGGTGTCCACCCCTCCAGCCGGGCGAGCACTTCGATGACATGCACCTCCCGCGCCGCGTAGCCGACGCGCGCGAGGATCTTCTCCAGGCTGGCGCTCACCCGGCGCATCTGCGCGCCAACCGCGCCGATCAGCCCGATGTAAAGCGCGGGGCCAGAGCCATGAGAGCCAATAGGGTCATGGGAGTCAGCGGAGCCGTGGGAGATTCGATTCGTACCGTGCATCATCAACGCTCTGGAGCCACCCGCGACGAGCGGGCAGCCCCCTCATGCGTTATCAGATCGCACACCCCGGCTCAATCCGCAACCTCCCCGAGCCGGGGGGAAGGGAGACACCGAGGGGCCGGGCCAGGCAACGCCGCACCCGCTCGCGACGAAGGCAAAGGTGACGAAGATCGTCGCGAGCACGATTCCCCGGCGTGGCGGCGGCTTCCTCTACCTCGTCGGAGAGGGTCAGGAGGATCGGCTGGAGCGTCCGCACCACGAAGGGGAAGCCGATGGAGATGAGCGCGAGCAGAATTCCCAAGCGATTGGATCAGCCTAAAGATTCTGCTGGATGGAGAGGAAGGGACGGTATTCTTCCAGAATCGCATCCAGAGCGGCCACGGCGGCTTCCACCTGCAACGCCGAGGATGCTTTCGCCGGGGTTTCGAAAATGATTTCGAACGGGGCGGGGTGCAGCTCCGCCGGGTTACTGAGGACGCCTTCGTAGCAATGATGATGAATGAGCGCGTCCTTCGCCGGGAAGCTGTCGATCACCTCCCCGCCCGCCCTCGGCAGGAATTTTTCGGCGGCGGCCAGCGCGGGGCGGGCGAGCGCCTCGGTGAGCGTCGCGCCGCGCACGAAAGCATAGACGCCGTGCGTGGTGTCGTCGGCATGGAGCGCCACGACGCCCTGGAAGGCGAGCACGCCGAGTTCCCGCTCCAGATAATACACCTCGGGCTGCCGGGAGCCGGTCCAGAACTCCCGGTTGAGATCGAGGCCGCCACGGCAATGGCGCGTGCCGTCCTCCACTCCCGTGGGGTTGCAAACCGGGTAGACAAAAACCTGGTAGCCGCGCGCCCGCTCGGGGTCTGCCGCAAGCCGCCGGAGAAATTCCACGGCGGCCAGTGCCGTCTCGGGCTCGTCGCCGTGGATCGCCGCGAAGAGGCCGATCCGCACCGGCTCGTCGTCGGATCCGGGGCCGAGGAAAACGAAGCGGGGCAGCACGTAGCTCCTGCCGGAATGGCGGAACACGCCGATTTCCGAATAAAAGAGGTGATTCGATCCGGACGCCTCGCGCTGGAGATCCGCCACGGCTGCGAAGACCCGGTTTTCTGCCTGTTTGTTTCCCATCGCCCCGGCAGCATAGTCCACGGGACGCGGCTTGGGCAAACGAAGGCTTTTGGGTTGGTAGAGAGAACGCATGGTGTGGCTCGCTTTACCGGCTGCTACCGGCTGCCGGGGGGTGTAGATCTGGTCGAAGATGCCGCCGTCGGCGGAATGCGTCTTCCGGGCCTTCTGCCATCCGCCGAATTGATCGGCGATGGTGATCCGCTGCACCTTGGCGAACTGGCCCGCGACCTTCGCGGCCACCTTCTCGTTGACGGGCCGGTAGAAGTTCTTCGCCACGATGGTCTGCTCCTCTTCGGAGTAGAGGTATTGCAGGTACTCCCCGGGCGAGTTTGAGCTGGACCGGTTCGCTCCCCGGTGCGGCCCGGTCGGCATCCGTCCCGTCGGCGCGCGGCTGGCTCTCCTTTTCGAGACGGGCGATTTTCCGCTCCAGTTTGTCGATGCGATTCCTGAGCGCCGTCGTTTCTCCGGGGCTTTGCCCGTGGACGTTGCCCGCAGCGAGGAGAAGGGAAAACCCCGTAATGAGGGCGGCTGGTCTTTTCATGCGGTGGTTGGTTTCCGGGAAGCGGTTTAAGTCGTGGTTGAAGCGAGGGTGGCCAGGCTGTCGCGCTCTATCGGTATGTCTACTGATTCAGTATGATTTTAAATGTCCACTACATTGGTATATTTTCCCGCCATCATTTTTCGAAAAAAAATTTCGCGGGCAACCGGGAAAAGGAGCGTTTTACTCTGGAGACCGGGCGGGCAAAAAACGTGCGGAAGAGAACGCACGCCCGCGAAAAAACAGAGCGCGATGACGCTCCGCGGAGGGAGATTTCGCCCCCCTGCCATGCAAAGGGGGCAGTGGGGGGGCGGATCACGGCGCGGGGGTTAACATTCCCCTGGGCGCTGTCGATCAATGCGACCCGCCTGGGCTAGAAAAGCGACAACTGCGGCCGCCCGCCGGTTTCCTTCGGCTTTCTTTGCCCGGCGGGCGGTTTCTCGGCGAGGGTCGGGTTGCCTTCCGCGTTCAACTCCGACTGCTCCAGATTGCCGAGAATTTCTTTGGCCCGTGCGATTACCGGCGCGGGGAGGCCCGCGAGGCGCGCCACCTGGATGCCGTAGCTCTTGTCCGCGCCGCCCCGCACAATCTTGCGCAGGAAGATGATCTGGTCGCTCCACTCGCGCACGGCGACGTTGAAGTTCTTCACCCCCGGGCGGGTCATCTCCAGCTCCGTGAGCTCGTGGTAGTGCGTGGCAAAGAGCGTGCGCGCCTGCACCGCGTCGTGCAGGAACTCGGCGACGCTCCAGGCGATGGAAAGCCCGTCGAAGGTCGAGGTGCCGCGCCCGATCTCGTCCAGGATGACCAGGCTGCGCGCTGTGGCGTTGTTGAGGATGTTGGCCGTTTCGTTCATCTCGACCATGAAGGTCGATTGCCCGCGCGAAAGATCGTCGCTCGCGCCGACCCGGGTGAAGATGCGGTCCACCACGCCGATCTCCGCCCGCGCCGCCGGGATGAAGCTGCCGATCTGCGCCATGAGCACCAGCAGCGCCGTCTGCCGGATGAAGGTCGATTTGCCCGCCATGTTTGGCCCCGTGATGATGTGGAGCCGGTTCGCGCCGCCGTCGAGTTCCACGTCGTTGGGGACGAACTTTTCTTCCGCGAGGTTCTGGTCGAGCACGGGGTGGCGGCCATCCTCAATGCGAATGCGCAGCCCGTCGTTGAGGACCGGGCGGCAGTAGTTAAAAAGCCGCGCCACTTCCGCCAGCGCGCAGAGCACGTCGAGCGTGGCGATGGCCGCCGCGCTCCGCTGCAAGCCGGGCAGATCTTCGAGCGCCCGCACGCGCAGCGCCACGAAAAGCTCGTACTCCACCGCCCGCGCGCGCTCGTCGGCGCCGAGGATCTTCCCCTCCATCTCCTTAAGCTCCGGGGTGATGAACCGCTCGCCATTCACGGTCGTCTGCTTGCGGATGTATGTCTCCGGCACGCTGGCGAGGTTCGCCTTGGTGACTTCGATAAAATAGCCGAAAACAGAAGTATAGCGGACCTTCAGCGACTTGATCCCCGTCGCCTCGATCTCCCGCTGCTGGAGCCGGGCGATCCACTCCTTCCCCTCGCGGCAGGCGGTGCGGATTTCATCCAGCTCGGGGTTGAAGCCGTCGCGGAAAATGCCGCCCTCTTTCACGGCCAGCGGCGGATCGTCCACCAGGGCGCGGGCGAGTTCGTCGGCCAGCCCGGGGAATTCCGCGATCTCCTCGCGCAGCGCGGCGGCCAGGGAGGGGGCATCGCCACGTTTTCCAAGACCTCCCCCCAGCGGGCCGCCCTCGATCAAAACCGCGATCTGCTCCCGGAGGCCCGGGATCTGGTCGAGCGAATTCTTGAGCGCGAGCAGATCGCGCCCGTTGCCGCCGGACTGGCTGAGGCGGCCCACCGTCCGCTCGACATCGCGGATCGCGCCGAGCGATTCGCGCAGCACCCCGAGCTGCGAAGGATCGGCAAGCAAGTCGGCGATCGTCTGCTGCCGCCCGACAAGGGCGGCGGGATCGCGCAGCGGATGGAGGATCCAGCGGCGCAGAAGCCGCCCGCCCATCGGGGTGACGGTGCGGTCGAGCGCGTGGAGCAGGCTCATGTTGCGCGCCCCGCGCGAGGCGACCAGCTCCAGGTTCGCCTGCGAGGTGGCGTCCACGGTCATGAAAGCGGAGTTCCGGTAAACGGAAAGGCGCGTGATGTGGGTGAGATCGCGGCGCATCTGGTGCTTGAGGTAATGCACGATCGCCCCCGCCGCCCCGACCGCCGCGGGCATCCCCGCCGCGCCAAACCCGTCGAGCGACTGCACCTTGAAATGCTCGCGCAGCGTAAACCCGGCCTGCTCCGGCAGAAAGGCGTAGCCGTCGCACTCCACGACCTGCGCGGCCGCGCCGGAAAGCCCCGGGCATCGCGCCTTGCCCCCCTCCCTTCCCGTCGGCTCCGCGACAAGAATCTCCAACGGGGCCACCCTCGCCAGCTCGTCGGCCAGCGCCGGGGCGTCGGCCAGCTCCGTCAGCCGGAACTCCCCCGTGCTCGTATCGACGAACGCAAAGCCGAAAACGCCGCCATGCTCGTGCACGGCGGCAAGGAAGTTGTTCTCCTTCGCCTCCAGCAGGTTGAGGTCGGAAACCGTCCCCGGGCTGATCACCTGCGTCAGCTCCCGGCGGACGATTTTGCCGGGCTGCGCGTCGCCCACCTGGTCGCACACCGCCACGCGCTTGCCCGCCTTCACCAGCTTGGCGATGTAACCCTCCGCGGCGTGAAAAGGGACGCCGCACATCGGCACCTGCCCGCGCCGCGTCAGCGCGACGTTGAGAATGGCCGAGGCGACCTTGGCATCCTCGAAGAACATTTCGTAAAAATCGCCCAGGCGGAAGAGCAGCAGCGTGTCCGGCGGCAAGGTACGCCGGACGCCCTGATACTGCTGCATCATCGGGGTAAGGGTTGCGTCGGACATGATCGGGGGCTTCTGGACAAAGGGAAGAGGGCGCGAGGGAACGCCATAGGTTTGTAAGGAGAACCCCGAAAGTCGAGAGCGGAGTTTTCCCCCCTCCCCGCCGACGCTCAGGGCACCACCGGCCACCCGCATTGAGGAGGAAAATTCTTCGCCCGGCGTGGATGACACTGGCTTCCGGGCGATCGCGGCCGAGTGGATCCATTACCGTTCTTCAATGGACGACCGGTTTCTGGCTGAAAGACTTTTCCCGTTGATGAAGGGCACCTTCAACCATCTGCTCCATGGCCTTGTGGAACAACCCGATGGACGGCTTTCCCTCATTGCCACGTCTTCTCCCGAATATACCAACCCGGTCGAGAACTCCTCCTATACGCTCGCATGTTTACGCTGGCTTGCGGCAACCCTCATCAAGGCCGATGCGCGGTTGAAAGCCAATGACCCCATCGTCAAGGAATGCCAAAGGGTGTTTGCAAAGCTGGTGCCCTATGAAGTCGATCCCGCCACGGGCATCATGGTCGGAAAGGGGATGCCTCTTGCCAAATCGCACCGCCACTGGTCGCACCTTTTTATGATCTATCCTTTCCATGAATGGGACTGGGCCAACCCAAAACAGCGGCCGCTCATGGAACAATCGCTTGAACACTGGACATCGAAATCGTCCCTCTTTGCAGGCTATTCATGGCTGGGAGCGGCTTCCATGTATGCTTCATCGGGCCGTGCAGACCGGGCGCTTGAGTTCCTCCAGTCTTTTATAAAAAAATCCACCTTCCCCAATACTCTCTATTTCGAAGGCGGTTTCAACTCACCAGTCATTGAACCCCCCCTGGCTTATGCGCGTACGCTCCAGGAGATGTTAATGACCAGTGATGGCGATTGGATCCGCATCTTCCCGGCCGCGCCCTCCTCATGGGCCGAGGTTCGCTTTGCCTCTATGCGGGCCGAAGGGGCATTTCTTGTCAGCGCCGCCCGCGAGGCGGGAGTCACCCGATTCGTCACGATCAAGAGCCTCGCGGGTGAACCGTGCCGCGTCCGTCCGAATCTCCCCGGCCCCGTCCTGGCGGCGGGAGAGAGGTCATTTAAGGTCACAAATCTGGAAAACGGAATCGCCGAAATTGATCTCGCGAAAGGAGAAACCGTAACGCTTTACACCGGAACACTGCCAACCCGGAGGGAAGCGCGCCCAGTAGTGCGCAAAGGCAAGCTGGAGCCGTGGGGAGGCAGCAAAGGCGCAACACGCCAGGTGGTCACTTCCGCGATTCCATAGGGATGTGCTCAAGTGGATTTCCGCAGCCTGCCTGATGCCAAATCTTTTCAATACCGAGAGGCTCTTCAAAAAGGCCCTCCCTCCTTCAGCGTTTCATCCCGTTTGGTATCCTCGCCGCTCCAGATGCGCTTTTGCGTCCAGGGCTGCACGGGCTCTGTCCAGAACGGATCATCCGCCTGGAGGCCAAGCTGCAGGAGCCCCGCCGTGCAGAGATAAAGACTCCCGCGATTGATGTAGGACTCCGCCATGCGCGGTTGGGCGCCCAATACGCCGATATGCAGCAGTCCCCCCGGAGCAAATGTCCCGGGAGCTTCAATCTGGCGGTGAACCACGGCGTTGAGGGCCGAGCGCACCCCTGCCGGAGCCAGCGATTCCGGAAGCGCATGCCGCAGCGCCAGCAAGGAGAGCAGGTGAAACGCGCCAAAGCGGTACGTCGCGGAGCGGCCGACAACCGGGTAGGAGCCTTCCGGGGAAATTTGCATTTCCAGGATCGCCGCGAAACGCCGGGCCCGAGCCTGAATCTTCGGGTAATGCTCTGCGATCGGAAGGTGATGCTTTTGGCAGATTTCCAGAACCTCCCAAAGCATCGGGTGGATCACGAGGCTATTGTAGTAGTCCCAATGGAAAGCGGGGCCGTCGCCATAGGTGCCGTCGCCCTTATACCAGTTCAGGTGACTAGTGATGGCTTTTTCTATGGGAGCCATCTCGCACTCTCCGGTGAATTCAAGCAACGCCGCCTCGACTATCGCGGAGAAGAGCAGCCAGTTGTTGTTGTGCGGCTCAATGGCCCGCGAGCTTTTCAGGGCATCGACAACCATGAAACGGGTGGCGGCATTGAGAGTTCCCCATAACTGTTTGGGAGCGCGCAGCAACCCTTCGCAAAAAAAAGCCGTATCGACGAGGGCCTGTTTTTGGAGGGCAAACTCCAGGTGGCCAGGCGATTGCGGGTCCACGGCATTGCGAATGCTTTTGAGCGCCAGGTCGATGTATCTGGCGCGGAGTTGGCCCTCCGGGTCCGGCCCGGGGCCAAGTTCAAGCCACGGCGCGACTCCGGCAAGCGTTCGCCCGAAAGCCTCCAAGGGGGCCGGGGAGGGTTGTCGATTGTCCTTTTCGACGACGATTTCTTTCAATCGCCCCTCGCTTTCGGCGACCAGGATCGGTTCGACGATTTGGCTCATCACGGCAACCTGATAGATGCGCTGGGAAGAGCCGGTGTCTCCGGGTGGGGGGAGGCCTCCCGCTGTCGTGCTCAAGGGCGAAGCAGAAAATGAAGCGATGGCAATCGACTGTTTTTGGGACAAGAGACGATGTTTGGCCATTTTGATTTTCAGGATCGCTTTTGGGAGCCGCTGATTAAAGCGAGCGGAGCCGCAAGCTGGTCATTTTGGCGGCTTTCGCACCCGATTTTTCCTCACCTCTCTTCAGAGAGGCTGCGGAAAATCGGCTTCGAAATCCATCCAAACTGCCTGCGCTTTCGTCTCGCTCCAATTAATCAGCGATTCC
>CAZYVL010000094.1:0-9625 GCA_964651005.1 uncultured Chthoniobacteraceae bacterium | reverse complement strand
AGCCTGATTCCCAAACCGTAGCCCGAACCTTGCGATGCAACCGGCGCTCCTCCTGAAGTCCTTCGCCCTCCTCGCCGCCGGGGCCGCCATCGGCTTCGCCTTGGGGAACGCCCTCTCTCCTCCCGGCTCCCCCGCCAATGTCGGCGGCGCGCCCGCGCCGGTTCCAAACGCCGTTCCCGGCAAAGGCACCGCTGCCGTTTTGCGTGGCCCCGGCTTGCTCATCGCGCTCGATAGTGCGCTCAAGGAGCCGGATGAACACAAGCGCATCCGGACTCTCCGCCGCCTGCTCGACGGGATCGAGCCGCAAGACATCCCGAAAGCCCTGGAGCGGCTCATCACGATCGGGAAGGTCGGCATTGATCTCACCCTGATTGAATCCGATCTCCTGAGGGATTGGGCGACCGCCGATCCGAAGGCGGCGCTGGCATTCACGGAAAAGTTCGAAGGCCGGCTTTACTCCGGGGCGATGGCCGATGTCGCCATGTCCTGGTTCAAAAAGGACCAGGCCGCCGCGCAAGCCTGGCTGCAAAGTCTCCCGCGGGGAAAACGCCGGAACGCGGCGGAGCTGGGAGTGGTGATCGCCCTCGCCTCCGGGAACCCCGCGCAGGCGCTTGAAATGCTCCAGGCCAACCCCGCCCTCGGCGATCTGGGAGGCTGGTCTTCGCTCTTCCAAACCGTTGCCGCGCGCGATCCCCGCGAGGCCGTCGAACTGGCGCTCTCGCTACCCCAGGGGAAGAACCGGACTGATACGATCACAACGCTGGTTTCCGCCTGGGGATCCGAAGACCCCCAAGCGGCGCTCTCGTGGGTCAAGGAGCTTCCGCCCAGCCCGCTCCGCCAGCAGGCGCTCCAGGATGTGCTCTCCGCGCTGGCGTGGAAAAATCCGGCGGCGGCGGCCAAGGCGACGCTGGAGGAAACGCCGCCGGGTTGGGAGCAAAAAGGGTTGATTTCCAAGGCGCTCACCGCGTGGATGCAAACGGACGCGGAAGCCGCGCGGGCGTGGGTCGAAAAGCTTCCCGAGGGCGAACTGCGTGGGCTGGGGCTCCGTTCCGTCGCCAGGCTCTGGGCGCGAAACGACCCGAAAGAAGCCATGCGGTACGCGATGAGGACGCCCGATGCGGCGCTGCGCGAAGCGATGATCGGGAACGTGCTCGCGGAGTGGCTCTGTGGCGACGCTGGCGACGCAAAGGGTGGCCTGCAATGGCTGGACGAGAACGCCTCCATCGTGAGACCGGACACCCTCTCCACCGTGTTCAACGAGCTTTCCTCCTTGCGTACCACCCCCTCGCCCGTGCTTGCGGCCCCGCTGCTGGCCCGGATGCCGGAGGGCGATCTGCGGAACAGCAGCGCCAGGAATCTCGCCGTCTGGTGGGCCAGGAGCGACTCCGTTGCCGCGAACGCCTGGTATGAGCAAATGCCCGAGGGACCGGCACGCGAGCAGTTTCTACGCGGGATCATCTCGGGCATGGCGCGGGTTGATCCTGCCGGTGCCAGCGAAAAAGTCGGACTCCTTCCCGAGGGGGCGGCGCGAGATCAAGCCGCCGCCGAACTCGCCGCCGAGTGGGCACGCCAGGATGTCGAGGCCGCCGACGACTGGCTCAAGACTCTCCCTGCGGGCAGGCTGCGGGATGGCGCGATCCGGCAGTTCAGCACCGGGGCCGTTTCCAACGATCCAAAAAGCGCCGCCCTCTGGACGATCCGCATCAACGACGCAAACACCCGGCGCAGGGCGCTCACCGACGTGGTTCATCGCTGGCTGGCCGATGACAAGGAAGCCGCGCGGGCGTGGGTCACGGCCGCCGCGATCCCGCCAGAGTGGAAAGCGAGCCTGATCGGCAAATAGTGAAGAACTTTGTCATGCAACCAACCCTCCTCCTGAAATCCGCCGTGGCTCTCACCGCCGCAGCCGCCCTCGGCTTCGCGACGGGGAGCCGTTTTCCCCGCGTTGCGCCCGCCCCGGCGCCCCACGCCACCGGCTTCGGCGGCGGCGGTGCTCCGGACAAGGGCGGCCTCTCCTCCCCGGAGGCGCTCGATGTCGCCTTGAAAATCCTCAAGGGGCCAGTCGATGCCAAAGGGTGGCGGCAACTGCGCCGTGCGCTGGCCGGGATGGAGCCGCGGAACATCCCGCAGGTTCTGGAGCAGCTCCGCCCCCGGGGCTCGGAAGACTGGCATTGGATGCTGCTCACCTCCGATCTTCTCTCCGACTGGGCCAGCGTCGATCCCGCCGCGGCGGCGGCCTGGGCGGAGAAAATGGGGCCAAGATACCGTACTCTGGCGCTGGTCCGCATTGCTTCCGTCTGGTTCGAAAAAGACCGCGCCGCCGCCCAAGCCTGGGCCGAAAGCCTTACCTCGCCTTCCCGGAACATGGCGCTGCAAGGGATTTTGGCCGCCTTGGCCACGGCGGACCCTGTGGGGGCGATGGAGAAGCTCAAATCCGGCGCTTTCCTCGCCAGCCAGGGCGGATGGCAGACTTTTTTCGATGTCGTGGCCTCGCAAGATCCCCGCCGGGCGATCGAGCTGGCGCTCTCGCTCCCGCCGGGGAGCAACCAGACCACGGCCATCGCCGCCCTGGTCAGTTCCTGGAGTTCCACCGATCCGGAAGCCGCGCTCTCCTGGGCGAAGGCGCTGCCTCCCAGCCCCGCCCGCGACGAGGCGCTGCGGGGGCTCGTTTGGAATCTGGCATCCCGGAACCCGGTCGAGGCGGCGGCGCTGGTCGGGGCGATGCCGCCGGGGTGGGGCCGGGACATGGCGATGGGGGAGATGCTCAGCGAGTGGATCCCGCAGGACCCGACGGCGGCGCGGGCCTGGGCGGAATCGCTTCCCGAAGGGGACTTTCGCGCCCGGGCGCTCACCGCGGTTCTGGAGCAGTGGGCGGAGCACGATCCACAAGCCGTCATGGATTACGTGACGGCGACGCCCAAAACGCCCAGCCGCAACAGGATGCTCGTGATCCCTTTGACGAGGTGGCTTCAGAACGACTCGAAGGGCGGCTTGCGGTGGATCAATGCGAATGCGTCCACCCTCGATCCCCGTCTTGTCGCCACGGCGGCGGACATCCTTGCCGAGCGCGATCCACAAACCGCCGCCACGCTGCTGACCCGGATTCCCGCGGGCAGCCAGCTCGACAACGCGGCCCAGAATGTCGGCAGCAAGTGGGGCAAAATCGACCCCGGCGGTGCCAACGCCTGGTATGAGCGAATGCCCGACGGCCCGGCGCGCGAGCAGTTCCTGGCCGGGATCATCGGCGGCATGGCGGCCTACGATGCCCCGGGGGCCAGCGAAAAAGTGGCCCTTCTGCCCGAAGGGGCGGCGCGGGACAAGGCCACCACCGAGCTCGCCTCCACCTGGGCGCAGAGCGACCCGCACGCCGCCTTCGACTGGGTTGCGGAGAACGGCTCGGAGCGCGCGCTCCACGACGCCGTGAGCCCCATCGTGGACCAGTGGGTGGGCCGCGACCCCAACGCCGCCACGGCCTGGCTCGACACCCTCCCGGCGGGCAAGCTGCGGGACAGCGCGGTGGAGCACTTCAGCAGCCGCATCGTCTTCAGCGACCCCAAAGGCGCTGCCCTCCGGGCCTTGAGCATCGGCGACGAAAACACCCGGCGCAACGCGCTCTCCAACGTCATCCGCCGCTGGTCGCAGAGCGACGGGGGAGCGGCGCGGGCATGGATAAACGCCGCCGCGATCCCGCCGGAGTGGAAGGCGAGTCTTTCTGGAATCCGTTGGGAAACCCGGCCATGAAACCGGCCCCTCTCCTGCTGCAACTCGCCGCTCTCCTTGCGGCTCTCGGGGCGGGCTTTGCCTCGGGGCGGCAGTTCTTCTCTCCTCCCGCCCTCGCGCATTCCCGCTGCCAGCCTGCCTTATCCGGTTCCAAAAAGCGCGCCGCCTTGCGCGATCCCCTTGCCGCGATCCTCCAGACACCGGCTGGCCCGAAGCGCGCGAGGAAGCTGCGCGATCTGCTTGCCGGGCTGGAGCCACGGGAGATCCCAGGGACGCTGGAGCGGCTCCTGCCGGAAGGAAGAGCTGACTGGGATTTCGCCCGGATCAAAGTCGATCTGCTGGAGGAGTGGGCCGCTTCCGATCCTCCGGCGGCGGCGGTCTGGGCTAAAAAGTTCGCCCCCCAGGGCCATCTTCGCGCGATCTCCCGGGTCGCTGCCGTCTGGTTTGGAAAAGACCCGGCTGCCGCCCGCGCCTGGGCGGAAACCCTTCCGCCGAGGGACCGGAATGCAGCACTGCAAGAGATCGTGACCAGCCTTGCTTCGATCGACGCAACAGGGGCCTTCGAAATGGTCCGCTCCAGCGCGGCCCTCAGAGACGAGGCCGGGTGGCGGACTCTCTTCGAGGCATTGGGCAAACACCATCCGCAGGAGGCGATTGCGCTGCTTCGCTTGCTCCCCGGGGGAAGCGACCGGATCACGGCGATCACCTCCCTCGCTTTTGGCTGGAGCCTCTCCGACCCGGCGGCGGCAGCGGCATGGGCGAGAGGGCTTCCACCAGGCCCCGCCCGCCGAACGGCCCTGTACGGAGCGGTTAGGGAACTGGCTTCGCGGGATCCGGTGGCGGCAGCCGCGATGATGAATGCGCTCCCGCCCGGATTGGGAATCCGCAATATGATGCGGGATGTCGTCAGCCACTGGATGGAAAAAGATGCAGCGGCGGCCAAAGCCTGGGCCGAAGCCCTCCCCGCAGGCAATCTCCGCACCCAGGCGCTCCAATCGGTAGCGGAGCAGTGGGCCAGAAGCGACCCGGAGGCCGCCATGCGCTACGCCTTGGGGCAGCCCGCCACGCCCGACCGCGATACGATGCTCCGAAACGCCTTGGCTCAATGGCTCGAGGATGATACAAAGAGCGGCCTGCGGTGGATCGAGGCTCATGCCGCCAGCCTCGATCCGAATTGTTTCATCATGGCCGCCTATCGGGTTGCCCTCCGCAACCCGCAAGCCGCCATCCCCCTGCTGGCCGGGATTCACGATGGCGACTCGCTCGCCTTCGCCGCCCAGAATATTGGGAGCGAATGGGGCAAAACCGATCCCGCCGCCGCCAGCGCCCGGTATGAGCAAATGCCCGAGGGCCCAGTGCGCGAGCGGTTTCTTAACGGAGTCATCACCAGCGAAGCATGCTACGACGCGCCCTCCGCCGCCGAAAAGCTCGCCCTCCTGCCCGAAGGGAAAGCGCGGGAGGAGGCCACCTCCGACCTCGTCTCCGTCTGGGCGCAGCGCGACCCGCACGCCGCCTTCGAGTGGGTCGTGGAGAATGTTTCCGACGAGGCGCTCCCGAACGCCATCGGCCAGGTGGCCGGGGCGTGGGCCATCCGCGACACCAGCTCCGCCGCCGCCTGGATTAAGGCGCTGCCCCCGGGGAAGCCGCGAGATGCAGCCGTGGAGAGATTTAGCAACATGCTGATCTCCAGCGATCCCGAAACCGCCGCCCTCTGGGCCATGAGCATCGGAAATGCGGATGCCCGGCGCAGCGCGCTTTCCCATCTGGTAGACCGCTGGTCAGACAGCGACAAGGAAGCCGCGCGGGCGTGGGTGAACGCCGCCGCGATTCCGCCGGAGTGGAAGAAGGAGATTCTCACTGCCCAATTTATGACGTTCACCTTTATCCGCCATTAGGGCGGTTTAACCAATCCTATAGCCACTTCTTTGCGGCGGAGGGCTCATTCCCGTTCAGCGCCCGGTGGCGGCCCAACCCGGATTTGACCCGGCGTGGCAAAACGCTATCTTCATGCCACTTTTCACATGGCCAAACCGGAAATTCCCCGCAAAGCCGTCTACCGGCTCTCCCTCTATCTGCGCGCGCTCCATCAGCTCAAGCGGAACGCGATCCAGACGGTCTCTTCCGAGGCACTGGCCAAGGCGGCGGGGGTCAAGCCGACGCAGTTGCGCAAGGATCTCGGTTATTTCGGCCAGTTCGGCACGCGGGGGCTCGGTTACAACGTCGTGCTCCTGGTCGAAAAGCTGGCGCAGGTGCTCGGGGCGGCGCGGCTTCAGCCGGTGGTGCTCGTTGGCGTGGGGCATCTCGGCGCGGCGCTCTCCCGTTATCGCGGGTTTCAGAAAGAAGGGTTCGAGATTCTCGCCGGGTTCGATGTGGACGCAGGGCGGCGGCGCACGGCGGATCTCGGGCTGGAAGTCCTCCCGATGACGCGCCTCGGTGCGTTTGTGAAGGAGCGCGGCGTGAAGCTCGCGATCCTGACCGTGCCGGTAACGGTGGCCCAGGAAGTGGCCAACGGGCTGGTGCGGGCGGGCATCCGCGCGATCCTCAACTTCGCCCCGACGATCCTTCAGGTGCCCGACGGCGTGGTGGTCAACAATGTCGATCTCGCCCTGGAGCTGGAGAACCTCAGCTACTTCATCCCGAACGCGCCGGACGCATGAAGCGGCGGCTCTCCGAGATCGACGCGCCGCTCTTCGACCTGCGGCGAACGCTGGAAAGCGGGCAGGTGTTCCAATGGCTCCCGGAAGAAGAGGGGCAAGGGAGCGGAGACGCCGCGTTCCGGGGCGTCATCGGCGCGACGCCGGTTACCGTAAAGCAGGAAGGGGCGCGGCTGCGGGTGACACCCGGCGCGGAGGCGCTGGTGTCGCGCTATTTCGCGCTCGACCATCCGCTGGAGGCCATTTACGCGACGTTCCCCGCCGACCCCGCGATGACGGAGGCGCTGGCGGCGTGCCGGGGGGTGCGGATCATCCGGCAACCGCTTTGGGAGTGCCTCGCGACGTTCATCACCTCCTCGATGAAACAGGTCCGGCACATCGAGCAGATGTCGCACGCGCTGCGGCGGCGCTTCGGGGAACCGGCAGGGGAGGAGGGCCTTTTCGCCTACCCGGCCCCGGAACGGCTAGCCGCCGCCAGCGAGGAGGCGCTGCGCGAGTGCGGCCTCGGGTTTCGCGCGCCGGGTCTGCTCGGGACGGCGCGCGCCGTCGCGGAGGGGAAGATCGACCTCGAAGCGATTCGCGCGCTCCCCGACGAAGCGGCGCTCGCGGTGCTCTGTCGGCTCCCCGGCGTCGGCCCGAAGATCGCCAACTGCGTGCTCCTCTTCGCATACGAACGGGTGCGCGCGTTCCCCATTGATGTCTGGATCGAGCGTGTCCTGCGCCACCACTATTTTGCAGATTTCCCGCGCAAACGCGCGGTCACGCCCCGGCGGCTGCGTGAATTCTGCGCCTCCTACTTCGGCCCCTACGGCGGCTACGCCCAGCAGTATCTCTTTCACCACGCGCGCCGCCAGCCCCGCTCTCTCTGGCGCGCTGCGCGGCAATCCCCTCGCCCTCCTCGCCATGCTTCTTGACGCCGTTCTCTCTCCACCGGAAATCGACCTCCTCCCCACTCGCGATCTGCGCCGGAGCACCTGCGTGGTCTTCGACGTGCTGCGCGCCACCTCCTCGATCCTCACCGCGCTGGCGCACGGCGCGGAGGCGATCCGCCCGGTTTTGAGCGTGGAGGAAGCGCGGGCGCAGCGGGAACGCTGGCCGGGCGCCTGGCTCGGCGGCGAGCGGGGAGGCGACCGCATCGAAGGGTTCGACCTCGGCAACTCGCCCCTGGAGTATTGCCGCCCGGGGTTGCGGCGGATTCTCACCACGACCACCAACGGCACGGTAGCGCTGCGCGCCTGCGCGGAGGCCGGGGCCGGGGAAGTGCTCGTCGGGGCGCTGCTGAACCTCAGCGCGCTGGCGGCCTCCCTGCGCGAGCGCCCGCCGCAACACCTCCTGCTCGTCTGCGCGGGAACGGGGCGCGACCTTGCTCTGGAGGATGTGCTCGCCGCCGGGATGCTGGCAGCCGCCTTCCCGGAAGCGGAGTGGACCGACGCCGCCCGGACCGCCGTGGCGGTTTACAAGCAGCACGCCGCCGATCTCCCCGGCGCGCTCCGGCACTCCGCCAACGGGCGCGTGCTGATGGAACACGGGCGGGCCGACGACGTGGCGTGGTGCGCGCGGGTGTCGGCGTTCGAGACGCTCGCGGCGATGCGCGACGGGGAGATCACGGTGGGTCGTCCCGGCCTTTGCCCGGGCTGATTTCGCTTCTCTCCCGCAAAGCGAACCGCGACTTCTGGGGCGGGATGAGCCTGAAAGCCAAAGCCGGGAAAGGAAGCGCGGGAAGCGCAGGAAACGCCTTTTCCGCTCCCAAAATCCTCGTGGCCGATGACGAACACGGTGGACGCGATGATCCGGGAGGCGCTCCGCTCCGGCCATCCCAAGCCGCGCGAACCGCGCGCGTCGACGCTGCCCGCGAAGGCGCGGAAGCGGAGAAAACAGCTCGATACGGCGAGGTGGAAATCCGCGTGCGCGACTCTGGCATCGGCATCCCGCTGGCCGATCTGGCGCACATTTTCGAGCGTTTCTACCGGGCGGACAAGGCGCGCAGCCGGGAGCTGGGCGGCAAGGGCGGCTCCGGGCTGGGGCTTTCCATCGTGAAGCATCTCGTGCGCGGGCACGGCGGAAGCATCCGCGCCGAAAGCCTGCAAGGACGCGGCACCACCATCTTGATCCGTCTGCCCGCCGCGCCGCTGCTGGCCGGAGAGGCCGGAGAACCCCCGCCCGACTCCCTTCCCGCATGACGAAAAGCCCGAAGAGCGCAAAAAGCCCACCGCGCCTGAAACCGCGCGCGCCGGGGAACCGGACGCTCACCCTCACCCTCACCCTCACCCTCACCCTCACCCTCACCCGCGCAGATCGCGCCGCGCTCGCGCCCCGGCTCTGGAGACTCTCCCGCCCCATCGCCACGCCGGAGCTTTTCGACAGCGTGATCCATCAGGATTTCCTCGCCGCGCTCCCGTTCTTTTCCTCCGGCTTTGTCGATCTGCTCATCGCCGACCCGCCGTACAATCTTGCCAAGGCGTTCAATGGCCGGAAATTCCGCCGCCACGGGGTGGAGGGTTACGCGGAGTGGATTGAATCATGGCTGCTGCCGCTCAAACGGCTGCTCAAGCCCGACGCCTCGCTCTATTTCTGCGGCGATTGGCTCAGCTCCGCGTCGATCTTCCCCGTGCTCCGCCGTCATTTCGTGGTCCGCAACCAGATCACCTGGGAGCGGGAAAAAGGCCGGGGCGCGCGCGGCAACTGGAAGAACTGCTCCGGGGCCATCTGGTTTGCCACGCTCGGGCAGCGGTTCACTTTCGACCCCGACGCGGTGCGCCTGCGGCGGCGGGTGCTCGCGCCGTACCGGCTCGACGGCACGCCGAAAGAATGGGACGCGGAGAAGGAGGGCCGGTTCCGGCTCACCGGCGCGTCGAATTTCTGGTTGGGCCTCACCGTGCCGTTCTGGTCGATGCCGGAAAACACCGACCACCCCGCGCAAAAGCCGGAAAAGCTCGTAGCCAAGCTCGTGCTCGCCAGCAGCCCGCAGGGCGGCGTCGTCCTCGATCCGTTTCTCGGCTCGGGCACAACCGCCGCCGTCTGCAAAAGACTGAGCTGCCGTTTCGTCGGCGTGGAGGTGGACCGCGACTACTGCCTGCTCGCGCTCAAGCGCGTGGAAATGGCCCGAGGCGATCCGCGGATCCAAGGATACGAAGACCGCGTTTTCCGCAAACGCAACACGCGGCCATAAAAGGCCACGTCACGTCACGTCACGTCACGCTGCATCACGCCCCGCATCATCGCCGGGAACCACCCCAACCGCGCCCAACCGC
>CAZYVL010000093.1:4922-9660 GCA_964651005.1 uncultured Chthoniobacteraceae bacterium | reverse complement strand
TAGCTCAGGATGGAGAACATGAACCCGGAGTAGATCGACTGCCCGCTCACGAACATATGGTGCCCCCAGACGAGGAAGCCGAACACGGCGATGGCGAGGCTCGCCGCCGCGACGAAGTTGTAGCCAAAGAGCCGCTTGCGCGCGAAGCAGGTGATCGTCTCGCTCACCACGCCCATCCCCGGCAGGATCATGATGTAAACCGCCGGGTGCGAATAGAACCAGAAGAGGTGCTGGAAGAGAATCGGGTCGCCCCCCTGCGCGGGATCGAAAACGCCGATCCCCCAGAAACGCTCCAGCGCGATGAGCAGCAGCACCATCGCCAGCACCGGCGTGGCGAGCACGAGGATGAGGCTCGTGGCGTAGAGCGTCCAGATGAAGAGCGGCAGCCGGAACCACGTGAGCCCCGGCGCGCGGAGCTTGTGCGTGCTGATGATGAGGTTGAGGCCGGTGAGGATCGACGAAAACCCGGCGATGAACACCCCCGCCACCATCGTCACCACCTGCGGGTTCGCGTACGTGGTGCTATAGGGTGTGTAGAACGTCCACCCCGTATCGACGCCGCCCGCCAGGATCGCGTAGAGCGCGACCGCTCCGCCGGTGATGAAGAGATACCAGCTCAACAGATTGAGCCGGGGGAACGCCACGTCGCGCGCGCCGATCATCAGCGGAAGGATGAAATTGCCAAGCACGGAGGGGATCGACGGGATCAGGAAAAACCAGACCATCACCACGCCGTGGAGCGTGAACATCCGGTTATACATCTCTGCCGAGAGGAGGGCGCCTTCCGGCGTCACCAGGTCGATCCGCACCAGCGCCGCCGCCACCGCGCCGATCAGGAAAAAGACCACGATGGCGAACAGGTAAAGGAGGCCGATCCGTTTGTGATCGGTGGTCAGCAGCCAGGAGCGGATCGTGTGCGGCGTGAGATAATTTCCCGCCTCTCCTGCCTCTTCCGGCTCGCGCGCCGCATCGCGTTCATGGGTGGAGATCATCGCGCGGCTCCTTTCTCTTTCGACGTTTCAGGTATCTGCGGTGTCTCGCGGCCAAGGCTCTTGATGTACGCCACGAGCGCGAGGAGGTCTTCCTCGGAAATCCGCCCCTGGAACGACGGCATGACAGGCCGGTAGCCGTAGGTCACTTCGGAGGCGGGCAGCATGATCGAGTCGCGCAGATAACGCTCGTCCACCGGTACGACGCGCCCCCCTTCCAGCGGGACGACTCCGCCGTAGATCCCGCTCAGATTCGGCGCGCGAACGGCGGAATCTCCCATATGGCAGCCGCTGCACCCCAGCTCCCGGAAGCGCCGCGCCCCGAACGCCACGGGGCTTTCCTCCTGCGCCCCGGTGCGCAGCCATTGTTCATAGTCCGGCCGCGAGAGCACGACCACGCGCCCGATCATGCGGGAATGGTCCGTCCCGCAATACTCCGCGCAGAAGAGCGGGTAAATCCCGGTTCGCGTCGGGACGAACCACTCCGTCGTCAGCCAACCGGGGAGCACATCCTGCTTCGTGCGGAAGGCGGGGATGAAAAAGCTGTGGATCACATCCTGCGAAGTCATCACGAGTTTGGTCGGCACGCCCAGCGGGAGATGGAGTTCATTGATCTCCCGCTTCCCCTGCGGGTGCTGCACTTTCCACATCCATTGTTTGCCGATGACCTGGATCTCCATCGCGTCGCGCGGCGGATGCCGCTGCCGGAAGTAAACCGCCGCGCTGGAGGCGAAGAGCAGCATCGCGATCCCCGCCGGGATGAGCGTCCAGGTCACTTCCAGCGGCGTGCCGCTTTTCCTCTTGATGACGCGGTTCACCCGGTTGCCGCGCCGGTAGCGGAAGCAGAAGACGAGAATCGGCCCCGCCGTGACGCACAGGAAAAACACCGCCACCGCCAGCAGCCAGAGCATCAGGCGGTCCACCTCCCCCGCGCCGAGCGAGGCTTGATCGGGAAGAAGGGGGATCGACATCGCGGCGCAAATTCTTCGTGCTCATTCCCGTTCGTCGCCCGCGAGGCAACGGCTTCGGTTGGCGCGGTGGGTCTGGTTGGCCCGGTAAATCAGAACGCCGAGGCCGACGGCGGTTCCGAGCGCGATCAACCGCATCGCCCCCATCACCAGCCGCGCCGCCGCCGAGGCCACGGCGCGGAAGCAGAGCAGCGCGGCCCCCGGCGCGGGCGCTTCGGTGGCAATTTTCTGGCGTCCGGCATCGGCCAGCGCGCGCTCCAGCTCCCCCGCCGAAAACGAGACGCCCAGGAAGTAGCGCGAGATCGTCCCCTCCGGCGTCGCGACGAGAAACCCCGCCGGGTGCGCGAACTGGTGCGTCTGCGGGTCGGCGCGGTACTCGAAGCCAATCTGCTCCGCGAACCGGGCAACGGCCCCCGGCGTCCCGCGCAGGTAGACGCACCCCGGCCCGGCGTCCGAGCGGCCATAGCGGCGCAGCCACGCCTCTTTGCGGGCCGTGGCGGCTTCCGCCGTTTCCGCCGGGTCGATGCTGACATAGACCACGCGGAAGTCGCGCCCCGCCACCTTGCCCATCCCTTGCAAGGCGCGGATCAACCCGTCGCTCACCCCCATACAGAGCATCTCGCACCGGAAATAGCCGGGGACCACGATGACCGGCAGCGCGGGCCGCGCCGGAAAGTAGCGCGCGAGCCGCACCGGCACCCCGTTTTCATCGACAAAGCCGGTTTCCAGCGGGAGTTGCCGCCCCGGGTGCTGGCGGAAGGCGATCTGCGCCGTCTCCGTGGGCGAAAGCGCCGCCACGGTTTTCGCCGGGAGCACGGCAAGGCAAACCGCCAAGCCGACCGCGCCGATCAAGCGCATTCTCCCCGATGCAAACACGATCATGGCGCGCTCCTTTGCTTCTCTTGCGGCGCCTGCTCCGCGCGTTGCTGCATCATCTCCTCCCACGTCGGCCCCGTCTGCGTCCCGACCGGCAGCCCGCGCCGCGCCAGCAGGGCCATGGCGCGGTGGATCGGGATGCGCACGACTCCCTTCTCCCGGTCGATCCAGCCGTAATGGGTCAGCACCGCCTCCTCCCGGCGGCGCAGCGCGGCAAGATCGTCGGGCGCGCGCAGCTGCAAGCGCGGCGGCGGGAATTCCCTCCGCTCCTCCGGAACCGGCGCGAGGATCGCCCCCTCCCGGCGCTGCGTGCGGATGGAGAGCGCCTGGTAGTAAAGCGCCGCCGCGAGACTCGCCAAAAGGAGGCCGATGACAAGCATGGTCGCCACGAGACCGATGCCGCCGGAGTCGAGATCGACGATTTCGTAGCCGGGGCGGGAGTCGTCGCCGGGGAGCGGATCGCGCGGAGTCTTCATGCGGTCACGATGTCGAGTTGCGCGAGGCGCGGATCGTTCTGCGGCAGCGGCGGGGCCGCGCACCATGCTTGTCCGAAAAATGCCGCCCAGATCGCCCCGACGGCCAGCGGCGCGATCACATCCATCCCGCTCCACGCCAGCGCCGGGCGAAAGGCGGGCAGCGTCACCCAGTAGAGATAGATCGCCTGCGAAACCCAGATCCCTGCCGCCACGCCCGCGAGAACCCGGGGTGCGCGCTTAGGCCCCTGAAAGAGCAACACCGCCGCCGGAGCGAAAAAGCAGACCGCGCCAATCGCCTTCGCCAGGGCGCCCCACCCCGCCGTGCTGCGGTCGCGGTACCAGACTAGTTCATGCGGCAGATTGCCCGACCAGATCACCAGCAGTTGCGAGAAGGCGACGTACGCCCAGAAGATCACGAAAGCGAAGAGGAGCTTGCCGAGATCGTGCCACGCCTGCGTCGTCGCGACCGCTTGCAGCGGCTCCGTCCGCGCTCGCGGCAGCCAGAAAAACACCGCCACCGCGCCCGAAAGCCCCAGGAGCGCCTGCGTCGCCATCAGGATGCCGGGGAACATCGTCGAGCGCCACCCCGGTTCGAGCGCCATCAGCCAGTCCACCCCCGCGAAGCTCATCGTCAAAAAATAGAGGACGAGGCCCGGGCCGCTGATCGTCCGCAGCTCCCGGGTCCAGCGCGGTTCCGTTGACCCATCCTGCCGCAGCGAACGGCTGCGCAAAAGCCAGGCGAGCGCGATCCAGAGGGCGAAGTTGAACGCCGAGCGCAGCGCCACCCACCCGGGAGCGAAGTACCCCTCCCCGCGCCGAAGCGCGGGGTCGAGAAAAAAGAAGGCGAAAAAGAGAACCGCCAGCGCGGGCAACGGCGCGAGCGCCGCCTCCAGCACCCGCCGCACGACAAACCCCCAGCGGCCTCCGGAGAGATGATGCGTCATCAGCAACGCCAGCGCGCCGAGCGAAACGCAGAACCAGAGGATGAACCCGTAGAAGTACGAGGCCGGAAACGCCGCGCGGTCAAGCCAGGCCGCCACCACGCACACCACCCCTCCCGCGACCGCCAAACCGGCAAACCATCCGGCGGGCAGACCGAAGCCACCAGAGAGTCCGAAGCCGGAAAGAGGGGAGAATCGCTTCATCGCCGTCTTCATCGTTTCTCCAGCGTCTCCCGGTTCTCCGGCGGTACGTCCTCAAGCCGCGCGTTTTGGCTGAGTTGCAGCGCCCGGATGTACGCCGCGATGGCCCAGCGGTCGGCGGGAGAGACGCGCACCGCGTAAGACGCCATGACGCCGTAGCCGCGTGTCATGACCCCGAAGAGATAGCCCGGCGGCGCGTCGCGCAGCCGGGGCTGGTGAAAGCTCGGCGGCGCGGGGAAACCGCGTTGGACCACCATCCCGTCCCCGGAGCCGGTGCGGCCGTGGCA
>CAZYVL010000093.1:0-4822 GCA_964651005.1 uncultured Chthoniobacteraceae bacterium | reverse complement strand
CAACCCGCCGAGCAGGAACGCGAGCGGAACCCGCGTGCGGTGTCGCCCCAGAATGCGCGCCAGCCCCTCCACGGGGTACGGCGTGTACGCCTCCATGCGCGTGTACCCCGCCCCGGCGGCACGCCGCGCGGCCGAGAGCAGCTCCGGCTGGCCCGTGAACTCCGCGAGCAGCCCGGAGGCGTGCCGCTTGCCTCCCCGCCAGCGTGGTGGCTCCCGCCTTACCGGAACCGGCACCGGGCTGGAGATCGCCGGTGGCGGCAGCGGCGCGGCAACGTGCGGCGCGAGAAGTTCGCGCACGTCGGTCATCGAGATCGCCGGGGCCAGCCGCAGGAAGAGGAGAAAGAGCGTGAAGAAAAGCCCCATCGTCCCGAGGAACGTCGCCCAGTCCCAGAAAGTCGGCCAATAGCTCCCCCAGCTCGACGGGAGAAAATCGCGCGTGAGGCTGTTGACGACGATCATCAGCCGCTCCAGCCACATCCCGAGATTGATGACCAGCGCGAGGGCGAAGAGCAGCCAGTCGTTCATCCGCACCCGCCGCGACCAGAGCGCCTGCGGGAGCAGCACGTTGCAGAGGAGCACGGGGTAGAAAATGATCGCGTTATGCCCCCAGAGCCGCGCCGCCGTCCCGGCGAACTCGAAGAGATCGGGACTCAGCAGCCCCATGAAGACCTCCATGAAGTAGCCGTAGCCGACGATCAACCCGCTCACCAGCATCACGCACCCCATGTTGTTGAGGTGGCGCGGCGTAATCATCGACTGCAACCCGAAGATCCGCCGCATCGGGATCAGCAGCGTGAGCACCATCGCGAAGCCCGAGTAGATCGCCCCGGCGACGAAGTAAGGCGGAAAGATCGTCGAATGCCACCCGGGCAGAATGGCGACGGCGAAGTCGAGGCTCACCACGCTGTGCACCGAGAGCACCAGCGGCGTCGCCAGCCCGGCGAGCAGCTTGTAGGCGATCTGGTGGCGGTGCCAGTGGGCGGCGGAACCGCGCCACCCCATCGCCAGCACGCCGTAAAAGCGCCCCATGAACCGCGAGCGGCTCCGGTCGCGCAGCGTGGCGAAGTCGGGCACCAGCCCGGTGTACCAGTAGAGGAGCGAGACGGTGAAATACGTGGAGACGGCAAACGCATCCCACACCAGCGGGCTGCGGAACTGCGGCCAGAGCCGCATCGTGTCCGGGTAGGGAAACAAAAAATAGAAGACCTGCGGCCGCCCAAGGTGCAGCAGCGGGAAAAGCCCCGCGCACATCACCGCGAAGATCGTCATCGCCTCCGCCGTGCGGTTGATCGAGTTGCGCCAATGCTGCGCGAGCAGCAGGAGGATCGCGGAGATGAGCGTCCCGGCGTGGCCGATCCCGATCCACCAGACGAAGTTGACGATGGCAAAGCCCCACGCCACCGGAATATCGACCCCCCAGATGCCGATGCCGCGCAGAAAGAGCCACGCCACCGCGACGATCAGCAGAAACAGAAACCCCGAAGCGACGGCGAAGGCGGCCCACCACCAGCGGGAGCGAATCCGCGCCAGGGGGATCGACGCCACCTCGTCGGTGATCGAGCCGAGCGTTGCCCCCGGCTCCAGCAGCCGCTGCGGATAGCCGAGCGGCCCTGGCTCCGGCTCTCGCGAAGGGGATGGGCCGGTTGGCCGTTGGGCGGGGGCTGGAGTCGGAGAGTCGCTCATGAGAGAGGGTTGAGCCGACGCGGCAGGTACGTCGTGCGCGGGCGGGTGTTCTGGTCTTCGAGCAGCGAGTAATCGAGCGGACTGCGCTTGCGCCGCGCGATGCGGCTCTCCGCGTCGGCGAGATTGCCAAAGACAATCGTCTCCGTCGGGCACGCCTGGGCGCACGCGGGCGTCACCTCGCCGTCGCGGATCGGCCGCTCCTCCACGGAGGCTTGCTGGCGCGCCGCGCTGATGCGCTGCACGCAGTAAGTGCACTTCTCCATCACCCCGCGCGCGCGCACCGTCACATCGGGGTTCGCCATCAGCAGGAGCGGCTCCCGGGCGTTCTGCTCCGCGTACCGGAAGAAATTGAACCGGCGCACCTTGTAGGGGCAGTTATTGGAACAGTACCGTGTGCCGATGCAGCGGTTGTAGACCTGGAGATTGAGCCCGCCGTGGTCATGCACCGTCGCGGCGACTGGGCAGACCGGCTCGCACGGCGCGAGTTCGCAATGCATGCACGGCACCGGCTGGTGCGCGATCCACGGCGCGTCGGGGCTGCCGAAGTAGTACGAGTCGATCCGGATCCAGTGCATCTCCCGCCCCCGCTCCACCTCCCCGCGCCCCACCACGGGGATGTTATTCTCCGCCTGGCAGGCGACTACGCACGCGTTGCAGCCGATGCAGCGGCCCAGGTCGATGCTCATCGCCCAGGCATGCCCGTCGGTCATCGTCGCGGTGAGATCGTAGAACGTCGGCAACGGCTCGCGCGGCGGGTATCGCTTTTCCAGCTCGGCCACGGTCCCTGCGCGGAGCAGGTCGCGCCCGTGCATGAGATGGTGCTGCTGCGTGCGGAGCGGCATTTCGCGGCGGCCCGTCTTCTCCAGCGAGACCCGGCACACCCACGGCTGCGCGGCAGCGCGCATCGGGTAGGCATCAACGCCGCTTTCGCCCCCCTTCCCCTTGCGGCCCGCCTCCCACAACCCGCCGCCCAGCGAGAGAGCCAGCGTTTCCTCGGCCATTCCCGGCTGCACCAGCGCCGGGCCTTCCAGAACGCGCTCCCCATTGCGCAGCCGGAGGCCGTCGCCCGTCGCCACGCCAAGCCGCCGCGCCGTCGCGGGCGCAAGCAGGAGCGCGTTGCCCCATGAGAGCGTCGTGATCGGCCTCGGCAGCTCCTGCAACCAGGCGTTCTCCGCGTGCCGCCCGTCCCAGAGTGAGCCGTCCGGCGTAAAGAGCAGCTCCAACGTTCCGGCCGCCTGTTCCTCCACCGGTGGCTTCAGCTCCAGAGGCCGGCCAGCGGGCGGCGGGTGAAGCGGCGCCGCCGTGCCGGGGATTACGCCATCGTGCAGCGCGCGCCGCCAGGCGTTCTCGTCCAAACCGCGCTCGCGCATCCAGTAATCCCGCACGATCTCCCGCGAACTCCGTCCGGGGAAGTGCGCCGCCGTGTCGAGCACTTCCAGAACGGAGCGCCCGCCGTAGAGCGGCTCGATCATCGGCTGCATCAGACTCGCCGTGCCGTCGAATGCCCGGGTGTCGCCCCATGCCTCCAGCGGATGCGCCTGCGGAACGTGCCAGTCTGCCTGCCGCCCGGTGTCGTCATGATAAAGCCCGCAGTAGACGCTCAAGCCCGCACGGCGAATCGCGGCGGAAAAGTCGAGATCGCCCGGCGCGGTGCGCGCCCAGTTCCCGCCCCCGAGCATCAGCAACACGCGCACGCCGCCGCCGTGCAGCGCCTCCGCCAGCTCGCGCAGCGACTGCCCCTGCTCCACGGGGCTGGCCGCAACGGGATCGCTCCATTGCAGCGCGTCTCCCTCACCCAGTGCCGCATTGATCGCCTGCGCCAGCGCGTGCACCGACGGCAGCTGCTCCATCCCGGCGAGAACAAGACCGCCACCCCCGGAGCGCAAATCCTCCGCCACCCGCTCCGCCCACTCGCGCGCCTCTTCCGGAACCGCACCGACTCCGGCAATCCCGAAGCGCGCCGCGAGAGCGGAAGCATACCCGATCATCTCCGAATGCCGCACGGCACGGCGCTCGTCGGCGAAGGTTCCGGTGATCGTCGGCACGCTTTCGAGCACATGAAGCCGGTTCGCTGGGCCTGCCTCTGCTTTTTCCGGAGGAAAGCGCGCCGCCAGAAAGTCGCGCGCGTAGCGGAGGCTCCCCGGCAGGGCGAAGAGGAAATCCGCGCCGAAGGAGACGACGCACCGCGCCTTGCCAAAGCGGGGCTGCGGACAAAGAGGCCGCCCGAAAGCCTGGGCCGAAGCGGCGAAAGCGGCGTCGGCATTCAACGGTTCGTAGGCGTGCCACCGCGCCCCGGGGTAGCGCTCGGCCAGGTCGCGCCAGAGCATGGCGAACGCGGGGGATGTGACCGTCCCGGTGAGCAGGTGCAGCCCTTCGCCCCCCGGCCCAAGTCCAGCCAAGGCGGTCTGAAGCTCACCCAGGAACGTCCCCCAAAGCGCCGTCTCGCCCCGGCGGAGCAGCCCGGTGGAGCGCGCCGGGTTGTAGAGATCGAGAATCGCCGCCTGCTCGAAAAGGCTTGTCGCACCGAGGCTGGCGGGGTGCTCTGGGTTCCCTTCGATCTTCGTGGGTCGCCCCTCGTGCGTCTCCACCAGCACGCCGCGCCCAAACCCCGCGAACTCCAGCGCGCTCGCGTAGAAGAGCGGCTTGCCGGGAATGATCTCCTCCGGCTGCCGGACATACGGAACAATCTTCCCGCGCGGCTGCACCGTGCAACCGCCCAGCCCCGCCGCGCCCGCCAGGCCGAGCGTCCCGCCGAGCAGCCGCAGAAAGTCGCGGCGGCCCAACGTGTCGGCCAGCCCCGGCGGCACGGCAAACTCCCGCTCCAGCCGCGCGAGAAGCTCGGGATCGCCCTCCAGCTCTTCCAGGCAGCGCCAGGCACGGTTCCGCTCCGGTCCAGCCACGGCTTCGGCCTCCGGCATTGCGTTGGGGTCTGGAGTGTCCATGGGCTAACGGTGGCAGGCGCTGCAATCGAGCAGATGCATGGTACGGACCCGGTAGGCGCGCAGCCGCTCTTCGCCGATCTCGGCGGGCGGATTTTGCGACGCCATGTTGAAAACCTCGCCGCGATCCCGCAAAACCCCCGCGGGGTGCGTGTGGCAATCCAGGCACCAGCGCATGTAAAGCGAGTGCGCCTTGGCCA
>CAZYVL010000092.1:0-9837 GCA_964651005.1 uncultured Chthoniobacteraceae bacterium | reverse complement strand
CCGGTATCTCTGGCCAACTTTGGAACAAGATGCGACGGAATGAGATTGCAAAGCTAATGGAATCCGTTGAAATCCGCCCGTGATGGGCGGTTTTGTTTTTTCATCCCCTGCTGAGTGGCAGGGTTTAACTAACTTGCCCATCACTTTTCTTTTTTCCCTATCCACCAATCCTGTGGGATGGCTGTGACTTCAAATCGATCAACCTGGAAATGAAGTAGTGCTCAAAGTGCCTGGAAATGGGCGGTGTTACTTAAAGAGGCGGGAGAGGGTTGAAGAACGGGATGTTTAGCATCCACCCGAGGTAAAGCCTTTGAAGAATTCTTCATCCACTTCATAGGTCTTTCTCGGTTTTAGCCCGAACTCAAGATGCTCGAACATGTCGATCAGCTTTTCTCCATCCACCAGTTCCAGGGGAGGAGCACCATCTCTGACGCTTTCCTTCCGGGCTTCCTGCGTGAATGTTCCGGTAGTGATCATAATGCCCTTGTCCGCCCTGCCGAGCATGGCTCCTCTGAAATCCCTGACCTGGGAGGCGGAGACGGTACCGGAATAGCGTTTGCACTGAAAAAGGACACGGAAGCTGACAAAGGGGTTGATCTGTAGAATGCCAATGCCGTCAATACCCCCATCTCCCGATTTTCCCGTGACCGTAACTGCGGTAAATCCCGACTCCCGCAGCAGGCGCTGGCACAGTCGTTCAAAAGCATCCGGCGGCATTGCCCGCACCAGTTCCATCACAAGGGCGCGATAGGACAGGACGGAATCGGCCTCGGCATCATCAATGTCTGCGTCGTCCGGAGAAGTGGCGTTTTTCTTCCGCGCCTTTGCAAAAATTTCAGCCCATTTTAGGAAGATGGCAGAGGATTGAGCGTGGTTGAGATGTGTTTTCCATCCTTCCGAAGTAAGAGCCCAGACGCCCCGGGTAGAACCATCAATCAAACCTTCGCGAACCAGGTAGAACCGTGCCCACTGGACTCGGTTGTGAAATCTCGGAGAACCAGACTCAAGAAGCTGCTCTTGCTCTTTCTGGGGGAGGTTGAGGTTTATCGCCACCTTTTCTGATGCCTCGGTTGGTCTCGCCGATCCGCCCAGCGCGCGGAGTGCATCCAAAAGCGGACCGAAATAGCGAGTAAACTGAGCTCCCTTTTTCTTGTTTAATGGCATTGCGGTGAAAAATTATCTCGCTCGGTGAGGGTGTCTGTTTTTCGCCTCACAGTCAATGCACCTCCCCCTCAAACCCCCCGTTCCGCCGGGTCCCAGACGAACTTGTGAAGCTGAAGCTGGAAGCGCACCGGCAGGCGGTCTTCCAGAATCCACTCCACGATCTCCACGGGCCGGATGCGCCCGAAGACCGGCGAGAAGAGGACCGTCCCCACCCGGTCGGCGAGGCCGTGCGTGCGCACTTGCTCGCGGGACCATTCGTAATCCTCCCGGGAGCCGATGACGCACTTCACCTCGTCGCGTCGCGTCAGGTGGGCGATGTTTGGCCAGAAGTTGCGGGCGCATTCGCCGCTCCCGGGCGTCTTGAGGTCCATGATCCGGTGGACGCGCGGGTCGATCTTGGAGATGTCGTGCGCGCCGCTGGTTTCGATGAGCACGGTTTTCCCGGCGTCGCACAGCGCGGTCATCAGCGGGAGGGACGCCTTTTGCAGCAGCGGTTCGCCGCCGGTGAGCTCGACCAGCGGGCAGTCGTAGGCGAGCACCTCGGCGAGCACCTCTTCCAGAGGCCGCCGCTTTCCTTCGTAAAACGCATACGCCGTGTCGCAATAGGTGCAGCGGAGGTCGCACGCCGTCAGCCGGATAAAGACGCACGGCAGCCCCACCCAGGTGCTCTCCCCCTGGACCGAGAAATAGACCTCGTTCACCTTCAGGCTCGGGGAGCCGGAAGGCGAAGAAACGGAGGCGGCGGGCGTGGAAGGCTGCGGCACGGGTTCAACCTAGCGCGGTTACCCGCGAAATGAAGAAAGAACTGTTCAAGGCCGCTTCCGTGTCGGAAAGTCGCACGCGTCTATGCAGACCAACCGGATCGACCAAGCCTTCGAGCGCCTGCGCGCCCGGGGGGAAAAAGGATTCATCGCCTATATCGGCGCGGGCGACCCCGACCTCGCCGCCACGGAGAAGCTCGCCGTCGCCCTGGAGAAAGCCGGGGTGGACGTGCTGGAACTCGGCGTCCCTTTTTCCGATCCGCTGGCCGACGGCGTGGTTAACCAGCAGGCGGCCCAGCGCGGCCTCGCCTCCGGGACGACGCTTCGGGGCGTGCTGGAGAGCGTACGGCGCATCCGCGAAAGCTCGCAGGTCCCGATTGTCCTCTACACCTACATGAACCCGGTCTACCTCTACGGGTTCGGCCCGTTCCTCAAGGACGCAGAGGCCGCCGGGGTGGATGGCGTCCTGCTGCTCGACCTGCCGCCGGATGAAGATTTCGGCGAGTTCGAGATCGCCAGCAACGTCCGCCGCATCCGGCTCATCGCGCCGACGACGCCGCCGGAGCGGATCGCCGAGCTGACGCGCCGCGCCGAGGGGTTCATCTACTATGTCTCCCGCGAGGGGGTCACGGGAGAACAGAGCCGCATCTCCGAGACGCTGCCGCAAGGCGTGGCCGCGATCCATGCCGCCACGGCGCTTCCTGTTGCCGTCGGGTTCGGCATCTCCAATCCCGAACAGGCTGCGGAGGTGGCCCGGCACGCGGATGCCGTGGTGGTGGGGAGCGCGATTGTGCGGAAGATCGCCGAATACGGCTCCCAGCCCGATCTGGCGGAGAGGATCGCCGCGTTTGTCCGCCCGCTGGCTGCCGCGACGAAGACCACGACGGCGCGGGAACCCTGATCCCCTCGCCCCTCGCTGCTCCTCATATCACTTCCCGCGTTTGAAGAAATCGCGGAAGGAGCGAAGCACGCGCGAGGGGAGCGGCTCGCGGCGCGGTTTCTCGCTCCCGGCATCCCCCTCCCGCTCGCGCCCACGCCCCTGGCCCGAGCTGCCGCTCCGCTCCTGCTCGGCGGCGTTCATCACGCCGGTCCAGACCGGCAACGCCAGCGTCGCCCCGTAGCCGTGCGGCATGATGCGGGCGGGCTTGTCGAGGCCGACCCAGACTCCGCAGGTGAGCGA
This sequence comes from uncultured Chthoniobacteraceae bacterium, assembly GCA_964651005.1. Lineage (GTDB taxonomy): Bacteria > Verrucomicrobiota > Verrucomicrobiia > Chthoniobacterales > Chthoniobacteraceae > DATMFV01. The sequence goes on along the minus strand of CAZYVL010000092.1, from coordinate 6,732 downwards.
GCCGGTGTAACCGACGAACCAGGCATCGCGATAGTCGTTGGTGGTGCCAGTCTTCCCGGCCGCCCGCCCCCGCCTCCGTCCGTTAAAGCCGGAGCTGGCGGCGGTGCCGCGCGAAAACACCTCTTCAAGCGTGTGATCCACCAGACGGCATATGCTTTTGTTCAAAACCCGCGTCTCCACCCGCGAGGAGCGGTAGATTACCCGCCCGGCGGGGTCCTGCACCTGCTCGATGACATAGGGCCGCCTGCGCACGCCGTCATTGGGGAAAACGGTGTAGGCCGCGGTGACATCCTTGAGGCTTGCCCCGAAGGAGCCGAGGTAGATCGAGGGAAAATCGGGCACCTGCCCCAGCCCGGCTGCCTCCGCGAGCTTGCGGACGTTCTCCAGCCCGGCGAGGTTGCCGACCCGCGCGCTCATCGTGTTGCGCGAAAGGATCAACCCCTCCTCGGCGGGGAGCACGCCGCGAAAACGGCCATCCGAGTTGACCGGCCTCCAGTTCCCGGCGAGGCGAATCTCGCCCGGGCGGATCGGGCCGTCGCTGATCGGCGTGGAGGGGTTGATTTTCCCGGTGGCAAACGCGGCGGCGTAGACAAACGGCTTGAACGTGGAGCCGACCTGCCGGGGCGAGAGCAGCGCGCGGTTGTAGCGGCTCTCCTGGAAATCGCGCCCGCCAACGACGGCGCGAATCCCGCCCGTGGCGTTGTCGAACACGATGACGGCGCCCTGGAGATACGGCGTTCCCGCGCCGGGGTCGGCGGCGTCCGGCTTGAAATCGGCCCGCCGGGGGTGCGCGAAGCCGGGGCGCTGCTCGATCTTCGTCAACTGCGCGTCGAGCGCCTCCCGCGCGGCGCGCTGGAGATCGGGGTCGAGCGTGGTGAAGACGCGCAGCCCGCCTTCGGCGATCTGGTCGTCGTCGAGAACGAGGGCCAGCTCCTGCTCGACCATTTCCACGGCGTAGTTCTGCTCGGCGGTCGGCGGCGGTGTGGAGGCCAGCTTCAGCTTCTCCGCGAGGGCGTCGCTCTCCTGCCGGGGAGTAATCATCCCGAGCTTCGCCATCCGCTTGAGGACGGTATCGCGCTGGAGCAGCGAGCCTTTCAGATTGCGCAGCGGCGAGAACCGCTGCGGGCTGCGGATCAACCCGGCGAGCACGGCGGCTTCGGAGAGCGTCAGCTTCGCGCTCGGCTTGCCGAAGTAGGCGAGGCTGGCGGTCTCCACGCCCCAGTGGCCCGAGCCGAAGTAGATGCGGTTGATGTAGCTCTCCAGGATTTCCTCCTTGGAAAGATTCATCTCGATCCGCAGGGCGACGAAGGCTTCCAGGATTTTGCGGTGCAGATTGCGCCCACCCAGCGCGAAGGAATTGCGCGCGAGCTGTTGGGTAAGCGTGCTGGCCCCCTCGCGGGCGCGGCCATGCGCGATGTTGCGGACGATGGCCCGGGCGATCCCGATCGGGTCCACGCCGTGGTGGCTATAAAACCGGGTGTCTTCGCGCGCGAGCAGCGCCTTGATGAAAAAGGGCGACACCCGGGCGATCGGCACCGTCACCCGGTCCTCGCCGGAAAGACGGCTGAATGCCTGCCCCCGGTAATCGTAGACGACGGTGCGCTGCGGGATCGCCTTGAGTTCGGCGAGATCGAAGAGGCACGCCCAGAAGCCGTAGACGCCGCAAACCAGCAACCCCGCCACCGCGCCAAGGAACAGCAGCCGCCATTTCCAGTGCAGCTTCAGGATGACCGAAGATTTCTTCTGTTTCCCCGCTCCGGCGGAGCGCTTCCGGCTCGCCTTCGCGAAGAGGCGACGGGCGGAGCGGAGCGGTTTGAGCGGCACGGGGAGCAACCTAAGAAAGTGGTCGGACCGTGACAACCCGCAAAAATTCGCTGCAAGAGACGGGTTTGCGCGTTATCTCAAGGCGGTGCGAATCGACATCCTGACTCTTTTTCCGAAAATCTGCGAAGGCGCTCTGGCCGAGAGCATGATGAAACGCGCCCAGGAGAAGGGGCTGGCCGTGCTGCGCGCGCACAATCTGCGCGATTGGGCGCCGGGGCGGCATTTCATCACCGACGACGCGCCGTACGGCGGCGGACAGGGGATGGTGATGAAGTGTGAGCCGATCTTCGCTGCGGTCGAGGCGCTGCGCACGCCGGAAAGCCGCGTGATCCTGATGTCTCCGGCGGGCCGCCGTTTCTCGCAGCCGCTCGCCGCGCAGTATGCCCACGCAAAGCATCTGATCCTTCTCTGCGGCCATTACGAAGGCGTGGACCAGCGGGTGCTCGATCATCTGGTCGATGAGGAGATTTCCATCGGCGATTACGTGCTTACCAACGGCGCGCTCGCCGCCGCCGTGGTGGCCGACGCCGTGGTGCGGCTCATCCCGGGCGTGCTGGGCGACGCCGCCTCAGCCGCCGACGATTCGTTCGCGCAAGGGTTGCTGGAATATCCGCACTATACCCGCCCCGTGGAGTTTCGCGGCTGGCGCGTGCCGGATGTCCTTTTGAGCGGGCACCACGCCGAGATCGCCCGGTGGCGGCAGCAAAAGGCCGTGGAGAAGACACGGCGGGAGCGGCCAGACCTGCTGGAAGGGGAGGTGTAACCGCGCATTGCGCCATCCGCCCCAGGCCGCATCGCGCTCCTGATCCCGAATCTTCGAAAGCGGCTCTGCCTGACAATACCACCTCACCCAAAAAGCCCCGGCCGGAGCAGCCCAAGCCTCAAAATGCGCATACTCCAGGGGATGATCTTCCACCGCGATCGCCAGCCGCTTCTCCCCTTTTTTCAACGGAACGGCACGCGGGGCCGCCCACGACTTGAGCGCCCCGCCGATGGCGAGGCGGAAATCGTCGTGCAACCGTTGCGGCGCGGCATCGTGCAAGAGATTTGGGACGAGGCTTACGGGGGCAGGCGGCGCGTTTCTTTGCCTTCCCGGCACCCTTGCCCCTGCTCCTACTGCACCGGCTCGGGATTGACGAACTGGAACGGCTCGCCCACCTTGCGCGCTTCGTAAACCTCTTTCTCCACGGGGACGAGGTATTCCCTCTCTCCAACGCGGACCTCCAGGACATACTCGCCCTCGATCCGCCGGACATGCACCCCCTTGCTACCGAACGTCACCTGGTCCTCCCCCTTGGGGGTGAAGGTCTTCGTCTGGATGACGCCGGTTAGCTGGGTGGCCTTGATCCGGTCGCCCATCTTGAAGAGGCCCAGCCCGAAAAAGAGCACGACGACAAGGGCGACGGCGGCGCTGATGAGGATTTCCCGCCGGCTGATCCGGGGAACGACGAGGGGTGGTTTGCTCATATTGCTCATGGGGTTCCTGGCGTGGTGGGGTCCGAGGGGAGCGGCCCGCTCTCCGGGGCAGCCTGGACGAGATGGGGCGCTCCGAACTGTCGCTGCCAGACGTAACGGCGCAAGAGCACCTTGAGCGTCGCCGTCAGCGGCACCGCAAGCAGCGCGCCGAGAAGCCCCCCGACCAGCAGCGACCAGACAAAGACGGAGACGATGATGGTCATCGGATGCAGCCCGACGGAATCTCCGACGATGCGCGGGGCGATGAAAAGGCCGTCGAGGTTCGTGACGACGAAAAAGACCGCCGTTACCATCAGCGGGTGCTGCCAGTCCTGAAACTGCGCGATGGCGATCAGGACAGCGGGGATCCAGCAGAGGAGCACGCCGACGTACGGGATCAACTGGAGAACGGCGACGGCCAGCCCGATGAGCAGCGCGAAGGGAAGCTGGATGATGAGCAGCGCGACGGCCAGCAAGATGCCGTCGATCATGGTGACAAGGATTTGCCCGCGGAAAAACGCGATGAGGTAGCTGTTGATCTCGTTGAGGCAATCGACCACCTCGTCCTTGAGCGGCGAGGCGCGCAGCGGCAGGTACTCGCCCCAGTGTTCCGAGATGGAGGTGGCGTTGGAGAGGAAGAAGTAAAGATAGACCGGCACGACGATCAACCCGAGCAGGAAGCCGAACGCACCGAGGAACCCCTGGAGGCCGCTGGTGAAGAAGGACCAGATCTTGGGCGGCAGGAGCGGAAGCTGCGCCTGGAGCCACTCCGTGGCCTGGTGGACGTACGGATTACTGCCGTGGAGTTCGTAGTGCGTCTGGAGCTTGGCGAGGGCGTGTTTCCCCTTGGCGATCAGCTCGGGGACCTCCTTGCCGAATGTCAGGCTCTGCTGGTAGATCTGCGGGACCACCCAAAAACCGATCCCGAAGAGGAGCGCGAAGACAACCGTGAAGACGATGGCGAGGGCGTACCCCCGCTTCATGCGCCAGGTGACGAGCTTGTTGACAACAGGGTTGAGCAGGTAGGCGAGAATCCCCGCGACGGCGATGGGGATCAGGATCGGCTGCAAAAACCCGAGCACCTTCCCCGCCCCGAGGATCAGGAGAACCGCCAGCACGCCGATCGCGTTAATGGCCAGGCCGGTGAGCGACGCCCAGATCACTTTTTTCTGCCACGGGGTGGGATAGTTTTTCATCGTGGGGGGTGGGTCCGGGTGTGGGTCCAAGGCGGGGCTCCGGCGTGGACCGGAGACCCACGGAAAGAAAACACGGATCGGCGGGAATAATCCACACGAATTGCGCGGAGGTTGGCCGCGCGCGAGGAGGGGCGAAGGGCGCGGGAGAGAGAGGCGGCGGGCGTTGGCGGGCGCTACTCGTGGTAGTTCCAGAGCAGGCCGCCGTCCACGAAGAGCGTGACGCCGGTGATGTACGCCGCGTCGTCGGAGGCGAGGAAGGCCGCCGCGCCCGCGACATCCTCCGGCCTGCCGACGCGGCCGAGGGGAATCCGCGCCGTGAGCGCCGCCGCCCTCTCCTTGTCTTCCAGAAGGCGGGTGTTGATCGGCGTGCGGATCGCCCCCGGGGCGACGCTGTTGACGGTGATGCCGAGCGGGGCCAGCTCGATGGCGAGATCGCGGGTGAGCATCCGCACCCCTCCCTTGCTGGCGCAGTACGGGGCGAAGCCGGGCAGCGGCAGATCCTCATGGACCGAGCTGGTGTTGATGACCCGGCCCGCCGAGCCTGACTGACCCGCCCGGCCCGATTGGCCAGCCGCCCTGATCTGGCGGACAAACGCCTGGGTCGTAAAGAAAACCGCCCGGAGGTTCACGGCGAGCACGCGGTCGTAGTCCTCCTCGGTCACGTCCCAGAAGGCCGCCTGCCGCTCCAGCCCGGCGTTGTTGACGAGGATGTCGATCTTGCCGAAACGCTCCACGGCTTTTTCCAGCAGCGGGGGAATCTCGCGCGTCACCGCCAGGTCTGCCTGGAGCGCCAGCCCGATGCGGCCCTCCTCCTCGATCCGCGCGATGGTTTCCGCCGCGCCGCCGGGGTGGCTCCGGTAGACGATGGCGACATCCGCGCCCTCCCGCGCGAGGCGGATGGCGATGGCACGCCCGATCCCCTGGCTCCCCCCGGTGACGAGGGCGATCTTTCCGGCGAGTTTTGCCTGGGCGGGGGTTGGGTTCATCTCGATTGCCGCCATTGCCGCCATTTCTTCGCGGGCCGCCGCACCGGAGGCCGGGAGGAATCCTCCGCCATGTTCCTCCCCGGGCCGCGTTCGGGAAACCGGGGAACCCCCGTGGCACGGGGCGGCTTGGCGGGCACCGTGCGTCGGAGATAGAATCGCCCCCATGCAAACCACCCAACTCGGCTGCACCGACCTGCACGTTTCCCGCATCTGTTTTGGCACCTGGCAGCTCTCGCCCCGGTTCTGGGGCGACCTGCCGATCGAGCCGTGGCGGGAGGCGCTCGGGGCCGCGCTCGATCGCGGCATCAATTTCGTCGATACCGCCGATGTGTATGGCGACGGCTTTTCGGAAAGCACGCTCGGCGAGGCGCTGCACCGCGCGGGAACGCGCGACCGCTGGGTGATCGCGACGAAGTTCTACTGGAACATCACCGCCGCCGACTCGCACCCCGACACGCGTTACGATTATATTCTGCGCGCCTGCGAAGCGTCGCTGCGGCGGCTCAAAACCGACCGGATCGATCTCTACCAGATCCATGCGTGGGATGCGCTGATGCGGCCCGAGGCGGTGGCCGAGGCGTTCGCCCGGCTCAAGCGGGAAGGGAAGGTCCGCTGGTTCGGCGTGAGCAACTGGAACCCGGAGCAGATGGCGCTGTGCCGCCGCCACTTCCCCCTCTCCACGCTCCAGCCCAAATACAGCCTGCTCGCGCGCGGGATCGAGAAACGGGAGCTGCCGTTCTGCATGGAGCACGGAATCGGCACGCTGGTCTACTCCCCGCTCGCCCGGGGACTTTTGGGCGGTCGATACAAGCCCGGCCAGGCGTTCACCGACCAACGGCAGCGGGAGCCGCTCTTCCGGGGTGCCGCCTTCGAGGCGATCCTGCGTGGCGTCGCGCGGCTCCAGCCGCTCGCCGACGCGTGCGGGCTGACCGTGGCGCAGTTTGCGATCCGGTGGGTCTTGACGCATCCGGGCGTCACCTGCGCCATCGTCGGCATCAAGAACCCGGGGCATCTGGAAATCGCCCCGGCCGCTGACGCAGGGCTGCCACAGGAAATCTGGCACCAGGCGGCGGAAATCATGGAAGAGGCGGCCAGCGAGGCCACGGGCGCGTAATTTTTTCGCGGAACCCGTTGACAAACCGTCGCCTTCCCGCCATTTTCCATCCCCTCGCCAGTAACGGCATTGAAACGGGCATCCTTAGCTCAATTGGTAGAGCACGTGACTCTTAATCACTAGGTTCTGGGTTCGAGTCCCAGAGGGTGCACCACAA
>CAZYVL010000091.1:5883-9996 GCA_964651005.1 uncultured Chthoniobacteraceae bacterium | reverse complement strand
GGGACGCCTTCGAGCAGGACGTGGCCACCGGCGAAGAGCGCGGTGAGCACGCCTTCGAGGATCTCCCCCTGCCCGACGATGCGCTTCTGAAGCTCGGTCTGGATGCGGCAAAAGAGGTCGCGAAACTGGGCGGCGTCGGCTTCGGGGTTGCTCATGGGAAAAATGGGGGGGTTCTGGTCTTTGAAGGGGGATTCGAAACTGCCCTACGGTTTGGGCCGGATCGACTCGAAGTATCTCTTTACAAAGAGGCGCGAGCCAAGCGGGATGTTTTCCTTTTCCAGCGCGTCTTCCGCCGCCGGGGCTGCCGCTTCGTAGAGGGCTTTGTAGCCGGTTTTGGCCGGTTCCTCGCCGGGCTGGGAGGGGAGCAGCGTCCGGAGTGATTCCCCCTCGCCGAGCAGGCCCTGGATTTGCGTCTGCATCTCCGGCGCGGCGGGGGGTGCGCCCTCGGCGCCGTAGGGGGATTTCTTTGTCCCCTGGTCATGCTCGCTCCCCGGTTGTCCAGAGGCGCTCTCGCCCAGGCCCGCCATCGGATCGCCCCGGCCTTCCTTGCCCGACGGCGACATGGCGAACATCCGGCGACCGTTGCCGGGGGCGGATTCCCCCTCCTGCCCGGGCTTTTCGCTTTGGCCTGATTTCATCTCGCGCATGGCGGCGATGAGGGCTTCCAGCTCGCGGGAGGTTTCCGAGGGCTGCCCCTCGCCACCGCTTCGCGCGGAGCGGGAGGCCCGGAGCGCCTCGCCAAGCTCGTTCATCGCCTCCCCGGCTCCCTTGGCGTCGTGCCGCTGCCCCGCTGCCGCGGCTTTGGCTGCCGCCGCGCCGAGCGCGGAACGCTCTCCCAACTCCCGCGCGGCGCGCTGCATCCCTTTTTCCATCCGCGCAAGCCGCTCCTGCTCCCCGGCGGTTCCGCTTTTCTCTGCGAGTTGTCTGGCGAGTTCCTCCAGCTTCCGCGCGGCGGCCCCCGCATCTCCCTGCCGGAGCGCTCCGGCGGCTTCCTCGGCGGTTGGCGACGGCTTCATCGCCTCCAGGGCATCCGCCAGCACGGCCATTTCGTGGCCCGCCTGGGCGGATTTCAAGGTCTCCTCCATCTCGGAAAGCTCGCGCAGCACGGCCTTCTCCGGCGCGGCGCCGTGCGCTTCGGCGCGCAGATGTTCCGCTCCTTTTTTGAGGGCTTCGGCGACTTTTTTCATCGTCTCCGGGTTTTCCCGTTTCTCTTCGAGCCGGGTGGCGATCTCTTCGAGCCGCGCGGCGGTTTTCAACGCCCGGGGGTCGGCCTCCCGGTGCGCTGCCTCGGGAGAGGCAAACCGGCCCGGGAGCTGAAAAAGAGCCGCCGCCAGCAGCGGCACGCAAAACCACGGGAGCGCGCGCGGCATCCGCCACGGCGTCCAGCGGCGGCCATCGAAGTGCGCCAGAAACGCCTCGCACTCCGCGACGGCGGCGCGCTGCAACGGGGTCGCTGCCCCGGGGTTCCCTCTTCCGTTTTCCTGCTCGCCCGCTTGCCCGCTCCCGAAGGCGAGCGCGGTGGCGAAGCGGTCGCGCGTCGCGGCGTCGTGGTCGAGCCTTGCCGCGACTTCGCGCAGAGAGGGACGCCGCCACAATGTCCAGAGGGCGGCCACGAGGGCGACCAAGACCGCTGCCGCTCCTGCCAGCGCACCCGTCTGCACAGCGGAAAGACGCGGCCCGAACGCCGCCAGACCAGCCGCGCCGAGCGCAACCGGGAGCGCCACCCAGGCGGCGGCCTCGGCAAAAACCTGGGCCATGAGCCGTCGCCGGAGCTTGAGCAACAGGGAGCGGGTCATTGAAGAGGTGGGTTGCGGACGGGGGTTGTGAGACAAATGGGAGAAGAATGCGGGGGGCAAACGCGGGAAAACAGGGGGACCAACGCGGGGCGCGCGTGCCCTTCCTTCTCTACCATCGTGCCACGCCCTCGGTTTCAGTGCCAGTCAAACCCTGGAATCGCTACGCGTTGCAGCGCGCGGTCAACGCGACGAAAACATCCTCCAGCGACGGCGGGATGGCGCGGATCTCCGCGCAGTTTATCCCGGCCCCGGCGAGCCAGGAGCGGATCTGCCCGTCATCCACGCGCTCGTCCACCAGCAGATGCATCGACTGGCCAAAGATCGTTGCGGTTTCGATCCCCCGGCGGTGGCGCAATGCCTGAAGCCCCGCCGTTACATGGTCGCACGTTACGTCGAGGCGGCGCGTGCCCGGGGGGTTCACTTCGGGCATCTTCTTGAGCGTGTCGGGCACGCCGCAGACGATCAGGCGCGAAAGATGGATATAGCCGACGTGTGAGCATCGCTCGGCCTCGTCCATGTAGTGCGTCGTGACGAAGAGCGTCATGCCCCGGCCGGAGAACTCGAAGAGCAGATCCCAAAGCTCACGCCGCGCAACCGGGTCGATCCCAGCGGTCGGCTCGTCGAGGAAAAGGACGCGCGGCTCGTGCATCAGAGCGCATGCCATCGCCAGCCGCTGCCGCCAGCCGCCGGAGAGCAGCCCCGCGCGGCGGCGCAGGTATGGCTCCAGGTGGGTGAGGCCAACGAGCTCCTCGTAGCGGCGCCGGAGCTTCTCCCGCCCGAGGCCGTAGAGCTTGCCGTAGAAGACGAGGTTTTCGTCCGTGGTCAGCTCGTCGTAGAGCGAAAATTTCTGCGACATGTAGCCGATGGTCCCCTTCAGCTCCGCGCTCCGGGTGGCGACATCGAGGCCGTCGATCCGGGCGCTCCCCTCCGTCGGCGCGAGGATGCCGCAGAGCATCCGGATGACGGTCGATTTGCCCGAGCCGTTCGGCCCCAGGAAGCCAAAGATCGCCCCGTGCGCGACGGAAAAGCTGACGCCATCGACCGCCGTGAAGGCGCCGAAACGCCGCGTCAACCCGTCGCACTCGATCATCGGACCGGCAGCGGCGGCGGCGATGGGAGCGGCAGGGACGGGTGCGCTGGCAGCCGCAGCAGCGGCGGCGGAAGCCGGTTTCATCTCCGCGTCTCCTTCTCTTCCCGCGGGGAGAGGGGGGAGAAGCGCACCTCTCCCGACATCCCGGCGCGCAGTGCTCCGTCGGCGTTGTCGAAGCGGAGCTTCACGCCGAATACCTGCCGCATCCGCTCCCCCGGGGTCTGCACATTGCGCGGCGTAAACTCCGCGACGCGATTGATCTGCTCCACCTCTCCCTGAAACTCGCGGTCCCCCTCCCCGTCCACCCGCAGGCCCACCTTCTGCCCGAGGGCGATCCGGCCGAGCCACGGGGCGGGCACGTAGACGCGCATCCAGAGCGAGTCGGGCAGGATCAGCGTGGCGATCTCCCGGTTCGGCGGCACGACGTCGCCCACCTTGACACTGAGCACCTCCAGGACGGACTTCGCCGGGGCGGCGATCCGCATTTCCGCAAGCTGCGCCTCGATCTCGGCAAGCTGCGCGCGCGCCTGCCGGATTTGTTCGGGCCGGGTGCCTTCGCGCAGGAGTTCGTAACGGAAGCGGGCTGCCTCCGCACTCTTGCGCAACGCGTTGGCGACGCTCTCTGCCCGCTCCGCCTCGGAGGAGGAGACCGCCTTCTGCCGGGAGAGTTCCTCGCTGCGCTTCGCGTCCGCCTCGGCGAAGACAAGCTGCGCCTGGATCGATTCCCACTCCCGCCGTCCCGCCTCGATCTCCGCCTCGCGCGGTCCCTTCTCCAGTTCTTCGAGCCGGGCGGCAGCCAGATCGCGGCGCGCCTGGAGTTCGGCGGCGTCGAGTTCCGCGATCACATCGCCCGGCTTGAGCCAATCGCCTTCGCGAAACGTCAGCTTTTCAATCCGCCCGCCATAGCGCGAGGCGACATGCACCTCATCGACCTCCATCGTCCCGGAAATCACCTCGTCGCGCCGGGCGGAATCCCCCCGCCAAACCCAAACCGCCGCCACACCGACCGCCAGAAGCGGGATCAGTTTGAAAAAACGAGGGAAAGCGGGCATACAATCGGTTCTTTGTCTCGTGTCCTTTCAGTAATCGCGGATTGCTCCGTGGCTCCAGATTCTGTAGCCACGATTCATCACGTGGTAGATCGCTCCCTCATATTCTATTCGCGGTCTATTCGCGGCTGTCTTGGCATCGCATCAACCTGTGATCAATTTTTCGATTGTCAATACT